>NZ_FNVI01000017.1:0-152663 GCF_900107945.1 Methylobacterium sp. 190mf | reverse complement strand
CCCAGACGATCGGCGACATCATCGAGACGGTCAACGACATCTCGGAGCGCACGCACCTGCTGGCGCTGAACGCCGCCATCGAGGCGGCCGCGGCCGGCGAGAGCGGGCGCAGCTTCTCGGTGGTGGCCTCGGAGATGAAGCTCCTGGCCGACCAGGCCAAGGCGGCCACGGGGCAGGTGCGGGGGATCCTGGGCGAGATCCAGCGGGGCATCAACACGTCGGTGATGCTGACCGAGGAGGCGGTCAAGCGTGCGGCGGCGGGCAAGACGCGCTCGGACACGACGCAGCGCACGATCGAGGAGATCACCGCGCGGGTGGAGGAGAACGTGCAGACGTTCCAGCAGATCGTGGCCTCGACCAACCAGCAGCAGCTGGGCATCGAGCAGGTGATGGGGGCGCTGCAGAACATCCGCCAGGCCAGCCAGCAGACCGCGGCCGGCACCCGGCAGGTCGAGGCCGCCTCCGCAAACCTCACCGAGCTCGCCCAGGCCCTCATGGCCCTGGCCGAACGATACCGGCACTGATCCGCCGCTCCGACCGTCCTCCTACGGCTACGGCCCGATCGTTCGGACCGCGCTCTCCTCGTCCGGCTGGTTCGGATCGGCGGAGGCCGGAGACACTCAGCCGCGATGCGCAGGTCGGTGCGGCGCCTGTCGCCGGGACGCGGTCGCGGCGCGCGCGCGGGCCGCCCGGACGCGCACGATGTCGGCCATCCCGACCGGCCGCGGCGGTGCCTCGCCGGTGAACGGCATGCGGCTGTGAACGTCGCCGTAATAGTCCGACCCGCCCATCCCGAAGCCGCCGGCGACGACGGGTCCGTCGAGGAGCGGCTCTCCGGCCGACGCTCCGGTGGCGATGAGGACGAGGAGTGGGACGGCGAGGAGGAGGCGCATGATCACATGCGTACACCGTCCTGCGTCAGCTTCGCGGCGGCGGCGGTCACGATGGCGTGCGCGCTGCCGGCCCGCGGCGCTGCCCTCAGGTGTCCGGGTCGACGCCGCGATAGCGCGTCGGATGCGTGCGCGCCTTCTGCCAGCCGGTCCGCCCCTGCGCGAAGCCGACCTCCAGGAAGTGGACGAGCGGGTTGACCCCGGCCACGCGAACATCCGGGTTCGCGTCGAGATACCCGTCGGTGCTGAAATGCCCGCTCGGGTCACGGCCCTCGCGCCAGCCGAGATCGAGGTAGTGTCGCGCCGGACCGTGGGGATACTGGCACGTGTCGGCGTACCAGCTCCTGTAATAGGCCTCATCGAAGCCCGGGAGCGGGCTCTCCAGATAATGATCGAGACCGTACCGGTCGCGGATCTGGCCGGCGACGCGCGCGGCGACGGCCGCGTAATCCCGCAGATGCGTCCCTTCGACGAAGGCCTCGTCCTCGGCGAGACCGAAGCGCGCTCCGCGCAGCGCCGCGAACGGGTCGAAGAACGAGACCCCCCGGCGTGCGCAGACGGCGCGGAGGAGATCGGAATAGACCTCGACCGCGGCGGGATCGCGCTCGGTAACCCACGAGCCCGGCGTGGGCGGCAGCGCCGAGACCAGCGTGTCGAGGGCGAAGGCCTGGAAGCGGTCGACGATGCGATCCGCGTGGTCGGAGAAATCGGCCGTCGCCGATCGCCCGAGCGCCGACGGCGAGCGGATGTCGTTGGTCCCGACGAACAGGACCGCCAGGAAGGCCGGCAGGGGCGCACGCAGCAGGTCGAGGGCCCGGCGGTAGGAGCGGGCCGTCGCGCCCGCGAGCCCGGCATTCAGCACGGGACGGGAAACGACCGGCCGCGGCATGTGAGCCGCGTGCGAGTCGCCGGCGAGCACGACGCAGCCGCTCGGCGCAGCGTCGAAGACGGCCTGGATATGGCCGATCTTGTGACGGCGGAGGGCGCCGCTGCGGAGCGCCCTCACGGCCTCTGACAAACCCATACGAATCTTGAACACCGCCCCCGCGTCCCGCACCGTAGGAGGCTCAGTTTTCCCAAGTCCAGTCCCCCCCGAGCGCGAAACGGATTTTCGGCGCCGCCGGTGTTGCCGGGCGACAGTGCCGGGAATGCCGCCCGGATCATGAATGCTGGCCGGTGGCGGAACCAGATCCGCCGGTGCGCTGTTGTGGAGCCCTCCGCGATGGTGCAATGGAGCCGCCCCTGCGGGCGCCGTCGACCGCCACGAATCCCTCTCGTGCTCTCGTCCTCGATCGATCACATGGTCCGCGGCTACTTATCGTTCACGCCCTTCAAGTTGAGAGACCTTCATCCGGCACCGGTGGCGCGGCGACATGTCTTTTTCATTCACGGATTCGACGCCCGCAGCGGCATCCGCTTCCCCGCCTTCTTCAAGCGGGAGCTTCACCGTCACGCGACCCGGTTCGGGGCGATGCCGCGCGCGGTCTCGGAGATCCGGACCGATCCGGATGGTCTGACCCGGAGCTGGACGGTCGACGCACCCGCCGACGGCGACGGTGCGGCGGTCCGCTGCGAGACCCTGATCTGGAGCGATATCGTCCATGCGGATCTCGCGCGTCCCGTGTCGCGCAAGCTGGCTCTGCTGGCGCGGAGCGTCGCGGCGGGGCTCGCACAGGGATTGGTCTTCAAGACGTCCCGGTTCGGATGGCCCTACACGGTGCTGACCGCCTTCCCGTTCTTCGTCGCCTTCGTGGCCCCGGCGCTCCTGATCGCGCTCGGCACCGCGATCTACGCTGCCGTCAGCCCGTCGGCGCTGACGGAAACGGTCGGCGTGGCGCTGCTTCTCGCGGCCGCGGCGCTCGCGCTCCTGTACGGCGCCAAGAAGGCGCTCGGGCGCCTGTTCTTCTGGCACATCCTGAGCATCCGGATCTTCTTCTGGCAGCACGCGACCGGTCGGCGGCCGGATTACGCGGACCGGGTCGCGGCCTTCCGGGACCGTGTCCTGGCCGAACTGGCCCACTGGCGCGCGAACCCGGCGGACGCGCCCGACGAGGTCATGATCGTCGGCCATTCCCTCGGCGCAGCCATGGCGGTCGAGGTTGCCGCGCAGGTCCTCGCGCGCCTCGGGACCGACGATCGAGGGCATCCGCGCCTGTCGCTCGTCACGCTCGGCTCGGGGCTGCCCTTCGTGGCGCTCCAGCACGAGGCCCGCGCGCTGCGCGACGACATCGCGACCCTCGTCTTCAGCGACCGCATCGTCTGGTGCGACTACCAAGCCCCCCAGGATTGGCTCAACTGCTACGGCTTCAATCCGATCTTCGATCTCGGATTCGGACGACCCGCCTTCCTGGCCTGCAACCCGCTCATCCGTTCCGCCGGGGTCAAGGACAGGATACCCGAGGACGACTACAAGCGTCTGCGCCTCAAGCCTTTCCACATGCACTTCCAGTTCCTGAAAGCCAATTTCAGGCCGGGGGAGTACGATTTCTTCGAGATGATCCTCGGGCGGCAATCGCTGCTCGACCGCGCCCTGCGGCCGGTCTGCCGCCGCGCGGTCCCGCCCGCGCAGGGCGCGTGATCGCGTCCGCGGGAGACGCGTCGGGACACGATCGGAGCCGCCGGTCAGAGCCGCCGGATATCAGACGGCCACATTCCGGTCGTCAGCACGCCGCCGGAATGTCTCGGCATCTCGGAGTCAGGAGCGGACCGGTGGGAGCGATGGGAATGAGGATGCTGCCGGTTCTCGTTGCGCGGAAGGGCGCTCTCGTCGGGATGCTCCTGGCAGTGCTCGCCGTCCCGGTCGCGGGCGAGGCCGGCTGGAAGGGGCCGGAGGCGCAACCGCTGTTCGTCAACGAGGCCAATCCAGCCGGCTACAACTACGCGCCGAGCGTCATCACCGAGAACGGGACCACCGACATCTGGTGGTGCGGTCAGGGCAAGACGGACGTCATCTTCCATCGCTCCTACACGCCGCAGACCGGCTTCTCGCCGGCGCGGATCGTGTTCCAGCCGACGCCCAACTCCTGGAACCGGCAGTACGTCTGTGATCCCAGCGTGATCCGGGGCCGCTTCGTCAACCCGGCGGACGGGCAGACCTACGCCTACGCGATGTACTATTCGGGCGCCGACAACCTGCCCGGAAACAACAACCAGACCGGCCTCGCCTTCTCGAACGACAAGGTGACGTGGGTCGACTACCCGGAACCGGTCATCAAGCCGATCAACCCGGTCATCGCGCAGGGCAATTACGGCACGGGCCAGCCGGCGACCTTCTCGGACGGCCGGTCCGGCCTGTTCGTCTTCACCACGGATCTCACCGGGCCGCAGGGCGTGCCGGGCTTCGGGGACCTCTACGTCCGGCACACGGCCGACGGCGTGCATTTCGGGGCGCCGGCGCGAGTCCCCAACGCCACGACCGACGGCTCGACCATCAACCCGAACTCGGATTTCGCCTACGATCCCAAGACCGGCGAGGTCTACGTCATCACCGGGTTGCCGGGCCGCGTGTGCCAGCAGGTGGCCTGCAAGGATCCGGGGCGCAATCCCGACCGGGAAACCTACCAGATGGGGCTGTTCAGGATGCCCCTGA
Organism: Methylobacterium sp. 190mf; assembly: GCF_900107945.1. Classification (NCBI taxonomy): domain Bacteria; kingdom Pseudomonadati; phylum Pseudomonadota; class Alphaproteobacteria; order Hyphomicrobiales; family Methylobacteriaceae; genus Methylobacterium; species Methylobacterium sp. 190mf. The sequence goes on along the minus strand of NZ_FNVI01000017.1, from coordinate 148,184 downwards.
AGGCGGTGCTGAGCGGGGCGCCGGCGGCGTGGACACCCCTGGGCTACCTGAACTCCGACGTCACGGGCTTCTACCTGAACCACAGTCCCGGCTTCCAGCGCGACGGGGCGGGGTTCCTGACGCCGTTCCTGCCGGACATCACGGTCTTCTTCTCAGGGGGTGACCCCTATCCCGGCACGTGGCGGGTCGCCGAGGCGCGGCGGCCGAAGGGCGCCGACCGCCTTCCCCTGCGGCGCGCCTTCGGGCCCGGCGGCCACTGGGTGACGACCGGCTATATCGGGCCGGGCTACACGATCGAGCGCAGCCTCGGTACCGTGTTGACGCTCCCGGCGCCCGGGACCGCGATGCTGATGAGCTGCGCGGCAGGACAGGACCACTTCCTCAGCCGCGACCCGAGATGCGAGGGCCAGACACCGCTCGGGCAGACCGGCTACGTCTACGAGGCGCAGAGGCCGGGGAGCCATCCGATCTACCGTTGCATCGCCGGAGGCCGCGATCATTTCGTGTCGACCGTCCCGGACTGTGAGGGTCACATGTCCGAAGGGATGCTCGGCTACGCGCTGGACTGAGAATCCGTCCCGCGGCGCGAGGCGCCGGCCGGATCGCCTGATCCGCCCGCGCCGGACGGGATCGACTCCCGCCGCTTCAAGTCTCCGATGACCTCCTGGTCGGGACGCCCCTGATCGATGCCGTCCGGGACTGGCTTGCGCGCGCGGGCCGTAAATTTTCCGGTAACGCTACCGGCGCGGCGAAAATACTCGCGCGCTTAATCCGGACTTAACCCTAACCGGTATTCTTAGTCATCCCCGAGAATCGGGTTGCTCCGGTTGGAAAGATAGCGATCCATGTCCTCCATCACCCTGTCGGCCGCGACGCGCCAGAACCTGCTCTCGCTGCAGGACACCGCCCAGCTGATGGCGACCACCCAGAATCGGCTCGCGACCGGCAAGACCGTCAACTCCGCCCTCGACAACCCGACCAACTTCTTCACCTCCCAGGCCCTCGACGGACGCTCCTCGAGCCTGAACTCCCTCCTCGACGGCATCTCCAACGGCATCCAGTCGATCCAGGCCGCCAACCAGGGCATCACCTCGATCCAGAAGCTGGTGGGCCAGGCCAAGTCGATCGCCAGCCAGGCGCTCTCGACCCAGCTCTCCACCACCGGCACCGCCGCCAACGCCTACAGCGCCAGCACCGCCTCCTCGACCGTGCTCCTGACCATCAACGGCAGCTCGGTCTCGGCCACGGTCGCCGCCTCCTCGAGCGTCAACGCCACGGTCGCCGCCCTCAACGCCGCGGTCAGCTCGGCCTCGACCTCGTCGAGCGGCGCCTTCGGCGCCGGCGCGATCTTCTCGGTCGACAGCACCGGCACCAAGATCGTCCTGAACGCCCAGGCGGACGTGGAATTCCAGAACTCCGGCAGCCAGACGGCGCTCGGCTTCACCGCCTCGGCCACCACCGCCTCGACCTACGGCACCGCCGCCAGCACCGTGGTGTCCAGCGACCTGTCGATCTCGGGCGTGACGCAGCGCGCCTCGCTGGCCAATCAGTACAACAACCTGCTCAACCAGATCACGCAGCTCGCCAGCGACGCCAGCTACAACGGCGTCAACCTCATTGCCGGCAAGGGCAATGACATGAACATCAAGTTCAACGACACCGGCAGCTCGAACCTGAACGTCGCCTCGGTCGACGCGACCTCCAGCGGCCTGGGCCTGTCGTCGATCACCAACTCGAACAGCTCGACCAGCCAGAACGGCCTCGGCAACTTCCTGCTGAACGCCGACGTCAACAAGACCCTGGCGGTCCTGACCACGGCCGGCGCGGCCCTGAACTCCGCGGCGAGCACGCTGGGCTCGAACCTATCGGTGGTTCAGAACCGCCAGGACTTCTCCAAGCAGCTGATCAACGTGCTGCAGACGGGCTCGGCCAACCTGACCAACGCCGACCTGAACCAGGAGGCGGCGAACTCGCAGGCGCTGTCGACCCGCCAGTCGATGGGCATCTCGGCCCTGTCGCTGGCCAACTCAGCCCAGCAGGGCGTCCTCCAGCTCCTGCGGTAAGCGACACGCACCGCGTCGACCGAACGGCCGGAGTCGAACTCCGGCCGTTCGCGTTCGCGGGGTCCCGAGGTCGCATCCGGCCGGAACGCGAGAGACCGGTCCCGGCGGTACGACCGCCCGCAGCCCGCCGCTGTCCCCCGGATTCCAGTGGAGGCAGCGCCGGTCATCGCGGGTCAGGAACCGGCGGACCCGCCCCCTTTCGGCATCGCAGGATCCGAACGCCCGGTGTCCGACGCCGGCACTGTCGGGACCAGAGGTCACACCCCCTTCTCGCATCCGCGTGCCGGTTGCGGTTGGACGCGGCGGCGGCTCCGGATAAGACCGGGCCATGAGCATCGAAGATCTTCGGGGGGAGGTCGAGCGGCTGCGTCGGCGCGAGCGCGCGCTGGTTGATGAGAACGCGCGCCTGCGCGCGTCACAGGCCCCAGTCACCGCCCCGACAACCACTCTGGCCGGAGTCGGCACCGCCCGCTCCGATCTTCTGTTCACCGCCGCCGACAAGACCCGGATGGCGATGATCGTCACCGATCCGAACCTGCCCGACAACCCGATCGTCTTCGCCAACCGCGCCTTCCTGGAACTCTCCGGCTACTCGGCGGGAGAGCTGATCGGGCGCAATTGTCGCTTCCTCCAGGGGCCCGCGACGGATCCGGCCGATGTCGCCCGCATCCGCGATGCCATCGCCGCGCGGCGCGACGTGGTGGTCGAGCTGCTGAACTATCGGCGCGACGGCAGCACCTTCGTCAACGAACTCTACATCAGCCCCGTCTTCGGACCGCTCGGCGAGTTGCTGTTCTTCTTCGGCAGTCAGCTCGACCTCACCCGCTTCCGGCAGCGCGAGGCGCAGGCCGTCGAGCGGACCATCGCGCCGCGGCATGCCCGGGCGGACGACGCGGTGGGCTTCTGCATCGTCGAGCTGCGCTTCGACGGGGATGGCAGGGCCGCGGATTACCGCGTGGTGGAGACCAACGCCGCCTTCGAGGATCAGTCCGGCCTCGGCGCCGCGGCGGGACGCTGGATGAGCGCGCTCGAGCCGGACCACGCCCGACGCTGGTTCGACACCCTCGGTGAGGTAGCGCGATCCGGGCACAGCGCCCGGTTCAAGGGAGCCCTGTCGCGAACGGGGCCCATCCTCGACGTCCGCGCGATGCGGACCGGTAGCGGGACGCAGAACCGCGTCGCGATCCTTCTCGAGGATCCGGCGGCCCGGCAGGCGGACGAGGAGCGGCGGGAGGCCCGGACGCGCGACCGGAAGATCGAGCATGACCTGGTCTGGCGGACGAGCCGCGACCTTCTCGTGGTCTGCGCCCTCGACGGAACCTGCCAGGCGGTCAACCCGGCCTGGACGGAGCTGCTCGGGTGGCCGGCCGGCAGCTTGGTCGGCATCCGCATCGATACCCTGATCCATCCGGACGACGGCGAGACCGCGGCCAGCGCGTTCGAGACGCTGCGGACCGGCCACACGCTGTCGGACCTCGACGTCCGGTTCCGGACCGCCGACGGCGCGTATCGCTGGATCGCCTGGAACGCCATCGCGCGCGGGGACCGGTTCCACGCGACAGGGCGCGACGTCACGGAGCGCCGCGCCCTCGAGGAGCAGCTGCGTCAGTCGCAGAAGATGGAGGCCGTCGGGCAGCTCACCGGCGGCGTGGCGCACGACTTCAACAACCTGCTGACCGTCATCAAGTCGTCGACCGATCTGTTGAAGCGACCGGGCCTCAGCGAGGATCGGCGGGGCCGCTACGTCGACGCCATCGCCGACACGGTCGACCGCGCCGCCAGATTGACCAGCCAGTTGCTGGCCTTCGCGCGCCGGCAGGCACTCCGACCGTCGATCTTCGACGTGGTGCAGTCGGTGGCCGCCATCGCCGACATGGTCGGCACGCTGACCGGCGCGCGCATCCACGTCGCGACCGACACGGATGCCGGCACGGACGCGGACGGCCGCAGGCTGCGCTGCCACGTCGATGCCGACCCCAGCCAGTTCGACACGGCCCTCGTCAACCTCGTGGTGAACGCCCGCGATGCCATGCAGGGCGAGGGCCGCCTCGTGATCAAGGTGCGGCGCGCGGACCGGATCCCGGCGCTGCGGGCGCATCCGGCCGTGCCCGGCGATTTCGTGGCCGTGTCGGTCTCGGATACCGGCTCGGGCATCGAAGCGGACCTCCTCGAACGCATCTTCGAGCCGTTCTTCACGACGAAGGGCGTCGGCCACGGCACCGGCCTCGGCCTCAGCCAGGTGTTCGGCTTCGCCAAGCAGTCGGGCGGTGACGTCGCGGTCGACAGCGTCGTCGGCGTCGGGACCACCTTCACGCTGTTCCTGCCGCGGTCCCAGCAGGCGGAGGTCCAGGAGGGCGTGCCGGACGAGCCGGAGCCGCTCGCCGAGGGTCACGGCACGCCCGTCCTCGTGGTGGAGGACAACGAGGAGGTCGGCGCCTTCGCCCGGCAAGCCCTCGTGGAACTCGGCTACAGGGCTGTCTGGGTGAAGGACGCACAGGCGGCTATCGCCACGATCGAGGCGAACGGCCAGGAGATCGAGATCGTCTTCTCCGACGTGGTGATGCCGGGCATGAACGGTGTCGATCTGGCCCGGGAGATCAGGCGCCGTCGTCCCTACCTGCCCGTCGTCCTCACCTCCGGCTACAGCCACGTGCTGGCGTCGGAGGGCACCGCCGGCTTCGAGCTCCTGCACAAGCCCTACTCGGTGGCCGACCTCAGCCGGGCCCTGCGCAGGGCGCTCCGGGAACGGTCGGCGCTGACCTTCGGCTGACGAGGTCGCATCCGACCGGACCGACGCGCGTTACGTCCCCGACCGCCCGAAGATTCGGACAGGACACCGCACCATGTCGTCGGATACGCCGCGTCCCGGAGACGACCCGCTGCCTCCCATCGACGATCCGCTGCCGGAGCCCGCACCGCCCGACGGGGACCCGCCGGCCGAGCCGCCGGCGCCGCGTCCTCCCGGTCCCATCGAAGCGGGGTGAGATCGGGCGCCGGACGGCCGTCCGCAGGCGCACGAGGACTGCATCGGGGCCGGAGGAGCTTCCGGCGGAACCGAAGTATTCACCGGCCCGCGACGGACCCCTGGCGATGCCGCGCCGCTTCTCAATGCAGCGGGTAGCGGCTCAGCAGGTCGGCCGTCCTCTGGACGGTCTTGTCGTAGAGGCAGGCGGGCAGCGCCGCGTTCGCGCCGCTCCCGTTGGCCCACTCGCTGTCGGTCAGGTCGCCGCAATCCGCGTCCCGGAAGGCAATCCAGGCCCGCTGCGCCCGCTCGAGCCGCGTCTTCCAGAGCGCCCTGGCGTCGGGGTCCGGCGTGCGGTCGTCGTGATCGATCACCGACATCGCCTTCCTGTAGGCCGCGTTGAGCTTCGCGTCCGCCTCCTGCAGGGCGCGGGTCATGCACGCTGTCGTGCCCGGCGTGGAGGTCTCGGTCAGACACAGTTTCGCGGACGGCTGGTCGGCTCCGGCGGTCGACGGCACGGCGAGGCAGGCGAGCAGCCCGGCAAGGACGGGGGCCGAGGCCTGCAGCAGGCGTGGGCGCTTGTCATTCATGGTCCTGGGATCCGGTTCGCGCGGCGCATCGACCCGGCTGAGGGGTCCTGCGCGCGGCGGGTGACGGCGGGTCGGAGCGGAACGCGGCCCGGGCCGCGACTTCAGCGTGCCTCGACGATCACGGCGGTGCCGTAGGCGACGACGCCCATCATCGACTGATCGGTGTCCGCCGTATCGAAGCGCATCATGACGACGGCGTTGGCGCCGAGTTGCGCCGCGTTCTGCGCCATGCGGTCGATCGCCTGCGACCGCGCCTGCTCGATCAGCTGGCTGTACTCGCTGATCTCGCCGCCCATGATGCTGCGCAGTCCGGCGGTGAAATTGCCCACCGCACCGCGGCTGTGCACCACGGCGCCGAAGCAGGGGCCGCGGACCTCGCGCACGTGATAGTTCGGAATGTTCTCGGTGGTGACGATGATCATGGCAGCTCGCTCAGGCGGGTGGTTGGGAAAGACGGGAGGCAGTCAGGGCGAGCACGACAGGTCGCCGCCCGGGCACTTGATCTGGGCTGCCAGGTCCTGGATCCGCTGGCGCGTCAGCGTGATCTTGCATGCCCCCAGGAGCATCGGGGCGATGCTTCCGTTGTCGTCGGGCGTCAGCGTGTTGAAGCCGGTCCGCAGGTTGCACTCGGAATCGCGGAAGGCGATCCAGGCGCGCTCGGCGGCGACCAGATTGCGTCGGCCGTTCTCGTCGAGCTTGCTGCGCAGGGTCGCGTAGCGGCGGTTCAGCTCTGCATCGGCCCGGTCGAATTCCTGGGCCGTGCAGATGTTGGCATCCATCTGGTTCGTGGACGCGCCGCAATCGACCTCCGCCGCGTATCCGGCCGTCGGGACGAAGAGCACGGCAGCGAGAAAGGCGTTGCGCAGCATGGCGGACTCGGTGCGGGAAAGGGCGGGCGACACGGCGGCCGATGGGCAGATCACGGGTCGTCGGACGCCGACTGTGCGTCGCGGGCCCGGAAGCCGTAATAGCCGCGGTCGGCGTCGTAGAGGACGTCGAAGCCGTTCAGGACGTGCAGCCCCGTGTTGACGAAGGGCTGCGGGCGCACCGTGTTGAGGACGATGCGTTCGGGAGCGAGCGGCGCGGCTCGGTCGCCGACATCGATCGCGTAGCCGGCCGCGTCGCCGAACTGGAAGCCGAGGCGCGTTCCCGGGCGGAGCACGGCGTGATCGCCCGCATCGGCCCGGAGGCTGTCGGCGACCTGGGACGGCGGCAGCGTCAGGAACATGCCGGTGACACCGGTATCGAGGAGCCCCCGGCCGCAGGCGGCGGGCTCACGGCCGTCGACGGTGATGCAGACGGGAACGCCGAGCCAGTCGCCCGGCACGTGCGGGTGCGGGTCGAGCTTCACGAAGCGGTAGCGGCCGCGCGTGTTGGCGCGCGTCAAGCCGACATGCACGCCGCGTCGGGTCAGCACGTAGCCGCGGTGCACCGAACCGGGTCCCGGCGGCTCCGCGTTGAGGAGCGGATTGGTGTCCGGCGTGCTCTGCGTCTGGCTGTCGTCCTCACGGCCGAAACCGATCCCCATCATCGCCACGTGGGCCGGCGCCACCTCGGGCGTGCAGCTGCGAGCGCGCGCGGTGCAGTCGATCCGGTCGACGGCGAGGACCCGGATGGGCTGCGTGACCACGCTCGCTCCATCGCGGCCGACGATGGAAACCGGGACGCGCACCCAGCGTCCGACCATGATCCGGCCGGAACTCGAGTAGGTCAGCCGTCCGGGCTCGCTCGGCAGGCTCTCATTGTCGGGAATCCGAGCGGCTGAGACCACGATGCCGGTCGAACCGGTATCAACGAGCACCGGACGAGCCTCGCCGCCGAACGACAGGCCGAGGCGCGGGGACTTCGTGATGGCGTCGCCGGGTCGCGGCGCGTTGAGGAAGGGCAGGAAGATGCCGCGTCGGTCATCGCCGTAGCTCGGCCCATCGTCGGCCCGCACCGACATCGCCGGGCCGAGCAAGGCCGCGCTCGCGATCCCGACGCCGAGGAGAGCCGAGACCGATCGGGTGTGAGGGTCCCCAGGACGGACGGTCAGGCAAGCTGAGCGCGGAGGATGCTGAAACACCTGGCACATGTCGGCCCCGGGAGATGTCGTTTCCGAGTCGACACCGCGCGCGATCCGCATCGGCGTCGAGAACAGCTCTTCAGTCCGCGCACGGTTGCGCAGGCGTGGTGGACCGGATCCGGGCGGTCGGCGGCGAGAGCCTGTCCACCCTCAGGCGGTCGGGAGCACGATCCGGTCCGCCATGCGCGCAGCCGGAGCCACCACGAGAGATTTCATGAATACCTCTCAAATGAAGAGAAGCCCTTAACAGTATTCGCCTTCCATCGCATAGGCTCGCAACGATCAGCGGACGCTGTATTGACCCCTCTCCGATCCCGGGTCAACGAGTCGTGAGAAATAGTGTTACCGGTTCAGTAAGCCAGGATGGCTTGCGGCGGATGATGAGCATTCGACGCCGTCGCGTCGCGTGTTCTGGACCGAACGCAGTGCCCGCGTCGCTCTCGATCGGAGCGCGCCGATGGTCCTGTGGGTCAAGGCTGATCGGGGTGACCCTGCCGTCGATGGCGACGGGCACCGCCGCCGTCGGGCGGTTACCGGACGACCGACGCCATCTCGGCCGCGCCTGTCGGAAAAAATTTTTCGCGTCAAACCGCGCCGGCCGCACGAAACCGCGTCTGGCCGACCCATGCCCCTGTCGAGGCGGACGATCCACCGCCCGACCAGGGAGACCCGAGATGACCAAGACCAAGATCCTCGTCCTCGCCGCCAGCCTTCTCTGCGCCGCGGGTCCCGCCCTCGCCCAGGAAGCCGCGCCGCAGCACGGGAACCAGGAGTTCCTCGGCGTCGATCTCGACAACGGCGGCGTCTACTACAACGGCCGCAACTCCGGCCGTTACTGCGTCTACCGCACGGTCGAGGTCTACAATCGCTACACCGGCTACTTCGAGGCGCGGCGCGCCCGCCGCTGCGGCCGCGGTCTCTACCTGCCGTGAGGAGCGAGACCATGCTGACCGCCCTCTCGCCGCTCCACCTCGCCGCCCTCAGCCTGATCGTCGCGTATCTCGGCTGGGGCTGAGATGCCCGCTCCCCGCGCCGGCACCTGTGCCCCCGATGTCATCCGCATCGTCGCGGAGGCCGCCTCGACCGGCCGCGCTCACACCGTGAGATTGTTTCCCGATCCTCCAGCGGATAACCCTGTCGCGCGTGCCGACCGGGCGCGCCCCGCTCCGAGGACGATGAAACCGGGCCGCGACCCGGACAGGAGGACGCGCTTGCCGAGAGCCAACCCGGTATCCGCGCTGCGGCGGTTCGCCCGCACCGCGCTCATCCTGCTCGGGATGACCTGCCTCGCCCCGCTCGCGCCGGCCAGGGCTGCCCCGGATCCGGCAGCCTTCGCCGACAATGCCGATGCCGTGGCGGTGGTGATCGGGAACCGCAGCTACAAGCAGACCGTGCCTGTCGACTACGCGCACAATGATGCCGAGGCGATCCGCGCCTACCTGATCGAGCGCCTGGGCTACCGCGAGAGCAACGTCTTCCTCCTGAAGGACGCGACCCTCAACGAGTTCAACCAGGTCTTCGGCACCGAGCGGAATCCGCAATCCGGCCGCCTCTGGCGCAGCGTGCGCGAGGGCCGCTCGAACGTCTTCGTGTACTATTCCGGCCACGGCGTCCCGGATCTCGCCACCAAGCAGCCGTTCCTGCTGCCCGAGGACGGCAACCCGAACCAGGGCGAGAGCGGGTACGCGCTGGAGACCCTGTACCGCAACCTCGAGCTCGTGAAGCGCAAGATCGGCGCCGACCACCAGCTCGTCGTGATGGTCGATGCCTGCTTCACCGGCGAGACCGGCCGCAAGGGCGAGAGCCTGCTGGCGGTGTCCGCGCCCGGCTTCGCGCCCGCCCGGCCGAAGACGGAGGGCGGCATCGTCCGGCTGGTGGCGACATCGGGCGCGACACCGGCCAACTGGGACGAGGCGAACAAGCTCGGCCTGCTGACCAGCCGGTTCCTGATGGGCGTGTCGGGCCTCGCCGACGCGCGCGAACATCAGGGCGACGGCGACGGGCTCGTGCAGTGGACGGAGCTGAAGCGCTACCTCCGCCGCGAGGTGGAGGACGCGGCCCGCCGCGCGTCGGGCCGCGAGCAGGTACCCGAGATCGACGAGGCCCCGATCGTCCTCAAGGCCTCCCTGCCGGTGGCGGCCGTCGCGAAGGGGGTCGAGGCCATCCGGGACGAGGCGGCCTGGCGGCGGGCCGAAGCGCTCGGCACCCGGGAGGGCTTCGAGGCCTATATCGGCGCCTGCGGCGAGACCTGCCTGTACCGGCCTCAGGCCATGGACAGGCTCCTGGCCGGGCGGCGCCGGGACGCGGCGGCGATCGACCAGGAGAACTGGGCCAAGTTCGGGACCCAGCGGCAATATCAGGCCTATCTCGATTCCTGCGGCGAGGTCTGCGCCTATCGCAGCCTCGCCGAGGGCTATCTCGGCGGCAAGAACCCGAGCGCCGATCCGCGCGTCAAGCGCTGCGACGAGCTCGCCGCCGGCACGGACGATCCCGACCGTCCGAGCGGGGTCGCGGGCGTGAAGCTCGGCCGGATCGAGCCCGCGGCCGCCATCGAAGCCTGCCGTGGGGCCGCGGCCGCCTATCCGGACCTGCGCCGGCTCTCCTACCAGCTCGGCCGCGCCTACGACCGGGCCGACCGCTACAAGGAGGCCTTCGCCGCCTACGACCGCGCCGCCAAGGCCGGGAGCATCTCGGCGCTGAACAACCTCGCCGCCCTCTACGAGAACGGCCAGGGCGTGAAGCGCCAGCAGGCCGAGGCGTTCCGCCTCTACCGGCAGGCGGGTGAAGGCGGGAACGTGGTGGCGCTGGCCAACGCCGCCCGGATGCTGGAGTACGGCAACGGCATCCCGAAGGACGAGGCGCAGGCGGTCGCCCTGTATCGCCGCGCCGTGGCCGGGGGCGACGTCGCGTCGATCAGCAAGCTCGTGCCGCACTACGCGACGGGCGCCTACGGCCTCCCGAAGGACCTGCGCCAGGGCTTCGACCTCTTCCGGCAAGCGGCGGACCGGGGCGACCCGGTGGCCATGGCCACGATGGCGACGCTGATCGACAACGGCTTCGGGCGGTATTTCCCCGGCGTGCGCTCGGCCGACATGGTCCTGCGCGCGCTGAAGCACGGGGAACTCGGCGCCGCCTCCGTCTCGGCGACCGACACCGCCGCCCAGAAGCTCAAGCCCGAGACGATCCGCTCGGTGCAGCGCGCGATCAAGGACGCGGATTACTACACCGGTGCCTTGGACGGGCGGTTCAATCCGGTCTTCGTCCGCGCTCTCGATCAGTACGCCCGGGCGAACGAGACCGAATGAGGCGCCTCCTCCTCGCCGCGCTGCTGCTCGCCCCGGCGGCGGCGCGCGCCGACCCTGCGACGCAGACGCTGGCACCGTTCCTCGACGCGGTGGCGGCCTGTGCCGGCCGGCCGGACCTGACGCTCGCGGTCGTCGGCGTCGAGCCCGGCCAGACGGCCCTGTCGCGCGAGCAGTCCGAGGAGGTGCGCCTCGCCGTCGAGACGCGGCTCCAGGCGACCGGCCGGGTCAGGCTGGCGGCGGCGGCCGACGTCGTGCGGATCAAGGCCCTGCGCGAGGGCACGACGGGCCTCTCGGGCGCGGAGGCCGAGGCGCAGATCCGGTCCGCCTTCGCGGGGGACGCGGCCGTGTTCCTGGTCGAGCCCCGCCGGGCCGGCGAGACCGCCTCCGTCCGGCTCCAGGCCGTGACGCAGAGCGCCGCCTGCAAGGCGACGAGCGACCCTCTGGTCGTGCCGATCCATGTCGGCGCCGGCGTCGCCGACGTCGACGCGGTCATGGACGGTGCGGTGAAGGCGTTCGCGCAGGCCGCACCGAATGCCGGCGCCGTCGAGGTCTGCCCGTTCGTGGCGGAGGGCGGCCATTCCACCTGCGCCGGCGCCCTCACGGACCGCCTCGTCATCGCCCTCGACGCGGAGGCCCGCTCGGCCAACCGGGTGCTCCGCGGCGCGCGCCTCGACGTGCGCCGCCGGCCGCCCGGCACCGCCTGCGCCGGCACCGTCACCGCGCGCGGCCGCTTCCGCACGGACCACGACCGGCAATCCTGGATGGAGGTCGAGTTCCAGCGCGACGGCGCCGTCCTGGCCCCGACGGGGCGACGCCGGATCGCGACGGAGGGGCTCGGCTGCGATCCCGTCCCGCGGCCGTTCCTGGATCACCTCGCCGCCACCGCGCGCACGGATGCCGGCCGCCTCTCGGTGGCGGCCGCCGCCACGCCGTTCGCGGCCGGTCAGCGCCTGGAGATGCGCATCGAGTCCCGCGTCGCGCAGAACCTGTACTGCTGGGTGGTCGCGGCCGACGAGACCGCCTTCGTCGCCCTGCCGGTGCGCGACAACCCGGCCTCGCAGCTGGCACTCAAGCCGGGAGACTCGCGGCGCTATCCGCGGGGCTACGGCCTCGACGAGATCGTCGCGGGGGAGCCCTTCGAGAACCTGTTCGCCTGCTTCGGCGTGCCGGGCGGCCTGCCGCCGGGGCTCGCGGCGCGGTGGCTGGCGGCGGCGCCGGGCGCCGACGGCGAGGCGCGTCTCCTGCAGCCCCCGGACGTGCTGGACCTCCTCGACCGAATCCGGGCCACGCCCGGGGTCACGGAGGCCGCCGCGCGCGTCGTGGTGCGCTGAGCCGGAGCGCGACGGGATCAGAAGCGCGTCTGGACCGCCCAGAGCAGACGGGTGGCGCCCGGATGGCCGCCGGAGGTCGACGGATGGCCGGTCGCGAGGTAACCATAAGGCGAATCGAACGATCACAAGGGGTTGCGTGGCAGCCCGCGACCGGGAGGCGCATGACGGGCGGATACGATGAGCGCTGCGCGGCCGACCTCGCCAACGTCGGCGACGGCCGCGATCTCTCCCGCGCCGACCGTGCCTGGCTCGCCCGCGTGGTCACGGGTGCCGTGCGCCCGAACCGCGACAAGCCCCTGTGGGACCTCGCCCACGCCCTCGCCGCGCTGGCCGAGGCGGCCGGGGCCCGCGACGGGCGCGATCTCATCACCCTCGCCCTGGACCCGGGCCTCGCGCGACCGGCCGCCCTCTCGGCGCGCTTCGGCGGCGGCCCGGCCGTCGACGACCGCGGCCCCGTGCTCGGCACCGCCTGGTCCACCGGCTGGGCCGGGCTCGCCCGGCTGCTCGCGCTGGCCGAGTTCGTGCTCACCGCGGAGGACCTGGCCCAGTTCGCGACCGTCGCGGGCTGGCTCGACGAACTCGCCGCCGCGCCCGACGCGGAAAGCGCGGCGATCCTGGCCAAGCGGCTGGCCCGGCATCTCGCCGCCTACCGGAACGCCCATCTGCCGCTGGCGCCGCTGGAGCGGCGCTTCCGGGCGCTCCTGACCTTCCTGGGCGGCCGCCGGTCGGTCGCGGACGACGACATCCTCGATTTCTGGCGCGCCGAGATGGCGACGGGCGAGCGACCGGGCTTCCGCATCGTCGCGGAGCATTTCGTGACCTTCGAGGCGGCCGGCCGCCTCCTCGAAGGCCTCGACGCCCTCGCGGCCCCCGTCGCCCTCGACGCCCACGCGGGCTGGGAGGAGCGGCTGGACGCGGCCCTGGGCGATCTCGCGGCCGCCGAACCCGCCGCGGCGCTGGCGACCGTCCTGGCGGACTGGCCGGAGGGCCCGAAGATCCTCACCGGCGCCGAGCGCGAGGACCTGGCCGACTTCCTGCGCCTCGAGCCCTACCACCGGACCCGCCCGCTGACGACGCTCCGCGCCGTGAGCTTCGGCCGGGTCCAGTCGGGCATCGCCAACCGCCTGCGCCGCGGCGGCGGCGGCGCCGCCATCGCCGAGCGGGCGACCTGCCTGGAGGCCGAGAGCTACGCCGAACTCCGGACGCGCGCGGGACTGCTCGCGGCCCATCTCGACCGGATGCTGCGCATCGCGGCGGCCCTCCGGATCGCCGATCGCGACGCGCTGCCCGAGGCGGTGCGGGCGGCGCTGGAGGCCGCCGAGGCCGACCTGCGCCGCGTCCGCCGCGCCGGATTCGACGATCGGGAGGGGCTCACGGCCGGGTTCGCGGCCGCCGAACCGGCGCTGCTGCGCCTCGCCGAGGCGGCGGCCGACCTGGAGCGGTCGCTCGACGGACTCGCCCGGCACCGGCCACTGGACGCGCTGTTCCCGGCGGATCGGGACGTCTTCGCGGTCGCGTTCGCGGCGGCCTATGCCGGGGAGGCCGCGGCGTGAGCGACGCGGCACGGCTCCTCGCCGAGATCCACGCGGCCCGCGCCCTCGTGCGCGATGCGGCGACGACCGCCCGGCCGGACCACGCGGGGCTCTGGGCCCACGCGACCCGTGCGCCCGACGGCCCGGTCGACCTCGCGACGGTGCGGGCGATCCGCGGCGACCCCGCGACGGCCCGGCGCTACCGGACGATGCTCGGCGCCCTGGCGCTCGCCCACGCGCCGCTCGCCGCGGCCGCCTCGGACGGCGCGATTCTCCGGCGCCGGGTCGGCGCCTTCGCGCTGGAGATCCTCGAGGCCGCGGACGGCGCGCCTCCGCTCCTCGTCCTGCGCGGCGAGTCGGGGCAGATGCCGCGGGTGATCGAGGCGTGGCTCGGCGACGAGACGGTCCGGCTCGACCTCGGTCCGGCGATCGAAGGCGCGGCGGTGCTCGCCCTCGACCCGGCCGTGCCGGACGCGGCCCTCATGGGCCGGATGCTCCGCGACCCGGCCTGCGCGGTGTTCCTGCTTTGACGAGCCGTCGGACGAGCTGGCAGGCCGGTCTCGGCCCGTCCGGGAGACCGGCCCGCGCATGACGCGTCCGGCCATCCTCGTCGTGGTGCCCACGACCCGCGGACCGCTGGTGCTGCGCGGGCTCAGGCCGCGCCCCGGCCTTCCGGCCCCGGCCGCCTTCGCGGACGGCGATTATCGCCCGCTGCCGTGGTCGGCCGATTACGCCCGGCTCTGCGGGGCCGCCGGCCCGCTCGCCCGGTGGACGGGCCGGACGCCGGAGCCCCACGAGCTGCGGCTGTCGGGCTCCTTCGATGCCGGACGCTCCTGGGAGGTTCCGGTCTGCCTGGCGCACGGCCTCGCCGAGGGCGGCCACCCGCTCGCCGCGGCACCGGAGGAGGCCGACCTCATCCTCTGGGCGACCGGCGCGGTCGATCTCGACCTCGCGGTGCTGCCCGGCGACTACGCGCTGCTCGACAAGATCGAGCGCTCGGCCGCGACGATCGCCGAGGCTCCGGACGCCGCGCTGGCGGTCCTCCTGCCGGACGGGCCGGAGCGCGCGCAAGCCGAGGCCGCCTTCCGCGGCATGGGCCGGAACGTACGGATCCTGCCGTCGCACAGCGTGCCCGCAGCCTTGGCCGCATTGACCGCGCCGCGACCTCCGGAGAGGGCCGAGACGCCGCCGGCGCGGCGATGGTGGCGTCTCGCATTGCCGGCCGGCGCCGTCGCGGCGGCCGGCCTCGCCGGTGTGCTCGCTCTCGGGGCCACGCGGCCCGATCCCGTCAGTGAGCCGCGCCCCGACGCGCCGCCCGGTCCCGCCAGCCCTCCCCCCAGCGTCGAAGTCCGGATCGCGTCGCCGATCCACGTCTCCGAGCTGCGCGCCCCGGCGGGCTCCTCCTGCCGCCGCGTCGCCTTCGGAGCCGACCCGCCCGAGCGGCGCCCGGTACCGGCGGAGTCGGGCGATCACCTGGCCGCGAGCCGCCTCACGCCGGACTTGTGCGGGCTCGCCATCGGAGCGGAGCCGGGCCTGCGCGTGCAGGTCGGGCCGGAACTGCGCGACGCCGCCCTCCCGGCCGTCCGGCTGGCGGACGGCGCGCTCGGCTATTTCCTGCGCGAGGGCGCGCGGCAGAACCTCGTCTACACGGTCCAGGCCGTTCCGGAGGCCGGAACCGGCGCGGTTGCCGGCCGCCTGGTCCACACCCTGGCGCGCTGATGAGAATCCGGCGTGTTGCGAATGCTGTCGACCGACCCCGCGAGCGCGGGCCGGATTCGCGGACCGAGAGGAGGGAGAGGATGATCGCGATGCGCCGGAGAGGCCCACTCCTTCTGGGAACGGCCTGCGCGCTGATCGTGCTCGGCCGCGGCGACGCCGCGCGGGCGCAGAGCGTCGGCTTCGATCCCGCCGATTACGGCCGGGCGCAGCTGCCCCTGCGCCAGACGACCGGCGACGCGGCCGCCTATGTCGACCAGAACAAGGGCGCCTTCGAGCCCGTGAGCGAGCTCGACCCGAAGGACGGCCTCGCGGCCCTCGCCCGACCGATCGGCCGCGTCGACATCGTGCTCCAGAACGGCCGCACCGGGCAGCAGGTCGGTGCCTCCTGCACGGGGACGCTCCTGACCGGCGACTACGTGCTGACCAACCACCATTGCCTGCCGCAATCGGGCGACCTGCGCCCGGTCAAGGCGTCGATCCTGATGGATTACCTGACCCTCGACGGGAAAGGCTCCCGCCGGTTCGAGATCGACCCGAAGCCCGTCGAGTTCGACGCCCGCCTCGACTTCGCCCTCGCCCGCGTGGCGGGCAATCCGACCGCGACCTACGGCGCCGCGCGGCTCTCGGGCGAGCCGGTGACGGCCAACCGATCGATGCTGGTCATCCACCATCCCCTCGGACGTCCGAAGGTGATGAGCCGCTTCCGCTGCTTCGCCATGAAGGACCAGGCCGAAGGCCCTGACCTGCGCCACCGCTGCGACACGCTCGGCGGCTCGTCCGGGTCGCTCATGTTCGACGCCTCCGTGGCCGGCATCGCGCTCCACAAGGAGGGCGGCCTCGATCCGAAGGATCCGACGAGCTTCAACAGCGCGACCCGCCTCTCGGCGATCCTGGGCCGGAGCCCGACCCTGGCGCGGATCGCGGCGGCCCAGGGGCGCCCGGTCGCCGCCGCGGATCCGGGGACCGGGCCGGTCGGGCCCGGCCCGGCACCCCAACCCAGGCCGGCGACCGACGGACCCCTCGACCCGGCCGGGATGAACGCCATCCTGCGGGGACGCTGAGCGCCGTCGCGAAGATCGCGAGGCCGGGCGACGAAAATCGCTCTGGGCCGCCCATGGTGGGGTGAGAGGGGCCGAAGCAAGGCCCGGGACACTGGAAGGGGAAGCGATGCGGACCCACGATCTGCCGCGCGCCGCGCGGGCGCGCCTCGGCCGCTCCGGACTGTTGCTCGCCGTCGGCCTCGCCCTCGCGCTGGCCGCGCCCGCGCGGGCGAACCCGCTCACCGAGGTGCCGGGTGCCCGGGCAGCGCAGCCGGACGAAGCGCCTCCGCCGCGGGACCCGGCCGCGGAGCGGGCGGAGGCCGAGGAGGCGCGGGCCGCGAACCCAGGGGCGACCGCGATCATCCGGTCGCTCGCGCCGTTCGCCGACGGCAATCCGGGAGCGCCCGCGCGGCCGCTGGCGGTCAGCCCCGACGACGGCGGCCCGGCGGTCCGCGTCGTTCCCGCCCGGTCGATCGATCTCACCGTGTTCTTCGCCTACGACAGCGCGCGCCTGACCCCCGAAGCGCGCATCCAGCTCGAACCGCTCGGCGAGGCCCTGCGCGCCGAGCCGCTCGCGGGCCACGGATTCCTGATCGCCGGCCACACCGACGCCGCCGGCGGCCGCGCCTACAACCGCCGCCTCTCCCTGGCCCGGGCCCGGGCCGTGAAGGCGCATCTCGTCGAGACCTACGGCATCGCGCCGGAGCGCCTGCGCGTCCACGGCTGGGGACCCGCGCGGCCGAAGGATCCCGACGCACCCCTGTCACGGGTGAACCGCAGGGTGGAGGTCAGCCTGATCGCGCCGGCCCGCAGCGGTGCCCTGCGCTTCGTCCTGCCGGTCGCGGATCGCACTTGCACCGACTTGGCCGACCCGCGCCTGCGGACGGATCTCGACCTCGACGATTTCCGCGCGGCGCCGACCCCGCGTCCCTGCACCGAATGACGCCAACTCGCCTCACCGACGGTCCGAAGACGGAGAGACCCGCGATGTCCTGGAGGATCCCGATGCCCCACGTCCGTACCACCGCGTTCCGCACCACCGCGTTCCGCGCCGCCTGCCTCGCCGTCCTGGCCCTCGGTTCCGCCTACGCGGCACCGGCCCGGGCGCAGACCAAGCCCAACGTCGTCGTGATGGGCGAGGACGCCGACGAGGACGCGGTGCCCCGCGGCAACCGCATCTTCCAGCGGGTGATCCACGAGCTGTCCGAGACCATGAATCTGCGCGGCTACAACGTCTACGACGAGACCGCCGTCGCGATGGGGTTCACCCAGGCCAACCGGGTGCGCCGGCGGGATGCCGAGCTGATCGAGGTCGCCCGCGCGGTCCAGAATCCGCCCCTCGACGTGGTGGCGGTGTTCCAGATCTACGCGTCGGCGTCGAAATCCGCCTACTCGGATATCGTCCGGCCGGAGATCCGTATCCCCGGCCGCCTCCTCAACGTCCGCACCGGGCAGTCGCTCGGGTCGTTCGAGGTGGCCGGGCTCCAGTTGCCGCCCCTGCCCCAGGGGTGCGACCGCGAGTGCCTGCTCGAGCGGGTCGGCGCCGAGGCGAAGACGGTGGCCGCAGACCTCGCGGCCGCGCTCACCGCGAAGCTCGACGGCGTCATCGCGCCCCGCCGCGGTGCCGATGCCGGCGCCGCGCCCCCCGACGCCGCTCCGGTCGGCGGCGCCGTGGCGGCGGCGCCCGGCGGCGAGGGCTGCGGGGGTTTGCCCAGCGCCTACGTCGTCCGTCTGAGCGGCTTCTCGGCCCAGGAGGTCCAGGCGGCCGAGGAGTACATGGCGGCCTTCCGCTGCTACGAGCACCACCGTCCGGTGCGCGCGAGCGGGGCCAGCACCGAGTACTGGTACGAGACCCGCTCGGATTCCGCCCGGCTCGGCCGGAACCTCCGCCTGATGCTGGAGCACATGAGCGCGCCGGGTCAGGTCCAGTTCTCAGGCAACACCTTCGTCATCAGCCGCGTGGCGACGCGGTAGCCGAACCTTCGCCTTCCCCGCCTCGTCGTCCCACCGTTCCCTGAAGGTTGACCATGTCGGTTCGCGAGCGCCTGCGCGGCGCCCTCTCCCATCTTGTCCCGCAACGCCCGGCGCGGCGCGTCATCCTGGCCGGACTGGTCTTAGCGCCCCTGGCGATCGCGGCCCGCGAGGCCCGGGCCGACCCGCTCTTTCCGGGCGCCGGCGCCCTCGGCCTGACGCCGCCGGCCGGGATGAGCGTGAGCCGGCGCTTCGCCGGTTTCGAGCATCCGGCCGGCGCGTCGATCATCCTGGTGGAGATGCCGCCGGAGGCCTGGGACCAGATCAATGGTCGGTTCACCCCCGAGGCGCTGGCCGCCACGGGCTTCCGGGTGAAGGGCGGGGCCGAGCCCCTGCCGGTCGCGGGCGGTGAGGGCTTCGTCCTTCGCGGCACCCAGCCGGCCAACGGCCTCACTTACGCGAAATGGGTCGCCGTCGTGCGCGGCGCCCCCGGGACCGGGCTCGTCACCGTGCAGGTCCCGGAGAAGGCGGCCCGGCAGGTGCCCGCCGCTTCCGTCGAGGCGGCCCTCCGCACGATCGCGTTCCGGGCGAAGGCGAGCCTAACCGATCAGGTCGCGGCGCTGCCCTACACGGTCGGCGACATGGCGGGCTACCGGCCGACCGCGGTCTTCGCGGGCAACAGCCTCCTCCTCACCGAGGGACCCAAGGACGTCGATCCCGAGCGCGAGCAGCCGGTGATCGTCGTCGCGCCCTCGCTCGGTCAGGCGCCGGTCCCGGCGGGCGCGGAGGTCGCGGTCGCCCGCCGGCTGTTCGCGGCGCAGAAGGACTTCGCCGACGTGAACGTCACGGACGAGGCGCGGTCCAGTCGCGGCGAGGCGGTCGTCGTGCGGCTGCGCGGCACCGGGACCGACACCAAGAGCGGCCGTGCCCTCGGCGTGACGCAGACGATGGTCTTCGACGGCCAGCGCTACCTGCGGGTGCTGGGCTTCGCCGATGCCGGTCGCCCCGACGCCCTGGACAGGGCCGACCGTGTCGCCGCCTCGGTGGCGATGCGCTGACCGACCTCTGCACCCACAACGAGAGCCTTCCCGATGCGCCCGCCGCTTCTCGCCCCGCTGCTCCTGGTCTCCGCCCTCGCCCTGCTCGCTGGCCCGGCGCGCGCGGAGGAGAACGAATGCCGGCGGTCCCCCTCGCTCGCGTCCGGCGCGCCCCCAACCTTCGGGCGCATCAGCGCGCCGGGGCGCACGGCCTTCGTCAAGGACGGGCTCGCCCGCGCTGGCTGCCCGGACCCGAGCGCCGCCTGCCGCGAGCGCGCCTACCTGGTGAGCGCCGATCCCGTCATCCTCGGCGAGCGACGCGGCGCCTATGTCTGCGCCCATTATCGGGGCGCGGGCGACGATATGGGCCGGACCGGCTGGCTCCCGGGCGAGGCCGTCGCCGTCGAGCCGCCCGGTGCCGTCGCGCCTGCGGACTGGCTCGGCACCTGGACCCGTGCGGAGGCGCGCATCCGCATCACCCAGGCCGACAAGCCGGGGCTGCTGACCTTCGGGGGCGACGCCACCTGGGGCGCCGGGGATCCGGAGCGGGCGCGCCGCGGCGGCGTCCATATCGGCGAATTCGCCGGCACGGTCGCCCCGCAGGGCGCCGCGGCGAGCTTCGCCGTCGGCGAGAACGGGGCGCTGCCGGTCGAGGCCGGTGACGCGTCCGACTGCAAGGTCTGGCTGCGGCGGGTCGGCCCCTGGCTGGTCGTCGACGACAACCTCGCCTGCGGAGGCGTCAACGTCACCTTCCGCGGCCTCTACCGCCGCCAGCCATGAGCGGCGCGGCGCGACGCGGCCGCCCCGGCTCCGCTTAGGGGTTGTGACCGATGGCCATCCCCACGATTGCGCGGCCGAGCCCGTCCCGGCGACGCCTGCGCGTGATCCTCATCCTGCTGCTCATCACGTGGCTGCCGGTCGTACCCTTCGCGCTCGGCCTCGCGCTGACGAACTTGACCGGCTGCACCGTCAACGAGGCGGGGACGCACCCCTGCCCGGTGGCCGGACACGATATCGGCGGCCTGCTCTACACGCTGACGATGACGGGCTGGCTGCTGATCCCGTTCCTGCCGTTCATGGCCCTGACACTGCTGCTCACCGTCGTGCAGGGCCTGCTGGTGATCCTTCGAGCGTGGTTGCGGCGATGATGCGGTTCACCTTCCGGCGCGCGGCCGCGCTGCTCGGCCTCGGCGTGACAGCCGTCCCGCTGTGGAGCCTGGCGATCCCGGTGACGGCGACCCCGGCACGGGCGCAGGCGACCGAGGTGGAGGGACCGGCCCTCCCCTACGCCTCGACGCCCGACCTGCGGGCCGCCACGGTCGCGCGGGCGGTGCGCGACCAGCGCGCCACGAACCCGATCGCCGCGGCCGAGACGGCGCGAGAGCTGGCCCGGCACGATTACGACAGCGTCTTCCGAGGCTTCCTCGACGGGACGCCGCTGCGGCCGGACGATGCGGGCGACGTGCTCACCGCCTTCATCGCCCTGCAATGGATGGTCGCCAACGACGCGACGGTCGAGCCGAGCGCGGCGGCCCTGCGGGCGATCCGGACCCGGTTCGTGGCGCCGATGGCGGAACGGCCGCCCCTGTCCCAGCCGGCCACGCGGGCGGCCTTCGCCGAGCAGGTCAAGCTGCGCGCCGTTCTCCACCATGCCAGTTGGCAGGCGGCCAAGCGGCTCGGCGTGCTGCCGCGTTTCCTGGCGGGCCTGTCCAACGAGTTCATCCCGGTCGCCACGCTGCGGAATCTGGCGCTGACCGAGGACGGGCTGGTGCCGAAGGGCCGGGCCGGACGCGCGGCCCCGAAGCCGCCGCCGGTCGCGGAGAGCCCGCCCGTGCCGGACGCGCAGCCGGCTCCCTCCCCGGCTCCGACCGCCCCGGACGCGGCCGGTCCCCCGCGCCACGCCGCCAATTGGGATCAGGTCGAGGGCGTGTACTTCCGTTCGACCACCGGGTTCGGCGTCGGCGGTCTCATGACGATCGATTTCGAGCCGCTGATCTTCCTGCGCGACGGAACCTACTACGAGATCGCCGGCACCGCGCTCGAAGACGTGGACCTCGCCGCCGAGCGGGCCGCACGACCCAAGCGATTCGGGCGGTGGAGCGCCAAGGGCGCCGGCTTCGTCCTGACGGACGCGCGCGGCCGCGCGAACGACTACGCCCTCGGCGACGGCAGCTTCTTCCGGGCCTTCCCGGCCGCCGCCAATGAGCGGGTGGCGCGGGCCTACCGGCGGCTGTCGGGCGGTGGCAACTCAGCCCTGGGCGGCGACGTCGCGATCGCCGTCGAGAGCCGCTACGACTTCCACGCGGACGGAAGTTACGGTCGCGGCGGCTCGGTCGGCGCGACGAATTCGGGGGCGAGCACCGGCGTCGGCACGGCGATCGCCCGTCGGCGCGCGCCGGAGGGCGGGCGCTACGCCCTCAATCGCCACACGCTCACGCTGACCGCGGCGGATGGCCGGACCCGGCGCCTGTTCTTCGCCTACGGCTCGCAGAAGGATCCCCCCGAGATCGACCGCGAGATGATCTTCGTGGGCGACGACGTCTTCAGCCCGGCGGACTGATCGGGATGCCGAGGGCGGCCCCTCGATCGGCGCGGATCTCAGGACGCGGGGCATCGGCGGATTCCGGGCCGAGCAGACCGCCGCCGAACCGCGCCCAGTCCTCCAGCGAGCGTCCGGGGGCGGCCTGCGGGCCCTGCTTGACCGGTCGCGGCGTCCGCGGCGCGCCGAGGCGCCCGTAGCGCCGGTACCAGGATCGCGCCCTCTGCACCGGCCGTCCCAACGCCTTCCGCATGCCGTCCCCCTGTGCAGCGCGCGCGAATGTCCACGGCCAAGCTAATCCAGACCCGTCGCCCGGGCATGTCGGGCCGACCCTGACACGATTGCCGATCTCTCCGACTGCGGATCGGCGCCGGGCAACACAGATGAGCCTGCGGGACAGCGACCGGCGGTCTCCCGCCGTCCGCGAGTCCCGGGGAATGCGCGGTGGCCCGCGATGGCGGCCGGCATCGCTGTCCCGACAGACCGCGCCGCGCGGTCGGATCCGGCATCGGGTCCGATCCGTGCGGACGTCCTTCACCGTCTCTGGAGCTCAGCCCATGAAACGTCTCGCGATCGCCCTCACGGCGCTGTCGAGCCTCGTCCTGTTCGCCCCGTCGAGCGAGGCGCGACCCCACGGCCGCGGCTTCCATCATGGGCCCCACCATCTGGGTCACGGCGTCTGGAGGGGGCGGCGCCACGGCCTCCACCGGTACCGCCATCACCGTCTGCACTGGCACTACCGGCGGCACCGGGGCTACCGCGGATATCGCGGCGTCCACTTCCGCCCCGCCGGCTACGGCTTCCGGCCCCACGCGTATCGCTCGGGTGGCTGGGGCGGCTATCGCGGGGTCGGCTTCGCGACCGGCGCAGGCCTGGGCCTCGCGGCCGCTGCACGGCCCGGTCTCTACGGCGCGGCCTACGGGCGGCCCTACGGGTACGGCTACGCGCCGGTCGGCTACGGCTGCGCCTACTAGGCGGCGCATCCGGACCGGGAGGCCGGGCCGTCACGGCCTCCCGGTCGACTTTCCACGCCACGCCCACGTCGGCGGGGCGCTCGTGATCCTCGCGTCTGACGACGCGAGGATCTCGTGTCTCTCCGCGCATCATTCGGACGGATCGGGGCGATCTCCGAAAGATCCGGTGCCGCTTTCGTGCAATGGTCAATCGATCATCGCACGCACGGCCTGTCGGGATATTCCCGACAGGCGTCGGTGTGAGCGGTATCCCGGCTCGAAACAGCTTGCTTGGCCGTTCGAACTCGGCGCTTCTGACCCGGCGGGACAGGCTCCCGAGCGGCCGGAGAGATCAGCGCCCATGCTCATGGACATCGTCAAACAGGGCGCCCGCGCGCGCGCCGTCGGTCGGCCCCGCGACGCCTGCCCCTATCCCGGCGAGTCGCGCGAGCGCCGGGCCTGGTACGAGGGCTACGACGGCTCCTCATGGGCGGTCGCGACGCGGATGCCGCACCCCGCCCGGATGCTGCCCGGATCGGCCCTTTCCGACGCCGGTGCCGCGTCCGACCCCGCCTCCCCGGCCTGACGGCGGCCCGACTTTCCCGTAGGAGAGCTGTGAGCTTACGGGCCGATGCGGGGATACGGGAGGCGGGCGACGGTGCGCGCGGGACGGCGAGACAGAGGCGTCGGGCCGTCCGAGCGATGGGCGCCGGGTCCGGACCGGCGCGAAGCGTGTCCGCGCACGGCCGCATGAATGCTCGCGCCCGCGACACCGCGATCCGGAGGCCCGAGCTCCAGCTGAGCCGCGGCAGCCGCCGCACCTTCGTCGCCCTCGCCCTCGCGGCCGCGATCCCGGTCCTGCTGCTCAGCGGCTGGGTCGCGACGCTGATGGCGCAGCAGCAGCGCGACCTTGCCCGCAGCGCCGCCGTCGCCAGCGCGACCCGGGTGGCCGAGCGCGTCGCCTCGGACATCGCCGCCCAGATCGCGGTCCTCGAGGCCGAGGCCGCCTCCGCGACCCTCGACCGGCCGGACCTCGCGGCCTTCTACGCCGAGGCCGTGCGCCTCAGGCAGGCGCACCCGCTCTGGGAGACGGTGGAACTCGCGCGACCGGACGGCGCCCAGATCGTGAATCTTCTCCGGTCCCTTGAGGAAGAACTCGGACCGACCTCGGACCGGACGAGCTTCGACGCGGTGGTGCGCACGCGGCAGCCGGTGATCGGCGGCATCGGCCCGGCCGGCTCGATCTCGGGCAAGCGCCTCGTCGCGCTGCGCGTGCCGGTCATCCGGGACGGCACGCTGCGCTACGTCCTCTCGATCCGGCTCGCCACGAACGCGGTGAGCTCGATCCTGCGCGACGCCGGCGCCCCCGAGGGCTGGGTCGGCACCATCGTGGACGCGGAGGGCAACACGATCGCCCGGACCCGGGCCGAGGTGGAGGAGCTCGGCCACCCGGCGAACCCGGCGCTCCAGGCGGCCATCCGGAACGCCCCGAACGGCTTCTACACCGGACCGACGCTTGAAGGCGCCGATGTCGAGGTGGTCTACCGGACCCTGCAGCATACCGGCGGCTGGTCGGTGCATTTCGGGATGCCGGTCGCGACGCTCAACGCGCCGGTCTCGCGGTCCTACGCCGTCCTGGGTGGCGGCAGCTTCGTCAGCATCGGACTCGCCCTGGCGCTGGTCGGTCTTGTCGGCCGCGACATGGCGCAGCGCCGGGCGGGCGAGCAGGCCCGGTTCTCCCTCGCGCTCCGCTCCAGCGAGGAACAGGGCGCCGTCGCCGCCGAGGCCGCGGAACTCGGCACGCTGCGCTGGGACACCGTCGCGCACCGGGTCACCGGCTCGCCCCGCGCGGCCGATCTCCTCGGTTGGACGGCCGCCGCCGAGGGGCGCGACAGCGCCGTGGACGCCGACACGGTCCTGCAGGCGGTCAATCCCGAGGATCGCGGGCGCCTGAGCGAGGCCCTGCGCCGGAGCCTCGCGGAGGGCACGCCGCTCGACGTCGAGTTCCGCGTGATTCAGGAGGGTCGGGAGCCGCGCTGGGTCCGGGTCGCCGGCCGCGTGCCGCAGCTCCACGAGCATACCCCGGCCGGGCTGATCTACGGCGTGGTGTCGGACATCGAGCCGCGCAAGCGCGCGGAGGCCGAGCGCTTCGCGCTGCTGCGCCGCCTCGGCGAGGCCCAGGAGAACGAGCAGCGCCGGATCGCCCGCGAACTCCACGACCAGGTTGGCCAGACGGTGACCGGTCTGTCGCTGGGCCTCAAGAGCATGGAGCGGCTCCTGGCACGCGGGGCCACGGCGGAGGCCGGCCGGCAGGTGGAGTGGCTGCAATCGCTCGCCGGGGAGATCGGCCGCGACATCCACCGGGCCGCCGTCGACCTCCGGCCGACCGCCCTCGACGATCTCGGGCTGCGCGAGGCCCTGGCCACCCTGCTGCGCGACTGGAGCCAGCGGCACGGGATCCGCGCCGACCTGGAATTCCTGAGCGAGGCGACCCGGCTGCCGGCCGCGATCGAGACGGCCGTCTACCGGATCGTGCAGGAGGCCCTGACCAACGTTCTCAAGCACGCCCGGGCCGCGAGCGTCAGCGTCTCGGTGGAGAAGCGCGCGGGCGAGATGCGGGTCGTCATCGAGGACGACGGCACCGGCTTCAAAGCCGACGAGCAGCGTGAGCGCGCCGGCGGCGAGGCGCCGGCCAAGCTGCGGCTCGGCCTGTCGGGCATCCGCGAGCGGCTGTCGCTCCTGAGCGGTTCTCTCACGCTGGAATCGTCCCCGGGCATCGGTACGACGCTGTTCGTCACCATCCCGATTCCGGAACATCCCGAGACCTGAGGAGAAGCGCATGACGGACCGCATCCGCGTCGCCCTGGCCGACGACCATCCCATCGTCCTCGCGGGGATCCGGACGCTCCTGAACGCCGACCCGGAGATCGAGCTGGTCGGCGAGGCCACCAGCGGCAGCGAGGCGCTGCCGATGATCCACGCCGCCGACCCGGACGTCGCCGTCGTCGACGTCTCGATGCCGGGCCTCAACGGCCTGGAGCTGACCGAGCGCGTCGCCGGGTCGTGCCCGCGGACGCGGGTGCTGGTGCTGACGGTTCACGAGGACGCGGCCTACGTTCAGCCGCTGCTCAAGGCGGGCGCCCGGGGCTACCTCCTCAAGCGCTCGGCCGCGGAGGACCTGCTCCGCGCGGTCCGCGCCGTCGCGGCGGGCGGGATCTACCTCGACCCCTCGGTGGCGAGCCACGCCATGGCGCATCCCGGGGCCCCGGCGCAGGGCGCGGAGACCGAGCCGTCGGCCGAAGCGCTGAGCCCGCGCGAGACCGACGTGCTCCGGCTGATCGCGCAGGGCTTCAGCAACAAGGAGATCGCGCGGCGCTTCGATCTCAGCGTGAAGTCCATCGAGACCTACAAGGCGCGGGCCGCTGAGAAGCTGGGCCTGCGCACGCGCGCGGAGATCATCCGCTACGCCGCCGCGCACGGATGGCTCGACGCCCTGGCGCTGCGCTAGGCGCGAGCGAGCGGAAGCAGCCAGTCCCGGGCGACGGCCGGGTCCGCCGATTTTTCGCCGGTCAGGGATCAAATCCTGCCGCGGATCGTCTGTCTGGCGGACCGGTCAGGGACGAGGGGGGACGGGTGAGCGTCGGATTGATCGCCCTGTTGGACGATGTCGCCTTCATGGTGAGGGCCGCGGCGGCCTCGCTCGACGACGTGGCCGGCCAGGCGGCGCGCGCCGGCACCAAGGCCGCCGGCGTCGTCATCGACGACGCGGCCGTGACGCCGCGCTACGTCGTCGGCTTCGCCGCGGAGCGCGAATTGCCGATCGTCGGCAGGATCGCCCTCGGATCGCTGCGCAACAAGATCCTTTTCCTGCTGCCGGGTGCCCTGGCGCTGAGCGCCTTCGCCCCCTGGGCGATCACGCCGCTCCTCATGCTGGGCGGCGCGTACCTGTGCTTCGAGGGCGCCGAGAAGGTCTACGAAGCCGTGTTCGCCCATCACGGCCACGGCGACGAGGCGGACCAAGAGGGTGGCGCCGGCGGCGATCAGGCCCGGGAAGACCGGCGCGTAGCGAGCGCCATCAAGACGGACTTCATCCTGTCGGCCGAGATCATGGCCATCACGCTGGCGGCGCTGCCGGAGGGCAGCTTCTGGATGCGGGCGGCGGTGCTGGCCATCGTCGCGGTCGGCATCACCGCGGGCGTCTACGGCGTGGTCGCGCTGATCGTGAAGGCCGACGATGCCGGTCTGGCCCTCGCCCGCAGCACCGCTGGCCCACCGCTCGGAAGCCTGATCCGCGGGCTCGGCCGCGGCGTCGTGAAGGGCATGCCGATCCTGCTCAAGATCCTGGCCGTCATCGGGACGGCGGCGATGATCTGGGTCGGCGGCGGGATCCTGATGCACGGTCTCGAGACCTACGGGTTCTCGGCACCGGCGCACGCCGCCCACGCGATGGCGGAGGCCGCGGCGGCGCGCGTGCCGTTCGCCGCGGGCCTCGTCGAGTGGCTCGTTACCGCATTCGTGTCGGGCCTCATCGGGCTGGTCGTCGGCGGGGCGCTGATCCCGCTGACGAACGTCGTGCTGGCGCCGGCGTGGCGCGCCCTGTCAGGCCTGTGGCAGCGGCGCGGCTGACGGGATCCCGTGATCGGCCGGGGCGGAGCCCGGCACAGCTGCTGGCGCCGGGACCGGCGCTGCGGCGCCGTGATGCTTCAGGGGCCTGTTGCCGCTCAGGCGACGCAGCAGCACGTAGAAGACCGGGGTCAGGAACAGGCCGAAGGCGGTCACGCCGATCATGCCCGAGAACACCGCGACGCCCATCGCGCGGCGCATCTCCGATCCGGCGCCGGTCGCTGTCACCAGCGGCAGCACGCCCATGATGAACGCCATCGACGTCATCAGGATCGGCCGCAGCCGGAGGCGGCTCGCCTCGATCGCCGCCTGGAGCGGGGTCCGACCGGCGAATTCGAGCTCACGGGCGAATTCGACGATCAGGATGGCGTTCTTGGCCGAGAGCCCGACGAGCACGATCAGGCCGATCTGCGTGAAGACGTTGTTGTCGCCGGCCGACAGCCAGACGCCGAACATCGCGGCGAGCAGCCCCATCGGCACGATCAGGAGGATCGCCAGCGGCAGGGCGAGGCTCTCGTACTGCGCGGCGAGCACGAGGAAGACCAGGAGCAGCGCGAGGGGAAAGACCCAGATCCCGGAATTGCCCGCGATGAACTCCTGGTACGTCAGGTCCGTCCACTCGAAGGCGAAGCCCCGCGGCAGCGTCTCCGCCGCGATCCGCGTGGCCGCCGCCTGGGCCTGCCCCGACGAGTAGCCGGGCGCCGCGCCGGCGTTGATGTCGGCCGACAGGAAGCCGTTGTAGCGCATGGCCCGCTCCGGTCCGGCGGTCTGGCGGACGCGCAGCAGAGCGGAGAGTGGGACCATCTCGCCGGAACCGGCCCGGACCTTCAGCAGACCGACATCGTCCGATCGCGCCCGGAACGGGGCGTCGGCCTGGACGCGCACCGAGTAGGTGCGGCCGAACTTGTTGAAGTCGTTGACGTAGAGCGAGCCGAGATAGATCTGCAGCGTGTCGAAGACGTCCGTCACCGGGATGTTGAGCTGACGGGCCTTCGTCCGGTCGATGTCCGCGAAGAGCTGCGGCACGTTCATCTGGAAGCTCGAGAACAGCCCGACGAGTTCCGGCGCCTGGGCGGCCTTCGCCATGAACGCCTTCGTGGCGTCGTTCAGCGCCTCGTAGCCGAGGCCGGCGCGATCCTCGATCTGCAGCTTGAAGCCGCCGATCGTCCCCAGTCCGTTCACCGGCGGCGGCGGGAACATCGCGATGAAGGCCTCTGGGATCGCGGCGTACTTCCTGTTCAGCGACTGCGCGATCGCCGCCCCGTTGAGGGACGGTTCCCTCCGCTCGTCGAACGGCTTGAGCGTCGAGAACACGATCCCCGAGTTGGAGCTGTTGGTGAAGCCGTTGATCGAGAGGCCCGGGAAGGCGACGGCGCTCTCGACGCCGGGCTCCCTGAGGGCGATCTCGCTCATGCGGCGGATGACCTCTTCCGTCCGGTCGAGGGTCGCGCCGTCGGGCAGCTGCGCGAAGCCCACGAGGTACTGCTTGTCCTGGCCCGGCACGAAGCCGCCCGGGATCTGGCGGAACAGGCCGACGGTCAGCCCGACGAGCAGGACGTAGAGGGTCATCATCGCGGCCTTGCGCGACACCGCGAAGCCGACGCCGCGGCCGTAGCCGTTCGAGGCCCGCCCGAAGGCGCGGTTGAAGCGTCGGAAGAACCAGCCGAGCAGCCGGTCGAGGATGCGGGTGAGACGATCCTTCGGCGCGTGGTGATCCTTCAGCAGCAGCGCCGAGAGGGCCGGCGAGAGGGTCAGCGAGTTGATCGCCGAGATCACCGTCGAGATCGCGATGGTGAGGGCGAACTGCTTGTAGAACTGGCCCGTCAGGCCGCTGATGAAGGCCAGGGGCACGAAGACCGCGACCAGCACCAGGGCGATGGCGATGATCGGGCCCGAGACCTCGCGCATGGCCTGGTAGCTGGCGTCCCGCGGGGACAGGCCGCTCTCGATGTTGCGCTCGACGTTCTCGACGACGACGATCGCGTCGTCGACGACGATGCCGATGGCCAGCACGAGGCCGAACAGGCTCAGCGCGTTGATCGAGAATCCGAAGACGTGCATCACCGCGAAGGTGCCGACGATGGAGACCGGCACGGCGAGCAGCGGGATGATCGAGGCCCGCCACGTCTGCAGGAACAGGATCACCACGAGCACGACGAGGGCGATCGCCTCCAGCAGCGTGTGGATCACGGCCTCGATGGAGGCGCGCACGAACTGCGTCGGGTCGTAGACGATCTGGTAGTCGACGCCCTCCGGCATGGTCCGCTTGATCTCCGCCATGGTGCGGCGCACCTCGTCGGAGATCTGGATCGCGTTCGAGCCCGGCGACTGCGAGATCGGGATCGCCACCGCCGACTTGTTGTCGAGGAGCGAGCGCAGGGCGTAGTCGGAAGCGCCGAGCTCGATGCGCGCGACGTCGCGCAGGCGCGTGATCGCCCCGTCGGCGCCGGTCTTGACCACGATGTCGCCGAACTGCTCCTCGCTGCTCAGGCGCCCCTCGGCGTTGAGCGAGAGCTGCAGGTCGAGGCCCGGAACGGCCGGCGACGCGCCGATCACGCCGGCCGCGGCCTCGACGTTCTGGGCCTGGATCTCCCGCACGACGTCGCCCGCGGACAGGCCGTGCTCGGCCACCTTCTGCGGGTCGAGCCAGATCCGCATCGCGTAGTCGCCGGAGCCGAAGAGCTGGACCTGGCCGACGCCGTCGAGCCGCGCCAAGCGGTCCTTGATGTTCAGCACCGCGTAGTTGCGCAGGTAGGTCATGTCGTAGCGCCCGTTGGGCGAGACGAGATGCACGACCATCGTCAGGTCGGGGGAGCTCTTCACCGTGACGATGCCGAGCTGGCGCACCACCGCCGGCAGCCGCGGCTCGGCCTGCGAGACCCGATTCTGGACGAGCTGCTGCGCCTTGTCGGGGTCGGTGCCCAGCCGGAAGGTGACGGTCAGCGTCATGATGCCGTCCGTCGTGGCCTGGCTCGACATGTAGAGCATGCCCTCGACGCCGTTGATCTGCTCCTCGATCGGCGTCGCCACGGTCTCGACGATGACCTTGGGGTTGGCGCCCGGGAAGGTCGCGCGGACGACGACGGAGGGGGGCACCACGTCCGGGTACTCGGAGATCGGCATCGCGAAGAGCGAGAGCAGGCCGCCGATGAAGATGAGCATCGAGAGCACACCCGCGAAGATCGGGCGGTCGATGAAGAATTTGGAGAGATTCATGCCGCCCTCCGAGGGCGTGAGGCAGGGGCGTCCGGGCGGCCGCGTGCGGCCGCCGTCTCGAAGGCGTCGGGGATCTGGATCGGGCGGACGGGCGCGGCGCGCCGGCCGTCAGCGCTGCGCCAGCTTGCGCGGCCCGGAGGCGGCGTCCTGCGGGCGCGCGCCCATCGCGACCGGTTCGGGGCGCAGGAGGGTCCCGGGACGGACGCGCTGCAGGCCGTTGACCACGATGCGCTCGCCGCCCGACAGGCCGGAAGTCACGACGCGCAGACCGTCGACCGCCCGGCCGAGGGTGACGGCGCGGAACTCGGCCCGGTTGTCCGACCCCACGAGGAGCACGAACTTCTTGTCCTGATCGGTGCCGACGGCCCGCTCGTCGACGAGGACGAGGCGTTCCGGCGCGGCCTGACCGAGGCGCATCCGGGCGAACTGGCCCGGGATCAGGCGGCCGTCGCCGTTGGAGACGGTCGCGCGCACCCGGACCGTGCCGCTGCGCGCGTCGACCTTGTTGTCGATGAACTGGAGATGCCCGGCCGCGCGGGCGCCGTCGGCGGTCGCCATCTCCACGGGGATGCGGTCGAGCTTGCCGCGCCGGCCGCCCGACTCGGCGACCGAGGCCAGCGCCTTCAGGACCACGCCCTCGTCGGCATCGAAGCTGGCGTAGACCGGATCGACCGAGACGAGCGTGGTCAGCACGGCGGCCCCGGCGCCCGTGGCCACGAGGTTGCCCGGCGTGATCTCGCGGCGGCCGACGCGGCCGCCGACGGCCGCCCGGACCTGCGTGTAGCCGAGGTTCAGGCGCGCCGCCTCCAGGGCCGCCTTCGCCGCGTCGAGGCTCGCCTTGGCCTCCTTGAACGCGTTGGCGCGGACGTCGAGGTCGCGCGCCGTGACGATGTGCTGGTCCGACAGCTTCTGCCCGCGCTCGAGGTCGCTCGCCGTCATGCCGACCCGCGCCTCGGCGCCCGCGACCTGGGCTTCCAGCCGCTGGACCTCGGCCGCGTAGGGCGCGGGATCGATGGTCACCAGCAGGTCGCCGGCCTTGACCACCTCACCTTCCGCGAAATGCGTGGCCAGGATCGCGCCGCCCACCCGGGCACGGACGTCTATGCGCTCGACGGCCTCCAGACGACCCGAGAACTCGTCCCAGAGGATGACGTCGCGCGGCTCGACGGTCGCGACTGAGGCCGGCATCGCCACCTCGGTCGGCGGCGTCGCGGCGACGGCCACGGTTCCCCGGACCAGGGCGCCGGGTATGAAGGTGTAGGAGACGCCTGCGAGAAGGGCGACCGCGAGGCTTCCGGCCGCGAGGCGCCGGGCACGGAGAGGATTGCGCGAGGGATGACGCTGAGGTTCCACGAGCGACTCCAACATCTGTATAGGTCGCTACACATGTCGGCATGGACGCGGGGCGTCAAGTGACTTATCTACCACTCGATATAAAAGTTGGAGTCCGCAGGCAATGGTGATGGGGCGCCCCCGGTCCTTCGACACGGACAAGGCCCTCGACGAGGCGATGGAGGTGTTCTGGCGCCACGGCTACGACGGCGCGAGCCTCGCGATGCTCACGAAGGCGATGGGCATCAAGCCGCCGAGTCTCTACGCGGCCTTCGGCAGCAAGGAGGGGCTGCTCAAGGCCGCCCTCGACCGGTACGCGCAGCGGCGCTCCGAGCACATGCGCTTCGTCCTGGCGGGCGAGACCGCGCGCGACGTGGCCGAGCGCTTCCTGAGCAGCATCGCCGAGAGCCACACGGATCCGGCGAACCCGCCCGGCTGCCTCCTCGTTCAGGGCGGTCTCGCCTGCGGCGCGGGCTCGGAGAACATCCCGTTCGAGCTGGCGTCCCGGCGGGCGCAGGGCGAGATGGAACTCCGCGAGCGCTTCATTCAGGCCCAACAGGACGGTGACCTGCCGGCGGATTCCGACCCGGTCGCGCTGGCGCGATTCCTGTCCACCGTCGCCTCCGGCATGGGCGTGCTGGCCTCCTCGGGCGCCGACCGGGAGGCGCTGCGGGAGGTCGCCCGGGTCTCACTGCGGGCCTTCGCGAAGGAACAGGACGCCTGAGCCGGGCTGACCGGGCGCGATCCCGCGCCTCGGTCCACCCGGACGCCGTTCGCCTTTCCGCGACCGGCAGTTCGCCGAGGTCCAGAAACGACAAAGGCCGCAGAGCTGCGGCCTTGTAGGTCGATCGTATGGTTGGGAAAAACTGGAGCGGGCGAAGGGATTCGAACCCTCGACCCCAACCTTGGCAAGGTTGTGCTCTACCCCTGAGCTACACCCGCTCACTGTGCCGCGCCGCCCGGACTTTCGTGCCGGCGGCCCCCGGCGCGGCTCTCTAAACACCATTCCGCCGGGCGACGCAAGCGCCCTTTTCGCGAACCGTCACGATTTACCAGTTCGGCTCCGGCGGGAGGCCGTCGCGGATCTCCCGGAGCCGGGCGCGGGTCCCGCGCGTGGTCCCCTCGGGGAGCGCGTCCATCGGGAAGAAGGCGCACTCGGCGACCTCCCGGTCCGGCGCCTTCGGGCGCAGGACCGTGAAGGCCGGCAGGACGAACAGGGCCACGTGGTCGCGGGGCGCGGCGACCACGTTCCGATAGAGGCCGTGCAGGCGCGGCTCTCCCTCGGCGACGATCTCCGCCTCCTCGCGGAACTCCCGCACGATCGCGTCGCGCGCGGTCTCGCCGCGCTCGACGCCGCCGCCGGGGAGGTGCCAGCCACTCACGTAGGTGTGGCGCACCAGGGCGACGCACCCGGCCCCGTCGAGGGCGACGCCGCGCACGCCGAGGGTCATGCCCCGGGACGCGAGCGCCCCGAGGTGGAACAGGCGCCGCAGCAGCGGTCGATCGAGGAGCATGCGACCGCGCGACTCAGACGACGTCGAGGGTGATGGCGCCGAGACCGTCGATCGCCGCGACCATGCGCTGGCCGCGCTGGACCGGGCCGACGCCGGAGGGCGTGCCGGTGAAGATCAGGTCGCCGGGCTGCAGGGCGAAGTAGCCCGACAGGTAGGCGATCTGCTCGGCGACGGACCAGATCATGTCGCCGAGGTCGCCCTTCTGGCGGATCTCGCCGTCGACCGACAGGGTGATGGCGCCCTTGGCCGGGTGGCCGATGGCGGAGACCGGGTGGAGCGCGCCGATCGGCCCCGACCCGTCGGCCGCCTTGGCGGTGTCCCAGGGCCGCGACATCTTCTTGGCCTCGTCCTGGACGTCGCGCCGGGTCATGTCGAGGCCGATGGCGTAGCCGTAGACGTGCTCCAGGGCGGTCTCGGCCGGGATGTCGCTGCCGCCGCTCGCGAGGGCCGCGACCATCTCCACCTCGAAATGGTAGTTGGCGGTCTTCGGCGGGTAGGCGTGGGCCGTCGGCTCCGGCCCGACGATCTGCAGGGCGTCGGCGGGCTTCATGAAGAAGAACGGCGGCTCGCGGTCCGGGTCCGCGCCCATCTCGCGGGCGTGGGCGGCGTAGTTGCGCCCGACGCAGTAGACGCGGCGGACGGGATAGAAGTCGCTGCTGCCGACGATGGGGAGCGCGATGCGGGGCGGGTTCTGGATGACGGAGAGCATCTCTGCCTCTGCGGTGGATCGTCCGGGTGGACCGGCGCGACGACGCCCGGGCCCTACATCATCGTTGTAAGGTCCGCATCGGCGCGCGCCATACCGGCGCTTGCCTCCGGCCTGCTCCGGCCTACAGAATCCGCGCGATGACGCCGACAGCCGCCCTCGACACCCTGCTGACCGCGCTCCGGGACGGGCTCGGCGCGCGGCACGTGCTGACGGATCCCGACGCCCTCGCGCCCTACCTGACGGAGAGCCGCCGCCTGTTCACCGGGTCGGCCCTGGCCGTACTTCGGCCGGGTAGCACCGAGGAGGTCGCCTTCGCGGTCCGCGCCTGCACGCAGGCCGGGATCGCCGTCGTGCCGCTCGGGGGCAATACCGGCCTCACCGGCGCCGGCGTGCCGCAGGGCGGCGTCGTCCTGTCCCTGGAACGCATGAACCGCCTGCGCGCGGTCAACCCGGTGGACGCCACCATCACGGTCGAGGCCGGGATGATCCTGCAGGAGGTGCAGGAGGCGGCCGAGGCCGCCGGCATGCTGTTCCCGCTCTCCTACGCGTCGCGCGGCTCCGCCCGGATCGGCGGCGGCGTCAGCACCAATGCCGGGGGGATCGCGGTCCTCGCCTACGGCAACGCCCGCGACCTCGTCCTCGGGCTGGAGGTCGTGCTCGCCGACGGGCGCGTCTGGAACGGGCTGAGGGCCCTGCGCAAGGACAATGCCGGCTACGACCTGAAGCAGCTCTTCATCGGCTCGGAGGGCACGCTGGGCATCGTCACGGCGGCGGTGCTGAAGCTGTTCCCGCGGCCGCGCTCGACGAGCGTCGCCTTCGTCGGCCTCGACTCGGCGAAGGCGGCTCTGGACCTGTTCGTCTTCCTGCGGACGCGGATGGACCGCGACCTCACGGCGTTCGAGTACCTGCCGCCCTTCGCCCTGGAGATCGTGCTGCGCCACGTCCCGGGGACGGTGCGGCCGCTGGACGGCGCGCACGGCGCCTACGCGCTGATCGAGGTCGCGTCCGCGCGCCCGGACGCCGACACGGGGGCCGAACTGGAATCGGCCCTCGGGCAGGCCCTGGAGGACGGGCTGATCGCCGACGCCACCATCGCGACCAGCGGGGCCCAGAACGCCGCGCTCTGGCGCCTGCGCGAGGGCGTTCCCGAAGCGCAGACCCGCGAGGGCGCCTCGATCAAGCACGACGTGTCGGTGCCGCTCTCCCGCCTGCCCGAGTTCCTGGAGCGAGCGGGGGCGGCCTGCCTCGCCGAGATGCCGGGCCTGAGGCCCTGCGGCTTCGGCCATTTCGGCGACGGCAACATCCATTTCAACCTGTCACAGCCGCCCGGCATGGAGCCCGCGGCGTTCCTGTCCGCCTGGGGCCGGTTCAACCGGATCGTTCACGACCTCGTGCACGCCCTGGGCGGCTCCATCGCGGCCGAGCACGGCGTCGGCCTCATCAAGCGCGAGGAACTCGCGCGCTACGGCGACCCGGTCGGGCTCGACCTCATGCGGCGCCTGAAGGCCGCGCTCGATCCGGACGACCTGCTCAACCCCGGCAAGGTGCTCGTCCCGACCGATCGCGGTGCGCCGCCGGCCTGAGCGAATTTGTGCATCGCGCCATAATTCGGCGCGGAGACGGGTGCAGGACAGCCACGCCGCGCCGCGAACCGCCGGTGCGGCCCGTCGCGTTAAGCCGCTGCTAACGCTTCGGACACACGCTCAACACAGACGGCGGAGACGGATCCGTCGGCGCCAGGCATGGCAATTGCTCTGAGGCCTCCCTATCTCGCACGTGCGAGATCGAACGACGAACCGTCACCGACAGGCTGTTTTCACATCCATCTGGAGACCGACGGAATGCCCACCTCCCAGGCCCGCGTGCAGACCACCGAGGCGAGCCGCTACCTGCAGCAGCTCTGCCGGCACTGGAGCCACAAGTTCAAGGTCGAGGCGACCCCCGTTCACGGCACCGTGCCCTTCGGCGAGGACCGCGTCTGCACCTTCGATGCCGAGCCCGACGCGCTGGTGATGCGCATCGACAGCTCCGACCCGGTCAACCTCACCCGGCTGGAGAACGTCGTGGCCGACCATCTCGCCCGCTTCGCCTTCCGCGAGAGCCTCGGCGACATCCGCTGGTCGCGCGCCGCCTGAGGGCCCGCGCAGCGCGATCACGGGCGACCCGTCCGGCTACCGGCCCGGGCGGGTTCTGAGATCCCGATCTAAGCGCGGCAGTGGCGCACCACTTGCACGCGAACCCGGCTTGCGGCCAGATCGGACGCCGCCGTGACCGGGATCGATTCATGAAGCGACGCACCCTGCTGACCGGCGCCGGAGCCCTGATGGCCGGGGCTCTCGCCCGGCCGGCCCTGGTCCGGGCGGCCTCCGCGACGACCCTGCGGTTCGTCCCCTACGCGGACCTCGCGCTCCTCGACCCGATCA
The DNA here is from genome assembly GCF_900107945.1 of Methylobacterium sp. 190mf. NCBI lineage: Bacteria > Pseudomonadati > Pseudomonadota > Alphaproteobacteria > Hyphomicrobiales > Methylobacteriaceae > Methylobacterium > Methylobacterium sp. 190mf. The sequence goes on along the minus strand of NZ_FNVI01000017.1, from coordinate 111,260 downwards.
TCACCACCAATTACGTCACGCGCACCCACGCGCTGATGGTGTTCGACACGCTCTACAGCCTCGACACCGCCTACCGCGCTCAGCCGCAGATGGTGGCGGCCAACGAGGTCGCGTCCGACGGCCTCACGTGGCGCCTGACCCTGCGGGACGGCCTGCGCTTCCACGACGGGACGCCCGTCCTCGGCCGCGACGTGGTGGCGAGCCTGAAGCGCTGGGCGCAGCGCGATGCCTACGGCGGGGCCCTGTTCGCGACGGTGGACGAACTCTCGGCGCCCTCCGACACGGTGGTGCAGTTCCGCCTGAAGCGGCCCTTCCCGCTCCTGCCCGACGCCCTGGCCAAGCCGACCTCCTACGTCCCGGTGATCATGCCGGAGCGCCTGAGCGCGACGCCCGCGACGCAGGCGGTGCCGGAGATCGTCGGCAGCGGTCCGTTCCGCTTCGCCGCCGACGAGCGTGTTCCGGGCTCGCTCAACGTCTACCGCCGGTTCGAGGCCTATCGACCGCGCCCCGACGGCACGCCGAGCTTCACGGCGGGGCCGCGGATCGCGCATTTCGACCGCGTCGAGTGGCGCACGATCCCCGACGGCGCGACCGCGGCCGGCGCCCTGCGCTCGGGCGAGATCGACTGGTGGGAGCAGCCCCTCGTCGATCTCGTGCCGGACCTGAACCGCCAGCCCGCCGTGCGGGTGGATCTGGTGGAGACCGCCGGGCTGATCGGCCAGATCCGCCTCAACCACACCCTGCCGCCCTTCGACAATCCCGCGATCAGCCATGCGCTGCTCGCGGCCGTCGACCAGACCGAGATGATGGACGCCGTCGCCGGCAGCGACCCGGCGATCCGGCGCGGGCCCGTCGGCATCTTCACGGCCGGCGGGCCGATGGCGTCCTCGGCCGGCATGGAGGCGCTGACCGCCCCCCGCGACCTCGCCGCCGCGAAGCGGGCGCTGGCGGCGGCGGGCTACAAGGGCGAGCGCGTCGTGCTGCTCTCCGGGACCGACGTGCCGCGGATCAACGCGATCTGCGAGGTGATGGCCGATGCCTGCCGCAAGATCGGGATGAACCTCGACGTCGTCGCCACCGACTGGGGGACGGTCAACCAGCGGATCCTGAACGCCAAGCCCCTGGACCAGGGTGGCTGGTCGATGTTCGGCATCTTCTCCGGCGGGCTCGACCACCTCTCGCCGGCCTACCATCTGGCCGCCCGCGGGAACGGCCGGGCCGGCGTGCCGAGCTGGCTGACCGACGCGCCCCTGGAGGAGCTGCGCGGCGCATGGTTCGACGCGCCGGACCTCGACGCCCAGAAGGCGCTGGCGGCGCGGATCCAGGCGCGGGCGCTGGAGGTCGGCGCCTACCTGCCCTGCGGCCAGTATTTCCAGCCGACCGCCTACCGGCGCGACCTCGAAGGCATGCTGACCGGGCTGCCGCTGTTCTGGAACCTGCGCCGGTCGGCCTGACCGGGCGGGCGCTCGCTCACCCGACGCTCATCAGGCTGGCATTGCCGCCGGCCGCCGCGGTGTTGATCGTGGTGGTGACCTCCTCCACCAGGCCGGCCGGATCGTAGAGGTCGCCGGCCGCCAGCGCCTCCGGGCAGCGGGCCTGGATCGGCAGAATCGCGCCGTCGCGGGCCGCGACGGCCCTGTTCAGGGCCCGCAGGTCGTCGGCGTCACCCGCGAACAGGACCCCGGCGATCGCGCCCGCGCGCCCGAGATCCGGCGCCCGGGCAACCCGCGCCGCGCACGCTTCCGGCAGACCGTCCAGGTCCGGATCGCGCCCGTCCGGCCCGATGACGACGGCCGCGTTGCCCGTACCGAGGATCGCGCCGAGCTGGAGCAGGAGCGCCGTCTGGGTCGCGGCGACCGCCGCCAATCGTCCGCGGGGACGCAGCGCGTACAGGTTGCGCTCACCGACGGGACCGGCAAGCGCGATCGCGGCGCGGCCGGGATAGCGGACGGCTTCGAGCCTGTCCGCGAGGTCGTGCCGGTGCCGCGAGCGCAGCCACGCCGTGTAGGGGCGCAACGCCGAATCGTCGGCGGCCAGCCCGTCGCGGGCGGCGGCGGGCGCGCGTCGCAGCAGGCGGCCGAGGGAAAGCGGGCCGCCGGCCTTCGGGCCCGTCCCCGACAGCCCGGAGCCGCCGAAGGGCTGCACGCCGACCACCGCGCCGATGATGTTGCGATTGACGTAGCGGTTGCCGGCCCGCACGCGATCGAGGACGCGGTCGATGGTCTCGTCGATGCGGCTGTGCAGCCCGAAGGTGAGCCCGTAGCCGGTCGCGTCGATCGCCGCGAGGAGCGCGTCGAGGCCGTCGCGGCGGTAGCGCAGCACGTGCAGCACCGGCCCGAACACCTCCTGCTCGACATCGGCGACGGCCCCGATCTCGATCAGGGTCGGCGGCACGAAGGTCCCGGCGCGGGCCTCGGGCGGCAGGGGGAACTGCTCCACGGAGAAGCCCCGCGCGCGCATCCGCGCCACGTGCTCGACGATCCCGTCGGCGGCCTCGGCGGAGATGACCGGCCCGACATCGACGGGCAGGCGCCGCGGGTCGCCCACCCGCAGCTCCCGCAGGGCGCCCTTCAGCATGTGCAGCGTCCGGTCGGCGATCTCCTCCTGCAGGCACAGGATGCGGAGCGCCGAGCAGCGCTGCCCGGCGGAATCGAAGGCCGAGGCGATGACATCGGCCACCACCTGCTCGGCGAGCGCGGAGGAATCGACCACGAGGGCGTTCTGGCCGCCGGTCTCGGCCACGAACGGCACCGGCTCGCCGAAGCGGTTCAGCCGCTCCGCGAGAGCCCGCTGGATGCCCTTGGCCACCGCCGTCGATCCGGTGAACATCACGCCCTGCACGCGCGGATCCTCGACCAGGGCGGCGCCGACACGGCCGTCGCCCGGCAGGAGGTGCAGCGCCTCGACGGGAATCCCGGCCGCGTGCAGCGCGCGGACGGCAGCGGCCGCGATCAGCGGGGTCTCCTCGGCGGGTTTCGCCAGGACCGTGTTGCCCGCCGCCAGGGCGGCCGCGACCTGACCGACGAAGATCGCCAGCGGAAAATTCCACGGCGCGATGCAGGTGACCGGACCGAGCGGCGCGTGCGCGTCCCCGAGGGTCCGCTCGGCCTCGGCGGCGGCGTAGCGGAGGAAGTCGACCGCCTCGCGGATCTCCGCGACGGCGCTCGCGCAGGTCTTGCCCGCCTCCCGCACGACGAGCCCGATCAGCGGCGGCATCTGCGCCTCGAGGGCGTCGGCGGCCCGCCGCAGGCAGGCGGCGCGCGCGGTCGCCGGCGTCGCCGCCCAGCCGGCCGCGCCCGCCTGCGCGCGCGCCACGGCGACCGCCACGGTCTCGGCCGTCGCCGCCCGGTATAAGCCGACGATGTCCCGGCGGTCGGCGGGATTGTGGACGGGTTCGTCGGCCGCCGCGTCGTCCGCGCCCGAGGGTGCCGCCCGCCACGCGGTGCGGCCGCTCGCCGCCAACCCGTCCGACAGCTGGGCGAGGGCCGCCTCGTCGGCGAGGTCGAGCCCGGCCGCGTTGGCGCGGGCCGGGCCGTAGAGCGCCCGGGGGGCCGCGATCCGCGGATGCGGCGCGCCGGGATCCGGCGCGGCCTCGACGGCGACGACGGGGTCGGCGATCAGATCCGCCACCGGCACGGCCTTGTCGGCGACCCGGTTGACGAAGGACGTGTTGGCCCCGTTCTCCAGGAGGCGCCGCACCAGGTAGGCGAGCAGGGTCTCGTGGGTGCCCACGGGCGCGTAGATGCGGCAGGGCCGCTGCAGGATCTCGCCGGCGACGACCGCCTCGTAGAGCGGCTCGCCCATGCCGTGCAGGCACTGGAACTCGTACTGGCCGAGCCGGAAATCCGGGCCGGCCATCTCGACGATGCTCGCGAGGGTCTGGGCGTTGTGGGTGGCGAATTGCGGGAAGACCGCGTCGGGCGCCGCGAGCAGCCGGCGCGCGCAGGCGAGGTACGAGACGTCGGTGTGGACCTTCCGGGTGAAGACCGGGAAATCCGCCAGACCGTCGACCTGCGCCCGCTTGATCTCGCTGTCCCAGTAGGCGCCCTTCACGAGGCGCACCATCAGCCGCCGGCGGCACCGCCGCGCGAGGTCGATCAGCACGTCGATAACGAACGGGCAGCGCTTGCCGTAGGCCTGGACCACGAAGCCGAGCCCGTCCCAGCCGGCGAGATCGGGCTCGGCGGCGAGACGCTCCAGGATGTCGAGCGACAGGTCGAGGCGGTCGGCCTCCTCGGCGTCGATGTTGAGACCGATGCCGTGCCCCTCGGCGAGGCGGGCGAGGTCCCGCACGCGGGGATAGAGTTCGGCCAGGACCCGGTCGCGCTGCGCGCGGGCGTAGCGGGGATGGAGCGCCGACAGCTTGATCGAGATTCCAGGGCCGCGGAGCACGCCGCGCCCGGCAGAGGCCGCGCCGATCGCCGCGATCGCGTCCGCGTAGGCGCGCCGGTAGCGCTCGGCGTCCTCGGCGGTCACGGCGGCCTCGCCGAGCATGTCGTACGAGTAGGTGAAGCCCTTCGCCTCGAGCCGCGCCGCGTGCCGCAGGGCCTCGGCGATGGTTCGCCCCGCCACGAACTGCTCGCCCATCATCCGCATGGCGAGATCGACGCCGGTCCGGATCACGGGCTCGCCGCCGCGGGCGATCAGCCGGGTGAGCGCGGCGGACAGGCCGGCCTCGTCCCGGGTCGCCGCGAGCCTGCCGGTCACGAGCAGGCCCCAGGTCGCCGCGTTGACGAAGGGCGACGGGCTGTGCCCGAGATGGGCGGCCCAGTCGCCGCCGGCGATCTTGTCGCGGATCAGCGCGTCCCGCGTCGCCGCGTCGGGGATGCGCAGCAGCGCCTCGGCGAGGCACATCAGCGCCACGCCCTCCTGGCTGGACAGCGCGTACTCGTGGATCAGCCCCTCGACGCCGCCGCGGGTGCCCTGGCGCCGCAGGGTCTCGACGAGGCGCCGCGCGTCCTCGGCGACGCGCCGCGCCGCCTCGGGCGGCAGACGCGCTTCTTCGAGGAGCGGGACCACGCAGTCCCGCTCGGGCCGCCGGCAGGCCGCGACCACCGCCCACCGCAGGGGCGACAGGTCCGCCAGGCCGGCCGCGAACGCGCCGAAAGGCTCGCTCGCCGCCACGGCCGCCTCGTCGACAACGCCGGATCCGGACATGGGCCGCCCCTCGGACACGGCGCGCTAGCATCGCGCCGTCGCGGACTCACGCTACACCGTCGGGGGCCCGCGTCGAGGCCGACGACGCTGTGGCCGATCGCGTCACTTCGAGGCCTGCGCGTGGGCGGATTCCAGCGCGACGGCCAGGAGCGGCTGGGCACCCTCGCGGCGCAGCGTCGCCACGGGAATCACCACCGGGTCGGCACAGGCCTGGACGACGTGCGCGAGGTCGAATTGCACCGCGAGGCCGCCGGCCTTCGCGTCGAGCCACGCCATCATGGCCGGCGGCTGCTCGTCATAAGTCTCGGCGACGGCCTCGCGGCACTCCTTGTCAGCATCGTCCGCCTTCGGATCGCCCGTCTTCGGGCGATAGCCCGCGAGGTAGAGGGCGTGCAGCCTTTTCGACGCCAGCGTCACCATCTTGGTCCCGCCCGGGCCTTCCGCCAGGGCGAGCTTCCCGGTCAGGGAAGCGGGCAGCAGGGTGGTCCAGTCGACCGGGGCGCCGGTGGTGAGGTCGTAGACGATCGACATCGTGCCGCTGCTCGGGTGCGCGCCGCCGCAGAACCCGCTGTCGAAGATGACGAAGCTCAGGAAGCGCGGGCCGCGCATCGGGGCCTGGACGGTGCGCTCCCAGGAGCTGTTCTTTCCGCCCTGATCCTTGCACGCCTGCTCGGCCTTGAGGGCTCGCGCGTCGAGGCGCTTCAGCGCCGCGTTGATCCGACGCTCGGCCTCGTCGGCCGGTGCGGCGATCTGCGGCATGGCGGCGATGCCGGGGCTCGCGTCGGACGGCGCCTTCAGGACCACCGGCCCGTCACCGGCCCGGGCGGGCGCGGCCAGACCCAGGAGGACAGCGCCAAGGCAGGCGATCCTGCGGCTGGCGCGGCGCGCGCGCGGCGGGAGGTTACGCTCGTACATCGTGCCTCGGCTCCTGTTCGGGCGGGGACGGAGGGTTTCAGATCCCCGCCGCGGGACGATCGGATCGGCGCAGCCCTAGCATCCGGGGCGGCGACGCGGCGCGCGCTTTGACACCGGCGGAAGCGGTGTCAGAACCCCGGGATGACCGCGATCCTGATCTATGGCGCCACCGGCTATACCGGGCAGCTCCTGGCCGCGCACGCCGTCGGGCAGGGATTGCGCCCGATCCTGGCAGGGCGCGATCCCGAGAAGCTGCGGCCGCTGGCGGCCCGGCTGAACCTCGAGATGCGGGCCGCGCGGCTCGACGATGCCGCGGGCCTGCAATCCGCCCTCGCGGGCGTGGCGGCGGTGATCCACGCGGCCGGCCCATTCTCGCGGACGGCGCGGCCGATGGCCGAGGCCTGCCTCGCCGCCGGCGCGCACTACGTCGACATCACCGGCGAGATCGCGGTGCTGGAGGCCCTCGCGGCCAAGGATGCGGCCGCGAAGGCGGCCGGCATCGTCCTCCTGCCGGCGGCGGGCTTCGACGTGGTGCCGAGCGACTGCCTCGCCGCGCACGTGGCCGGCCGCGTTCCCGGCGCGACGCATCTGCGCATCTCCATCGGCGGGTTCGGCGGCTTCAGCCGCGGCACGGCCCGCACCATGGTGGAGGGCATCGCCTGGGGCACGCGGGTGCGCCGGGACGGGCGCATCGTAGAGTTGCCGAGCCCGCCGCGCGCCACCGCGGATTTCGGAACGGGACCGCGCCGGACCGTCGGGCTCGGCTGGGGCGACGTGTCGAGCGCGTGGTACTCGACCGGCGTCCCGAACATAGACGTTTACTTCGAGGCCTTCCCCGCCATGGCGGCGGCGGCCGGCCTGCCCGCCGGCATCCGCCGCATCATCGCGGGCGGCACCGCGCAGCGCCTGATCAATCGCGGCATCGACCGGCTGCCGGAGGGCCCTTCGGCCGCCGCGCGCGAGAAGGCCCGCAGCACCTTCCTGGCGGAGGCCTGGGACGGCGCCGGCCGCCGCGCGGCGAGCCGGATGGAGACGCCCGAGGGCTACACGCTCACCGTCTGGACCGCCTTGGAGGCGGCCCGCCGCGTCGCTGCCGGCACCGTCGCGCCCGGCTTCCACACGCCGGTCACGGCCTTCGGCCCCGACTTCATCCTGAGCTTCCCGCACGTGGTCCGGACCGACCTCTGAGACCAGGCCTGCACGGCGGTCGGAATGGCCGTCTCTGCGTGCGCAGCGAAGCAATCCAGGGCTGCGCCACACTCACCGAAGTTTCGCCTCCCCGGATCGCCGCGCTGCGCTCGCGATGACGGCGGAGCGCGCGCCCCGCTCCCTCACACGGTCGCGCCGATCTGCCAGGGGGCGAATTCCGACGCGCCGAAATCGAACTGCTCGCTCTTCGTCCGCTCGCCGCCGGCGACCCGCAGGATGAGGTCGAAAATCCGGTGGCCGGCCTGCTCCACGCTCTCCGCGCCGTCGAGGATCGTGCCGCAATTGACGTCCATATCCTCCTCGAGTCGACGGTACATGGCCGAGTTGGTGGCGATCTTGATCGAAGGCGACGGCTTGCAGCCGAACACGCTACCGCGGCCGGTGGTGAAGCAGACGAGGTTCGCGCCGCCCGCGACCTGCCCGGTCGCCGAGACCGGGTCGTAGCCGGGCGTGTCCATGAAGACGAAGCCCTTGGCGGTGACGGGATCGGCGTAGCGCAGCACGTCGACCAAGTTGGTGCTGCCGGCCTTCGCCATGGCGCCGAGGGACTTCTCCAGGATCGTGGTCAGGCCGCCGGCCTTGTTGCCCGGCGACGGGTTCGCGTCGATCTCCGAGCCCTCCTTGCGGGTGTACTCCTCCCACCAGTGCATCAGGTCGACGAGCTTCTGGCCGACCTCCGGGCTGATAGCGCGGCGGGTGAACAGGTGCTCGGCGCCGTAGGTCTCGGTGGTCTCCGACAGGATCACCGTGCCGCCGTTCCGCACCACGAGGTCGCTGGCGATCCCCAGCGCCGGGTTGGCCGACACGCCGGAATACCCGTCCGAGCCGCCGCACTGCAGGGCGACGATCAGCTCGCTCGCCGGCACCGGCTCGCGGTGGACCACGTTCGCTTCGGCCAGGATGCCGGTCACGAACTCGATCCCGGCCTCGACGGTCTTCCGGGTGCCGCCGAGGCTCTGGATGTTCATGCTGCGGATCCGGCCGCCGAGCCCCTGCTCCTCCAGGAAGGCGCCGATCTGGTTCACCTCGCAGCCGAGCCCGATCATGACGATGTGGGAGAAGTTGACGTGCCGCGCGTAGCCCGCGAGCGTCCGCCGCAGGAGCCGGAGCGGCTCGCCCATCGCCATGCCGCAGCCGGTCTTGTGGGTCAGCGCCACGACACCGTCGACGTTGGGATAGGGGGCGAGCGGGTCGAGGCCGAGGATCGGGTGCCGCCGGAACGCGTCGGCGATCAGGTCGGCGACGTGCGCGCTGCAATTCACCGAGGTGAGGATGCCGACGTAGTTGCGCGTCGCCACGCGCCCGTCGGGGCGGCGGATGCCCTGGAAGGTCGCGGGCGGCGTCACCAGCTGGGTCGGCCTCGCATCGACCCCGAACGCGTAGTCCCGGGCGAACTCGCCCATCCCGAGATTGTGGACGTGGACGTGGCGGCCGGCCGCGATGTCCGCCTTGGCGAAGCCGATGATCTGCCCGTACTTGGTCACCGGCTCGCCGCTCCGGTGGGCCCGGACCGCGACCTTGTGGCCGGCCGGGATCCGCTCCGCCGCCGCGACGCCGTCGGCGACCGGCGTTCCCGGCTCGATGGCGCCGCGGGCCACGGCCACGCCGTCGGCGGGGCGGAGGGTGATCACGGGATACGTGGACATCGGTCTCTCCTCGGATGCCGTCGCGCCGGTCGCCGTCACCGCGCCGTCACCGCGCCGCTTCGGGGCGCAGGGCCGGGGCGCGAGCGTCGCGGACCGGCAGCGGCGCGATCTCGCCGACCACGAACAGGTAGATGAAGGCGCCCAGCAGGCAGAACCCGCCGGCCACGATCAGGGGGATCACGAACGAGCCCTGGGTGACCGTCAGCATGACGCCGGTGAAGGTCGTCGTCACGATCCCGGCGACGTTCGACGCGAAGTTCTGGATGCCGCCGATCGAGGCCACGTGGGCCGGGGTCGGCGCCACGTCGCCGGGTAGCGCCCAAATCGAGGCCGCCGTGAAGGCGAGGCTGCCGTAGGCGACCGCGAAGCACAGCAGCGCCACGTAGATGTTGGGCGCGATGATCGACAGGGTGATCACCGACGACATTAGCATGCCGCCGACGAGGCAGGTCTTGCGGGCGGCGGTGAGGCTCCAGCCACGGCGGTAGAGCGCGTCCGACGCGAAGCCGCCGAGCCAGCCCGCGGGGATCGACGCCAGGGCGGGCAGGCTGCCGAGCGTGCCGAGCTCCGCCAGGGAGAAGCCCCGCGCCTTGACCAGATAGGTCGGGAACCACGTGATGAAGAAGTAGATCACGAAGTTGAGGCAGAAGAAGCCGGCCATCATCCCCCAGACCGTGCGGTAGCGGAACAGCGACAGCCACGGCACCTGGTTCTGGGCGTCCGCCGCGTCGATGGTCTTCGGCCGCTCCTGCGCGGCCCGGAGCCGGGCGAGCTCCTCCGGCGACACCTTCGGGTGGATCTCGGGCTCGCGGTAGAGCCACATCCAGAACACCGCCCAGACGAAGCCCAGCACGCCGGTGACGACGAAGGATTCCCGCCAGCCCAGCGTCGCGATGACCCAGGAGACCAGCGGGATCGCCAGGGCGGAGCCCACCCGGGAGCCGCTGTCGAAGATGCTGCTGGCGAAGCTGCGCTCGCTGCGCGGGAACCACGAGGCCGCGACCTTGGCGAAGGACGGGTAGGCCCCGGCCTCACCGATACCGAGCAGCATGCGCAGGCCGAGCAGGGACAGGAACCCCCGTCCGACCGCGGTCAGCGCCGTGCAGGCCGACCACCAGACCACCGCGACGACGAGGGAGAGCCGCGCGCCGACCCGGTCGGCCACGTAGCCGAAGGGCAGCTGCATGATCGCGTAGGTCCAGAAGAAGCCCGACAGGATCAGGCCCATGTCGGTGGCGTCGAGCCCGAGTTCCTTGGTCATGGATGGCGCGGCGACCGCGAGGTTGGCGCGGTCGATGTAGTTGATGGCGTTGGCGGCCATGCAGAGGCCGATCATGAGCCAGCGCAAGCGAGGCATCGTGGGCTCCTCCCGTCTTCCGGGTATGGCGTCCCCGGTCCGTGCGGCGCCCCCGTTGAGGCCGGGGGTCGCCGCCGAGCGTGGTGTCGTGCCGGGTCGTTCCCGGCTCAGGTGCGATAGGCGTTGCCGTCGAGGCCGTGCGGCCGGCCGGCGGCGAGAAGGGTCTCCCAGACGGGTTCGGGCAGCGGCACGCCCTCGGCGAGGCGCTCGGCGCGCATCCGCCGCTCCGGCTCGCCGGGCAGCAGGACCTCGGCACCCGGCATCGGCTTGGCGCTCTTGAAGAACTCGAGATAGGCCCGCGTCTCGGCGGCGAGGGCGTCCTCGGTGCCGAGGGCCGACGGCGTGACGTAGATCGACAGCATGCCGTTGCAGATCCGCCGCTGCCCGGGACCGGCCGTGCCCGAGCCGGTGAGCGCGCCGGCCAATAGCTCGCACATCAGCGCGAGGCCGGAGCCCTTGTGCTCGCCGAAGGCCCGGATCGCACCCGCCCCGCGCTGGTTGTCGCGCTCGACGCCCTCCAGCGGGCCGAACAGGGTCGCCGGGTCGGCGCTGAGGCGGCCGTCGGGCTCGATCAGCGCGCCCTCGGGCAGCGGCTTGCCGCCCCTCGAGGCGACGAGCACCTTGCCCTCGGCGACCAGCGACGTGGCGAAGTCGAGGATGATCGGGTCGCCTCCTGGAACCGGGAAGCCGGCCGCGAAGGGCGCCGTCGAGAAGCGGCGCTCCACGGAGCCGAACGGCGCCACGAGGAGGCTCCCCGCCACGTTGACGAAATGGACCGAGACGAGCCCCGCCGCCGCCGCCCGCTCGGCCCACTCGCCGATCCGGCCGATATGCCCGGCATGCCGCAGGGCGATGATCGCGACGCCGCTCGCCCGCGCCTTGGCGATCCCGAGATCGACGGCGACGGGGCCGGCCGTCTGCCCGAACCCGTAATGGGCGTCGACGAGTGCGAAGTTCGGCGCGTCGGTCACGATCTCGGGCGTGCGGCCGGCCTCGACCTCGCCGGCGCGCAGCCACTCGATGTAGCGGGTGACGCGGACGACGCCGTGGCTGTCGTGGCCGGTGAGGTTCGCCGCCACGAGGAAGCGGCCGATGCGCTCGGCCTCCGGCTCGGCGCAGCCCTCGCGCACGAAGATGTCCCGCACGTAGGCGGTCAGCCTGTCGGCCGGAATCCGCATCCCGTCTCTCCCTCGCCGCGCCTCACCGAGCGCGTACGGGATGAACCTAGCGCCCTCGCACGTGCGGGGCGAGCACCGGCGGGTGACGGCGGCCGCCACCTGTCGTCCCCGCCGGACCGGTCACGGGTCGGACGGGACGGGCCCGGGCGGGTCGCCGTAGGGGAAGAAGTCGGCGGCCCGCATCTGCGCGTAGGCGAGGTGATCGAGGCGCACCGTGCCGAGGAACGGCTCCGGCGGCTCCACCAGCAGGATCGTGCGGGCGTAGCCGCTGTCGTCGAAGCCGCGCCGGAAATGCACCCGCGACTTGATCGCCACGACGTCGAAATCCGCCGGGTCCAGGCCGAGCCGCCACAGCTCGTCGGGCTCGACGATCTGCGCGAGCTGCGGGCTCAGCACGAGGACGTTGCCGGCCCCGAACGCGACGCAGATCCAGGTGCCTCCGCCGCCGCTGCCGGCGACGCCGGGCTCCGGCGCGGCGACGACGCGCAGCACGGTCCCGGTGATGCGCACCGGGTCGCCCGCGGACGGGTCGCCGCCACCGCCGACCGGCGCGTCGAACGTGTCGCCGGCCGCGAGGGACCCCGCCGCGATGTCGGGGGACGCCACCGTGGCGACCAGGGTGCGGGCGAGGCACTGCCGGAGGATCTCGCGCAGCAGCCAGGTCGCCCGGCCCGACCGGTCGCTGTGGTCAGCGAGGACCACCGGGGCGGCGCCCTCCGCCACCGCCGCCCGGGCGAGGCGCACGCCGTCGGCGATCGTGTGGATCCGCGTCGCCTCGAGCAGCGCGCGCCGCTGCCGCCACGCGAAATCCGCGACATCCCGCGCCACCCGCTCGGCGAGGGCCGGGTCGTCGTCGGTGATCGCCTGCACGGTCATCCCGCCGTCCGGGGCGTCGCCCCACGGGAAGCCGAAGAAGACGTTCACGTACACGTCCGGCTCGCGCGCCTCCCAGACGAGGGCCCGCTGCACGAGGTCGGACCACGGTGCGGCGCCGGTCCACTGCACGACGGTCGGCGAGAGGATCGGCACCTTGAGGGTCCGGTGCGCCGGCCGGAAGTCGCCGCGCACGGCGCGCACCAGCATCCGGGCGGCCCGCTGCCCCTGCAGGTGGCCGTCGTAATGCGGGAAGTACTTCACCGCGAAAGCCATGTCGGCGTGGTCGAGGAAGGCGGCGTCCTCGTTGCCGTGCAGGTCGAAGGTCCCGACCAGGATCGACCCCTCGCCCACCGCGGCGCGCACCTGGCGGGCGATGTCGGCCTCCGGCCTGGGGACGCCGCGCACCGCCATCGCGCCGTGCAGGGCGAGATAGACCCCGTCGAACGGGCCCTGCGCCCGCAGCTCCGCCACCATCTGCCCGAGGAAATGCGCGTAGGCGTCGGCGGTGATCCAGCCCGAGGCGGTGCCGGTGCGCGGCCAGAGCGGCGAGGTGATCCCCACGAGCTCGACGCCGTCGTACTCCCGCGCCACCTGCACGAAGCCGCCCATGTAGCCCTTGGGATCGGTGGCGAGCAGCGCGGCCCCGGCGGCCGGTGAGCCGGGATAGATGAAGTCGTCCCGGGTCGTGTCGTTCGGCAGGAACGTGACGGTCTCGTGCGTGAACTGGAGGACGGCAAGGCGCATCGATGGTCGGTCCTCTGGGATCCGGGTGACGGTCAGGAGATCTCGCGCACGAGCTTCGCGATGAGCGAGCGTCCGAAGGCCGCGAAGCTCTCGGCGGTCATCACGAAGGCGCCCTCCCCGCCGATCACGACGCTCCGGTAATACGCGGCCAGGCCGCCCGCCGGATTGGTATGCTCTTTCAGGAAGGCCGGCATCCCCTCGGGTTCGGTGAGGATGACGATGCCGTTCACCGTGATGCCGGCCGCCACGGCGGCGTCCCGGGCCTCGGCGATGGGCCGCCCGGCATTGCCGGTGCCGTCACCGGAGATGTCGATCACCCGGCGCTCGGCGCGGAACGGCGCGCGGGCCAGAAGGTCGGCGGCGAAACCGATCGCGGACCCGATGGCGGTGCGTCCGTAGAACGGCCGCGGCACCGCGCGGAGGCGCGCCGCGAAGGCGGCCGCGTCCTGCGCCGAGGCGATCACCATCCAGTCGACCGCGACCTGCTGCTCGCCGGGTCCGGCCCAGTCGAACAGGGCGACGCCGATGCGCCCGGTCAAGCCGTCGCCGATGGCGCGCAGCACGCGCGGGTCGCCGAAGGCCTCGGCGTAGCCGCGGCGCTCGAGGTCGAACCGGGCCTCGCTGATGCTGAGCGACACGTCCACCGCGAGGACGAGGAGGAGGTCGACGCCCGTATCCGCGGCGCGGGCGGGGCGGCCGGCCAGCGACAGGGCGGCGAACATCCCGGACAGGAACGGGCGTCGCCGCATGGCCGACCCTCGATCTCGGGCGCCCGCGCGGGACGGCGGGCCGCTCACCCATGCAACGAGCCTGCCGACCCGCCGGTTCGAGCGCTCCGGCCGCGACGCGCGAAGGTTCCGCTCCCGCGGCGCGGACCCGCGCCGCTTTCGGCCGCATCACGGGCCGGAGCGGCCGCCCTACCTGCCGCGGATCGGGGCGCCGCCGGCGCCGCCCACCCAGAGACAGTCGTCATGCAGCGTGTTCGCCGAATCGGTCGTGCCATCGAGAACGGGATCGTCGGAGCCGTGACCGGGACGGTCGCAGGCGTCAGCCGGATGATCGACGGGCTGATCGGGCTGGTGGGCCGCCTGTCCGAGCGCCTCGACGCTCGCCTGTCGTCGCTCGCCGACGCGTCCCGGGCGCGCCACCGGCGCGAGGGCCGCCGGCAGATCGACCCGATCTCGCTGGAGTAGCAGCGCGCGACCCCGCGCCTAGAGCCCCGGTCCCTTGGCGGCCCCGAAGATGCGGCCCGGCTTGCCGTCGGCCGCGCCCTGGAGCAGGACGACCCAGCTGTCCGCGTCGGCGACGCGGGCCTGGGTGTCGGGCACCTCGAAGCGGGTCGGCTGGCCCGTCCAGGGACCGAGCCGCTGCATGCCTCGGACGACGTTGACGTAGGTCGCCGTCCGGCCGCCGTTCTCCCCGGACTGGATCGCGATGGCGCGGCTGCGGAGCACGGGCACCAGCCAGACGTCGCCGCGGATCTCGGTCTTGGCCTCCGGGGCCGCCCCGACCTCCACTAGGATCCGGTCGCCGTTGGTCTCCCCGCGCACCGGCACCGGCAGCCCGCCGTGCTGGCAGGCATCGCGGATCAGGCGCTCCAGGGCCGGCCGGTCGGACCCGACGGCGAAGCCGTTGCCGTCGACCACGACCTGGGGCGTGAACACCTGTCGGGCCCCGCGGCCCCGCGCGTAGGCGCGCTGGCGCTCGGTCAGCGGCCGCAGCGCGAGCGTGTCCTTCCAGCCGAGATAGTCCCAGTAGGTCACCGGCAGGGTCAGGGCGATGACGCCGGGCTTGTGGGCGAGGTCGCGCAGGACCGGGTCGGCGGAGCGGCAGGCGCCGCAGCCCTGGCTGGTGAAGAGCTCGACCACGGCGCGGACGGGCTCGGCCCGCGCCGGCATCGCGGCCAGCGTCGCGCAGGCAAGCAGCGCGGCGCGCAGCGCGCGGCGGTCGCGGGTCGGGGCGCGGTGCCGGGGCGTCATCGATCCATCAGACCGTCTGCGAGGCCGAAGGTGAAATCACGTTGGCTTGAGAGATCTCTACTGTCGGTTGAAGTGGCGCCGGCGCCACTCTCGGCTTGGGCAGCATGTCGGGCCGCCAGCGGCGATGCATCCACAGCCACTGGCCGGGGTTCTCCCGCACCCAGCCCTCGACCACGGCCGTCATCGCCTGCATGGCGCCGGCGACGTCGATGGTCCCGTCGGCCGCCCTGGGCAGGTCCAGGGGCGGCGTCAGCTCGAGGCGGAAGCGGCCCTCCGGCAGGCGCACGACGCGCACGCCGTGCACCGGGCAGTCGTAGTGGCGGGCGAGCTTGGCCAAGAGGGGGTTGGCGAGGCATGGCCGGCCGAGGAACTCCACCACGACGCCGCGGGTGAAGTGCTGGTCGATCAGTTGACCCAGGTGGCCGCCGGTCTCGACCACGTCGCGCATGGCGAAGACGGCGCCCGGCGTGGAGGCGGCGAGCCCGCCCATCGTCCGGCGGCGGACCTCCTGGACGAGGCGCGCGGCGGCGGGGTTGTTCGGCGGCCGGAACACCGCGGTGGCGTCCAGGCCGAAACGGGCCGCGCAGATCGCCGGCAATTCCCAGTTCGCCAGATGCGCCGAGAAGATCAGACCGGGCCGGCCATCGTCGCGCAGGGCGTAGAAGTGCTCGATCCCGGCGACCTCCGTCCGCAAGTCGCCGGTGGCGGCGGGATCGTAATCGAACAGGCTGTCGAGATGGGCGTACTCGGCCCCCGTCCGGCCGAGATTGTCCCAGGCCTCAAGGGCGATCCGCTTCCGCTCCGCCTCCGACATGTCGGGGAAGGCCGCCCGGAGGTTCGCCATCGCCGTGCGGTGCGCCGGCAGGAGCGGTCCGAGGGTTCGCAGGAGCGCGGCGCCGAGTGCCGTGGACCGGACCGGCCCGAGGATCCGGGCCAGCAGCACCAGGGCGCGGATCACCGGGATCATCGCGAAGCCCGCGAGGCGCGGGTACGACCGTTTGAGCAGGAGGGCGAGACGCAGCACAGTCGATTCCAGAGAACGGTACGGGCGGCCCCCCAGCGCACCCGTACAGCGACGTTTACGACAAGTCTCCCGCAGCGCGAAATGCGGATCGCCGCACCCGGTGACGGTGCGGCGCCGGGCGGGTGCGCCGCTGCCGGCGCTACAGGCTGACGAGGATCTTGCCGAACACCCGGCGCGATTCGAGGCGCTCCAGACCCTGCGCGAAATCCGCCAGCGGGTACACGGTATCCACCACCGGTCGAATGCCCGCTTCCATCTTGGCGAGGGCCTGCCCGATATTCGCGAGCGAGCAGCCGAACGAGCCGGTGATGCGGTACTGCTGCTGGAACAGCTGCATCAGGTTCATGGTCGCCGAGACGCCCGAGGTCGATCCGCAGGTCACGAGTCGGCCGCCGCGCTTCAGGCAGAGCAGGGAGCCGTTCCAGGTATCGGCGCCGACATGCTCGAACACCACGTCGACGCCCTTGCGCTTCGTGAGCCGGCGGACCTCGCCCTCGAAGCGCTCGGTGCGGTAGTTGATGACGTGGTCGGCGCCGAGCTCGGCGGCCTTGCGACCCTTCTCGTCGTCGCCGACCGTCGTGTAGACGGTGCAGCCGATCGCCTTGGCCATGCGGATCGCCGCGGTCCCGATCCCGGAGCCGCCGGCATGGACCAACACGCTCTCGCCGGGCTCAAGGCGCGCGTTGTCGAACAGCATGTGCTGGACCGTGCCGAAGGCGATGCCCGCACAGGCGGCGTCGGTGTCGCTGACGCCGTCCGGCACCTTCACGACGAGGCGGGCCGGCATGGTCACCAACTCCCGGGCGAAGCCGTCGAGATGGAAGCCCATCACGCCGGACACGTCCTCGCAGAGGTTGTCGCGCCCCTCGCGGCAGGCCTTGCACTTGCCGCAGGTCATGGCGCCGTACGGCACGACCCGGTCGCCCGCGACGAGGCCGGTGACGCCCGCCCCGACCGACTCGACGATCCCGGCCGCCTCCGCGCCGACGATCAGCGGCATCTTCCGCTTGGCGAAGGCCATGCCGCGGAAGCCCCAGACGTCGATGAAGTTGAGGCCGACCGCGCGGATGCGGATCCGGACCTCGCCGGCGCCGGGCGCGGGCGGCGGCTCGATCTCGGTGAGGCGCAGGTCGCGGTCGCCGAACAGTTGGAGGGCTCGCATCGTGTCTCTCGTCACTCCGGCGCCAGGTAGCGCCGCCGCGCCCATCCGAGGGCGCGTCCGGCCTTCACCCGGCACCACGTGGTGCGGCTCGGCGTGTCGTTGGTGCAGCCGAAGACCAGGGCGCGGCTGCGGATCTCACCGATCTGCTCGGCGGACGGGTCCGGCTCGGCGCGGATGCTGAGCGGCTCGCCCGGCGGCAGGCCGGAAATTCGGTAGACCTGCGGCTCCGCCCGGGCGTCGCCCGGGGCCAGGAGAGCCGCGCCGCAGAGGGCGGCGGTGAGGGCGAGGCTGGCGCGCATCGGCAGAATCGTCCGGTTCGGCGGCGCCACCGTCAGGTCCGGTGGACACCCATCATGGCGGTCAGGCCGCCATCGACGGGCAGCACGGTCCCGGTGATGTAGGATGCCCCCTCGCCCATCAGGAAGGCCGCCAGCGCCGCGACATCCTCGGGCCGCCCGAAGCGGCCGGCGGGAATCTGGCGCTCCATCCCGTCGCGGTAGGCGGCGTAGCGCTCCATCATGGCGGTGTCGACGAAGCCCGGGGCGATGACGTTGACGGTCACGCCGCGCTTGGCGGTCTCGATCGCCAGGGTGCGGCAATAGGCGATGAGCGCGCCCTTGGTCGCCGCGTAGGCGGCGTTGCCGGCATTGGCCCGCAGGGCGGCCACGGAGCCGACCGCCACGATGCGGCCCGCGCGCGCCCGGGTCATCTCCCGCACCAGCGCCTTGGCGAGGCGCGTCAGCGAGAAGAAGTTGACCTGCATGGCGGCCTCGGCCCGCTCCTGATCGAGCATCGCCGCGAGGGCGTCGCAGGACTGGCCGGCATTGTGGACGAGGCCGTAATAGCCCGCGGCCTCGGCGGTCTCGCAGAAGGTGTCCAGCGCGGCCCGGTCGGCGAGGTCGACGGGATGGGCCGCGAAGGACCGGTCCGGGTAGGTCGTCCGCAGCTCGGCCAGCAGCGCCTGCGCGGCCTCGGCCGAGGCGCGGTAGGTGAAGTCGACGCCGAGGCCGGATCCCGCCAGCGCGCGGACGATCGCGGCGCCGATGCCGGACGCGCCGCCGGTCACGAGGACCCGGCGCGGGGTGTCGGCGGCGCTCACGCGGGCTCCGCGCCGAGGACCAGGCAGGTGTTCTGGCCGCCGAAGCCGAACGAGTTCGACAGCACGGTCCGCACCGGCAGATCGCGGGCGGTCTCCACGATGTCGAGGGCGATGGTCGGGTCCGGCACGCGGTGGTTGATGGTCGGCGGGATGCGGCCGTGGCGGATGGTCAGCAGCGAGACCGCCGCCTCGATGGCGCCGGCCGCCGTGAGGGTGTGGCCGATCATCGACTTGTTGGAGGTGACCGGCAGGGCGGCCGCGCGGTCGCCGAACACGGCCGCGAGGCCCAGGGCCTCCATCTTGTCGTTCTCCGGCGTCGAGGTGCCGTGCGCGTTCACCGTGTCGATCGCCTCGGCCGCCACACCGGCATCGTCCAGGCTCGCCCGGATCGCCGCGATGATCGGCGCGCCGTCGGGGCTGGACCGGGTGCGGTGGAAGCCGTCGCCCTTCTCGCCGCAGCCGAGGACGTAGCCGAGGATCGCGGCGCCGCGCGCGACGGCGGCCTCGGCATCCTCTAGCACCAGGGCGGCCGCGCCCTCGCCCATGACGAACCCGTCCCGGTCCTTCGAGAACGGCTTCGAGGCGGTCGCGGGGTCGTCGTTGCGGGTCGAGAGCGCCGACAGCAGCGAGAAGCGGATCAGCGATTCCGGGTTCACCGAGCCGTCCGTGCCGATGCAGAGCGCCGCCGCGGTCTCGCCGCGCCGGATCGCCTCGACGCCGAGCTGGATCGCCGTGGCCCCCGACGAGCAGGCGGTCGAGAGCGAGATCGGCGAGCCCTTCGTGCCGAAGCAGTCGGCGATGCGATCGGCGACCGTGCCGAAGATGAACAGGTCGTGCCAGGGATCGAAGCGGCGCGTCGCCGCCGCCCGCAGGAGGCCGGCGTAGTCGACCGGGCCGTCGCCGCCCGCGGCCTCGGCCAGGGCCTGCCGCTGCGGCCACTCCATCTCGACCGGCGGGACCGCGATGAACAGGGCGCCCGGGAAATCGCCCCTGGCGCCGATCCCGGCCTGCGCCACCGCCTCCTCGGCGGCGACGGCGGCGAACCGCTCGGACAGGAGCGGCGCGACGAGCGGATCGGTGTCGAGAAAGTCCACCGTCCCGGCGATGCGGGTGCGCAGCGTGTCGGTCGGGAACCGCGCGATCGCGTGGATGCCCGACCGGCCCTCGGTCATGGCCGCCCACGTGTCGGCCTGTCCCTGACCGAGGGAGGAGACGACGCCGATGCCGGTGACCGCGACGAGCGGCCGGCCCCTGGCGTCGCGGTAGGATCGCGCGCTCATGGAGCGGTCCTTACGGGATTTTCCGCCGCGGTACACCTCCGCGCGGGCGGTGCGGCGCGCCCGGCGCCGGGACGACGGGCGCCGTCCCGGCGGGAAGCCTCAGGCGCGCGGCGCGTTGGCGAGGCGGAGCACCGTCTGCAGCAGGACGTCGGCGCCGGCGGCGCAGTCGGCCTGCGTGGCCGATTCCGACTCGTTGTGGCTGACGCCGTCCTTGCACGGCACGAAGATCATCGCCGCCGGGACCTTCGCGGCGAGGTTGCAGGCGTCGTGGCCGGCGCCCGAGATGATCCGGCGGCGCGGATGCCCCAGGCTCTCGGCGGACGCGTCGATCGCCGCCACGATCGCGGGGTCGAACGGCACCGGCTCCTTCCGCCAGATCCGTGTCAGCGCGATCTCCAGATGGCGCCGCGCCGCGATCTCGGCGGCCGCCTCGCCGAGCGCCGCCTCCATCGCGTCGAGGGTCTCGGAGCGCGGGTCGCGCACGTCCACCGTGAAGGCGACCCGGCCCGGCACGACGTTGCGGGAGGGCGCCAGGATCGCGGCCTCGCCGATCGTCGCCACCGCGGTGGGCGCGTGGCCCAGCGCGATCCGCTCGGCGGCCAGGGCGAATTCCGAGAGCGCGAGCAGCGCGTCGCGGCGGCGCGGCATCGGCGTCGTCCCGGCGTGGCTCTCGAAGCCGGTGATCACGCCGTCGAACCACATGATGCCCTGGCCGCCCTCGACCACGCCGATGGTCTTGCCCTCGGCCTCCAGGATCGGCCCCTGCTCGATGTGCAGTTCGACGAAGGCGCCGATCTCCCGCGTGCCGACGGCCTCCACCCCGCGGTAGCCGATGGCGTCGAGGGCCTCCGCCACCATAGTGCCGGCGGCGTCGCGCTTGGCCAGGATCTCGTCCGTGGTGAAGTCGCCCGCGTAGGCCGCCGAGGCCATCATGGCGGGGGCGAAGCGCGAGCCCTCCTCGTTGGTCCAGTTGACCACGAGGAGCGGTGCCTCGGTCTCGATGCCGGCATCGTTCAGGCTGCGCATCACCTCGAGCCCCGCCAGCACGCCGAGGACCCCGTCGAACTTGCCGCCGGTCGGCTGGGTGTCGAGGTGCGAGCCGAAGGCGATCGGCTTGCGGCCCATGTCGCGGCCCGGCCGCAGGGCGTACTGCGTGCCGAGCGCGTCGACCGACACGGTGAGCCCGGCCGCCTCGCAGGCCTCCCGGAACCAGTCGCGGACCTGGCCGTCCTCGGCCGAGAGCGTCAGGCGGTTGATGCCGCCGGCCGGCGTGCCGCCGAATTCCGCGGTCTCCAGGATCGTCGCCCAGAGGCGCGCTCCGTCGGCGCGCAGGTTGTGGGTGTTGCTGAGGCTCATCTCGGCCATGCCGGTTCCTTTCACGGCGGGTCGCCGTGCGACGCTGACGTTATAGGCGGGCGCGACCGACTTGGCAGCGCTCCCACCACGCGCACCCGAGAGCAACCGCGGTGCCAACCGGGCCGGTCAGGCCAGCGGGCGCCGCACCGGGTTGGCGCGCAGGAGCGCGATCGCGTCGACCCGGAGGGCGACGGCGATCTCGCCGAGGGCGCCCGCCTCGATGTTGCTGATCCCGTCCTGGTCGGCGACGTCCGCGGCGATCAGGAAGACGTTCTCGCGCTGGGCCGCGGGCCGCTCGGCGACCGCCGCGACGTGGCGCAGGTTCTCGGCCCGGCCGAGGCGGGTGCGGGCCCGGGCGATGCCCTCGTAGAGCTCCGTCTCCAGCATGAGCGCGTCGTAGCCCTTCATCAGGACCGGGTCGGCCTTCAGGCCGTGCAGGGCGGCGTCGAATTCGGGGCCCGCGACCTCGCCGTCGGCCACGATGACGTTGGCGGCGGCCGAGACCGCCGCGAGCATCAACGCCTTGTCGCCGGCATAGGCCGTCACGGTACGGCCGACATGGCCGAAGAGGTCGCGCAGGAGGCTCATTCCGGAGGGTCGGCCGCGGAGTCGGGGTGGCTGCTGGGACGCGAGGGATAGCAGAGGACGGCACGGAGGGAACCCGTCGCCGCGCGACCGGCCATAAAGGCGCGCGGTACCGGCGGCCAGACATCCTTCGGCAACATGGCCATGCGACTCATACGGCCGACCGCGTCCTCGAGCGCGGCCGACGGAACGCGGCCTCGACGATCCCCCCTCAGCCGGTTCCGCGCCCGTCGTCACGCCGCCGGAGCGATGTTCGGGTGCCCCCCAGGCCCGGACCTCGAGCCGGCGGCGGTCTCCGCCGCGAGATGATCGACCACCGCCGACAGAGCCGCGCGCTCCCGCGCGCCCGACCGGCGCGCGGCCGCGAACACGCCCATCTGCCTGTCGGCGCTGGTCCCCTCCGCCACGATCCGCGCCGCGTGCCCGCAGGCGGCGGCGCAGCCCAGCGCCTCGGCATCCTCGGCGATGTCGGCGAGAAGGGTCTCGACCAGCGCGGAGACCGGCACCGTCCGGACCTGCGCCTCGTCGATGAGCGTCGCGCGCACGCCGTCGCACTCGGCCCGCCAGAGATTCTCCATGACGAAGCCGCGGGAGGCGGCGGTCAGGCCGGCATTGAGCCGCTTGTCCCGGACCACCCGGCGCACGAGGCAGCGGAACAGCGCGGCGATGCACAGCGCGTCGTCGAGGCGCGTGCAGCTGTCGGCGACCCGCAGTTCGAGGGTCGGATATTTCAGCGACGCGCGCACGTGCCACCAGAGATAGCTGGCATCCGCGATGGCGCCCGAGCGGGTCATCACGTCGACGTAGCGGGCGTAGTCGTCGGCATCGGCGAACAGCTCGGGCACGCCCGTGCGCGGCAGCTCGGCGTAGGC
Source organism: Methylobacterium sp. 190mf (assembly GCF_900107945.1). Taxonomy (NCBI): domain Bacteria; kingdom Pseudomonadati; phylum Pseudomonadota; class Alphaproteobacteria; order Hyphomicrobiales; family Methylobacteriaceae; genus Methylobacterium; species Methylobacterium sp. 190mf. Next base: position 88,821 of record NZ_FNVI01000017.1, on the reverse strand, counting down.
GCGCATCCGGTAGCCGGCGAGGCCGGTCAGTTGCCCCTGCCAGAACGGCGAGCCGGTGGAGAGCGCGAGCAGCACCGGCAGGTAGGGCAGCAGCCGGTTGATCAGCCCGACCCGCGCCTCGGGGTCCGGGACCTCCACGTGGACGTGAAGGCCGCAGACGAGGTTGCGCCGGCCGAGCATCCGGAGGTCGGCCATGATCCCGTGGTATCGGGCCTTGTCGGTGGGGCGCTGGTCACGCCAGCGGGCGATCGGATGCGTGCCCGCGGCGAAGGTCAGGATCCCGCGCTCGGCGCCGATCTCCGCGAGGCTGCCGCGCAGATCCGCGAGATGCCCCCGTGCCTCGGCGAGATCGGCGGTCGGCGGCGAGGCCACCTCAACCTGGCACTGGAGCTGCTCGCGCTCGGCGTCGTCGAGGCGGGCCCGCACGGCGGCATGGAAGGCCCGGAGGCCGGCCCGCGGCGTGCCGCGCGTGCGCGCATCGGCCAGGAAGAACTCCTCCTCGATGCCGAACCTGTAGGCGTGGGCCATCCGCGCTCCCTGCCCCGGACGGGCCGATCCGCGTCCGGCGAACGCCGCCGCACCGGCCGGGTTCCGACCGGGCCGGCGGCGCGAGAAGCCTCAGCGCCAGAAGGGCTTGACGTCGAGGAGCTCGGACCGTGCGTCCGCGGCCTCGTCGAGCAATTTCTGTGCCCCCGGATCGTCGGAACCCGGCATCGGCGGTCCCGACAGGCTCTCGGTCATCGCCCGGGCCGTCTCCAGATCGTTGAGCGCGCCGAGATGGTCCTGCAGGTCGGAGAGCGCGGCGCCGAACTTCTCCTGCCGGCGGACCGCCTTCTTCTTCCGGTAGAGACCGGCGAAGAACTCCGCGCCGTAGCGGAGCTTCTTGGCGGCGATCCGCGCCCGGTGCCGCGTGTGCGGATCGAGGTGCCGGAGGCCGCGCCCGCGCTTCTTGAGGCGCGCGCGCGCCTTGTCGAGCACCTGCGCGGCGAAGTGGCGCCCGTCGACGGCCGCGTCGGGGCCGGCGGCCCAGGAGCCCGCCTCGACCCAGCCGGCGAAGTCGATGACGAGCGCGCGCCATTGCGGGCTCTCGAGGGTCTCCGAGACCGCGTCGTACGCGGTGGCGCGCTCCGCCTCGGCGCGCGCGCGCAGGGCGTCCAGGCCGGGCTCGTCGGGGCGCTGTTCCGCGAGATCCGGCAGCGTGTCGCTCAGGAATACGTCGAGGTTGCGGGCGTGGCCGAAGGGCTCGGTGACGCGCTTGATCTCGTCGTTGAAGCCGGCCGCCCGGGGATCGCTCTCCAGCATGGGCCCGAACAGCGACAGCGCCGAGCGCAGGCGGCGCAGGGAGACGCGGATCTGGTGGAGCGCCTCGGGCGGGCGGCCGCCTTCCAGGAAGGCGGTCTCGTTGAGGCGCATGTGGCGCAGGCAGGCGCGCGCCACCCGGCGGAAGACCTCCCCGGCGCTCGCGCCCTCGGGCAGTTCCACCGCCTCGGCCTTCACGACGCCGGGCTCGATCCCGTCGAGGAGCGCGTAGCCGACCGCGCTCTTGGCTTTCACGCCGAGGCGCAGCGGCACGGTCTCGGCCAGCTCCCGCGCCAGCGCGAACAGGTCGGCCGGATCGCCGGACTGGAGTTCCAGCTCGACCTCGCAGAGCGGCGCGACGCCCGAGTCGGTCTCGACATGGCCCTCGTCGAGGGTGACGAGCACGCGCGACTCGCCCTGCGCGACCGGGATCTCTCGGCGCTGCACCACGGTGGCGAACAGCCGCTCCAGCGGCGCGTCGGCCTCGCGCAGGATCGGCCCGGCGGCCGTGTCGGCCCAGGCCGCGGGCTCCGGCGCCTGCCCGGCGATCTCGCTCTCCCACTCGGCCCGGTCGAACAGGCCAACGCCGCCGCTCCCGGCCTTCACGGTCTGGATATGGCGGTCGCCCTTGGCGCGGACGCGCAGGGTCAGGCCGTTCTTCCGGAGCGCGCGATCGGGCGTGTCGTAGTAGGTCGTCACCAGGGATTCGGGCTCGGTCGCCGACGCGTCCTTCAACCGGGGATGGGACGCGAGCGCCGTCAGATCCGGCCCGGCGCAGTCGAGCTTCAGCTCGACCTCGCGGGGCTCCGCCGCGGCGTGGCTATCGGTGTCGCTCATACGCTCCTCTTCGTCGCCTGCCCCGGCTAACGAGCCAGGGATGGGCTCCGGTTGCATCGCATCCTGCGTCGCATCTCGCGGAGCCGGCATCGGGGCGTGACCGTCCGACGCACCCGCGGCAGCAAAGGCGGCGGCGCCGCCGTCGTCAAGCTGGGACGGGACCGGTCGCCCGCGGCGGATGGATGCTGCGCTGCGTTAAAATCGCGCTTTCCCAAAACGGCACGGCGTGGCAAGACAAATTGTCCACAATCCATCTGCCTCGCAGCCCCGGCCCCGACCGCCCGGAGGCGCACACGGCGCCGCGACGCGCCGGCGCGGCGGATTCCCCTTCGAGCGAGCGGTGCGCCCCTTGTGGACGGCGGCACCGCGGAGAAGATGCGGTCGGTGGCTGCTTTGAAGACACTCCTCGTCGGCGTGATCGGGCACGTCGATCACGGCAAGACGGCGCTCGTCCGCGCGCTCACCGGCGTCGAGACCGACCGGCTCAAGGAAGAGCGCGCCCGCGGCGTGTCCATCGTGCCGGGCTTCGCGCTGCTGACCGCCGCGCAGGGCGAGATCGACCTCGTGGACCTGCCGGGCCACGAGCGGTTCGTCCGCGCCATGATCTCCGGCGCCACCGGCATGCGGGCCGTTCTGCTGGCGGTCGACGCCCACGAGGGCATCAAGCCGCAGACGGTGGAGCATCTCGAGATCGCCGCCCTCATCGGCGTGCGCCGCGGTGTCCTGGCGCTGACCAAGGCGGACCTCGCGACGCCCGAGACCGTGGCCGCGCGCGCCGCCGAGATCGCTGCAGCGGCCGCCCGGGCCGGGATCGAGGCCGGCCCGGTCATCGCCACCTCGACCGTGACGGGCGACGGCCTGCCGGAGCTCGCCGCCGCCCTCTCGGCGCTGGTGGCGGAGACGGAACCGGTCCGCGACGACGGCTTCCCCTACCTTCCGGTCGACCGGGTCTTCTCCCGGCCGGGCTTCGGCACCGTCGTGACCGGGACGCTGCGGCGCGGGCCGCTCGCGGTCGGCGACACCGTCGAGATCGCCCCCGGCGGCCGCACCGCCACGGTGCGCGGCCTGCAGATCCACGGGCGCGCGGTCGAGCGCGCCGAGCCGGGGCGCCGCACGGCGGTCGCCCTGCGCGGCATCGACCTCGACCAGATCGCCCGCGGGCAGGCGCTGTCGCTGGCGGGCCTGCTCGCGCAGAGCCCGTGGCTCGACGTGGCGATCACCGCGGCCGCGAGCCTGCCGGATGCTCTGGCGGGCGGCACGGCCTGCCGCCTGCTCTTCGGCACCACCGAGGTCGAGGCGCGGCTGCGGCTGCTCGACCGCGGCGCCCTGGAGCCGGGCGCCAGTACCCAGGCGCAGCTCCACCTCGGCGAGCCGGTGGCGGTGCCGGCGCGGGAGCCCTTCGTGCTGCGGCTCGATTCGCCCTCCGTCACGGTGGCGGGCGGCCGGATCCTCGACCCGGCGAGCCGCCGCCGCCGGCGCCACGATCCCCGGGTCATGGCCGACCTCGCCGCCCTGGCGGCGGGCGGTCCCGCCGAGGCGATCACGGTCCGCCTCGGGCAGCTCGGCGCGGCCGGGGCACCGCTCAACGAACTCGCCCGGATCGCCGGTATCGCGCCGGACCGCGCCCGGCAGGCGCTCTCCGAAGACGGTGCCCACGCGATCGGCGACCGCTTCGTCGGGGCCGCGGCCTTCGAGGCGCTGCGCACCGGCACGCTGGCCGCCCTAGCACACCATCACCGCGACTACCCGATGGAGCACGGCATCGCCCTGGAGCGCCTGTCCCGCGCCCTGGCGCTGCCCGAGGCGGTGACCGGCGCGGTCCTGCGCGACCTCGCGGCCGCCGGCGGCGTCGCCCAGGCTGGCGCCCTGTGGCGACGGGCCGAGTTCGACCCCGCGCGGAACGAGAGCGAGGCCGCCCGCCGGCTGGAGCAGGTCTTCCGCCGGGCCGGCCTCAGCCCGCCCGACGAGGCCGAGGCCATCGGCCGGGACGTGCGCCGCCGCGAGGCGCTGACCTACCTCGTGGGAGCCGGCACGGTGATCCGCGCCGTCGACCGGGTGCAGCGCCGCGCCGTGCTGTTCCACCGGGAAGCGGTGGCCACCGCCAAGAGCCGCCTGATCGACGCCTTCCCGACGGCGCGGACGGCGGAGACCGGATTCCTGGCCCGCGAGGCCGGCGCGACCCTGGGAATCTCGCGCAAGTTCTCGATCCCGCTGCTGGAGCACCTCGACGCCACGGGCTTCACCCGCCGGGCCGGGGATCGTCGGGTGATCGTCGCCCTCGAACCCGGTCGGGCGGTCCCGGACGCCGGCTGACGCGGCGCGCTCGCTGCGCCGGCGTCCCGCACTTCACCCCTCTTCCACGCTCGAGAAACGCGGCAGCGCGATCGGGAACGGTGCTAGTCGTCCACACCCAACCAGTCGCCGCGTCCGGGCTCGTAGCAGGTGTACCCGATCAGGCAGTTCGGGTTGTCGCGGGTCGGCCGAAAGGCGCGCCGCGCGATCTCGGTGGGCTCGCAGAACGAGCGGTCGCGGACGAACCGATCGTAGGTCATGCCGCCGGTCCCGAGGACGAGCGCTCCGCGGGCCTGGATGAGGCGGATCGTCTGCTGGCAGGTCATCGCCGTGGTGGACGGCCGCGTCTGCGCCGCCGCGGGTGACGCGGCCAGCACCAGCACTGCCGCAATCCGGGTCATCATCGCCTGGGCCTCCGCGCGCCGTGGGTCCTGCGGACAACCCGGCGCGCCGCTCGTGCGCGCCGCGTCGCCTCGCCGCACGGCGAAGCCGCGGGCCCTTATCAGTCCTCGAAGGCCTCGACGTGGACGGTCCCGGGCTCCTGGCGGCGGGCGCCCTCCTCGATCCGGGCGAGCTGCGCCTGCGCGCGGCCGCACGGGAACCCGTAGCGGGCGCGAACGCGCTCGCTGGCGATGCCCAGGGCCAGCCGGGTCAGCGCGACGAACTCGTCGAGCGGGTAGTCCTGCCCGACCGCGAGGTGGTCCTTGATCACCAGCGACGGCGAGTAGCAGGCCTCGCGCGTCCCGTCCGGCCACCGGATATGGAAGCGCATCTCAGGCATCGCGCGGGACCCGCAGCGTGTTCCAGGCTGCCGCCCCCGTTGCTGCGGCCATCAACGGCGCGTCCCCGGGCGCGAGCTCCGCATAGGTCGGCAGGTGGCGCGCCGCGCAGGCGTCCCAGACATGCGCCCGGGCGACCTCCCGGCCGGCATTGCGCAGCCGCGCCCGCCGGCTCGGCTCCAGGCTCGCCCGCATGGCCGACGCGATGGCGTCGGTGTCGTCCGGGTTCACCGACAGGGCTTCGCCGGGGGCGATGTACTCGGTGAAGGGCGGCCGGCCCGACACGATCACCGGCGTTCCGCAGGCCATCGCCTCCAGAACGCACAGGCCGTAGCTCTCCGCGAGGGAGGGAGAGACCAGGGTGTCGGCGAGGCGGTAGAGGCCCGGCATGTCCGCCTGCGCCAAGGCGCCGGTTCGGATCACCGGCCGGCCGGGCCCGACCTCGAGCCCCTCGCGCTCGAGCGTGGCGCAGCACCGGGCCTCGTAGCCGGCCTGATCGAGAGGCGGCGCGGCGCCGGCCACGACGAGCTGCGCGTCGGGGCAGGTCCGGCGCAGGGCCGCGAAGGCCTCGACGATCGCCAGCGTGTTCTTGCGCGCCTCGAAGCCGCCGACGCTGAGGAAGACCGGGCCGCCGCCGAGGCCGAGGCGGCGGCGGAGCGCGTCATCCTCCGGCCCGGGATCGGGCGTGAAGGCCGCCCCGTCGACGCCCGTGCCGACCACGTCGGCCCGGGCGCCGTACTCGGCCGCCAGCGTCGCCGCCCAGGTCCGGCTGACGCAGAGCAGGCGCCCGGCATCGAGGATCGCCCGCTCCTCCCACTGCGCGAGCCGCGGATCGGTGAACGTGTCGATCCGATGGACCGTGCGCACGAAGCCCGGGATCAGGCGGCGCCGGGTCAGGGTGGCGAGCGCGTTGCCGCTGATCCGGCACTGGGCGTGGAAGACGTCGAAGTCGCAGGCGGCGGGCGTCGAGAAGTGCGCGAGGTAGTCGGCGATCCGGGCGCCGACCAGCGCGGCGGCCGGTCCCGCGACCGGCTTGGCCGCGACCGAGATCACCGGACACTGCGCCGCGCGGAAGAAGCCGCCGCCGGTCGGGTCGGGCGCGTGGACCACCGCCTCGTGGCCGAGCCTGCCCAGGGCCTCCCCGAGAGCCAGAGCGTGGACCACGCCGCCGCGCGGGTCGGTCGAGTGCGTGAGGATCGCGATGCGCAAGCGGTCGACCATGGGACGGCTCACGGAGCCCCGCGGCCGGTCGGGGGACGCGCCGCGGCCCCGACCGCGCGCTCCGCCGCCCTCTCGGAGACGCGTCGGAACCTGTTCTGCATGGTTCGTGCCGACTCGGCGTCACGCGTGCGGGCGCCACGACGCCAACGTCGCTGGGGTCGACCCGCCGCGCCGATGTTGCCGGGAATCCTCGGGCAAGGGCGCGCCTCCCCACTCATGCCTAATTTTGCGTTACGAATTCAGTGCGTTTTCAAACTCTGCCCGGAACCGCTCTTTTCAGGGCCCTGTGTCAGATTGTATCTACCGCTCACGAGAGCCGGAGCCGTCGGTCCCGTGTCCAAGACGCTGAACACTGTCTTCCCCGCCCGCAGGATGCTGCGCCGCCTGGGCTTGTTGGGCGCCCTCTTGGTCCTTCCGACGGCGGTCCTCGCCTACGCGGACCTGCTGCCCGAATCCCTGGACATGCTGGGCTTCGACCTGGGCGACAGCCCGGACCTGCCCCACGTCGCTCGCCAGATCGCCATCGGCGCCCCGCTCAAGATCGTCGCCTTCGGGTCGTCCTCGACGGAGGGCGTGGGCGCGTCGACCCCGGCCAACGCCTACCCGGCCCGCCTGCAGATCGACCTGCGCAAGAAGCTGCACGGGATGGACGTGGCGGTCATCAACCGCGGCATCGGCGGCGAGCACGTCGACGACATGCTGGCGCGCCTCGACCGCGACGTGATCGCGGCCGAGCCCCAGCTGGTCATCTGGCAGACGGGCAGCAACGACCCGCTGCGCGGCGTGTCGCTCGACCATTTCCGCGAGGCGACCGTGTCGGCGATCCGCCGGATCCGGGACGCCGGCATCGACGTGGTGCTGATGGAGCCGCAATGGTGCCCGAAGCTCGAATCCACGCCGGGCGCCTCGCGCTTCCGCGACGCGGTGCGCAGCATCGGCGACGAGCTCGACGTGCCGGTGATCCGCCGGGCCGACCTGATGCACGGCTGGGTGCGCGAGGGTAAGCTGACGACCAAGCAGCTCTTCGCCGCCGACGGCCTGCACATGGCCGACCGCGGCTACGCGCTCCTGGCCGAGGCCGCCGCGCAGTCGATCCTGCAGGATGCCGGCCCAGTGCGCAGCCCCGAGGCGGTCGCCGAGTAGGCGCGCGATCCCGGCACCGGCTGGACTCGGCCGGCGAAGCTCCCCATCTCGGCGCGATCGAGAGCGGAGCCGAATCTTGAGCCAGGACGCATTCAGGTACGACGACCGGGGCGCCGTCCCCCAGATGCACGCGACCACGATCCTGATGGTCCGCAAGGGCGGCCGCGTCGTCATCGGCGGCGACGGTCAGGTCAGCCTGGGCCAGACCATCGTGAAGGGGAACGCCCGCAAGGTCCGGCGCCTCGCCAAGGGCGCGGTGATCGGCGGCTTCGCCGGCGCCACCGCGGACGCGTTCACGCTGTTCGAGCGCCTCGAAGCCAAGCTGGAGCAGTATCCCGGTCAGCTGACCCGGGCCTGCGTGGAACTCACGAAAGATTGGCGGACGGACCGCTACCTGCGCCGGCTCGAGGCGATGATGCTCGTCGCCGACCGCGAGGTCAGCCTGCTCCTGTCGGGCTCGGGCGACGTGCTGGAGCCCGAGAGCGGCGTCATGGCCATCGGGTCTGGCGGCAATTACGCCTTGGCGGCCGCCCGCGCGCTGGAGGACGGCGACCTCGACGCCGAGGCGATCGTGCGGCGGGCCATGACGATCGCCGCCGAGATCTGCGTCTACACCAACGGAAACCTCGTCATCGAGGCGCTGGATACCTGAGACCCGGCCGGGCGGAGCCGGGCTCGCCGGCTCCGCCGCCGTCGCCGCGCGCTCGATCGCACACGGTGTGCCCGCGTCGCCCGGATCCCGTCGCGGGCGCACGCGCATCGGCGCGGGGTCTGCCCGGCTGAACGCGGGTCATCACAGCTTCCGCGCGAACCGCGCCGCGGGCGAATACGCTGCGGCGCCGGTCTTCGCATCCTGCAAACCTTCCTCGAAGTCGCGCACGGATCGCAGCGCCGCAACAAAATCCGGCCCGGCGCCTCTTATCTCAGGTTGTACTCGCCGACGACAACAGTGCGAGGAACGATCACCGACGCTCGATTGCTGACAGTCGGTTTTCAACCGCCGTTCAACCGGGTTCATCCGGGCGATACAGCCCGCTGTAAGACAAAATTTACAGCGTATAATTTATCACAACCGCCAGGGAACCAAATCCGAATTCCCGAATGGGGCCCTGGGGACTGACTATGCGCTCGATCAACGATGTCCGGATCGTAACGAAGCTGACTGCCGCATTCGGCAGCCTGGCGGCGGTCACGGTGGGGATCAGCGCCATCGGATACAGTCACCTGTCTTCGATCGAGCGCGTCAATCATCTCACGGAGCACTCCTATCAGGTCATCTCCACCCTCGACGGCCTCACGCAGGCGATGGTCAATCAGGAGACCGGCCTGCGCGGTTACCTGATCGCGGGCGATCCGAAATTCCTGGAGCCGCTCCGCGCCGGCCAGAAGTCCTTCAAGGTGTCCCTGGAGAGCGCCAAGTCGCTCACCGCCGACAACGCCGCCCAGCAGGCGCGCCTGGAGGCCGTGCGCGGCTCGGCGGAGACATGGTCGAACGATATCGCCGCCAGGGAGATGGCCCTCGTCGAGGCGGGGAACCTCGACAAGGCCCGGCAGATCGAGGCGAGCGGCGCCGGCAAGGCGTCCATGGATGCCCTGCGCGCCAAGATCGGCGAGGCCGAGAAAGCGGAGCGCGACCTCCTTGCCGCCCGAAGCGACGAGCAGGCGCGCTCCTTCGGCGCCGCCTACCTCGCGAGCCTGCTCGGCAGCGTCGCCAGCGTCGTCATCGCGGGGCTGCTGGCCTTCCTCGTCTTCGCCATGCTGACCCGCCCCCTCGGCCGCCTCGTGGCCGTGCTGCAGCGCATGGCCCGCGGCGAGATCGAGGCCGAGATCAAGGAGGCCGCCCGCGGCGACGAGATCGGCGCGGTCGGGCGTGCCGTGGACGGGATCAAGGCGATGGTCGCCAAGAAGGCCGCGGAGGAGGCCGAGATGAAGCGGATCGCCGACGCGGCCGCCGCGGCCGAGCGGCGCCGGACCATGATCGAGCTCGCCGACAGCTTCGATCGCGCGGTCGGCGGCATCGTCGGCATGGTCTCGTCCTCGGCCACCGAGCTGCAGGCGACCGCCCGGACCATGTCGGCGACGGCGTCCCAGACCTCGAGCCAGTCGAACACGGTCGCGGCGGCCGCCGAGGAGGCCGCCTCCAACGTCAACACCGTCGCGGCGGCGGCCGAGGAGCTCGGCTCGTCGGTGCAGGAGATCGGCCGGCAGGTGGACGGCTCGGCGCATCTGGCGCAGCGGGCCGTCTCCGACGCCGATCAGACCGGCGCGCTCGTCCAGGAACTGAGCAACTCCGTGTCGCGGATCGGCGACGTGGTCGGGTTGATCTCCAACATCGCCGGCCAGACCAACCTGCTGGCCCTCAACGCCACCATCGAGGCGGCCCGCGCCGGGGCCGCCGGCAAGGGCTTCGCGGTCGTCGCCTCCGAGGTGAAGGCGCTGGCCGAGCAGACTGCCAAGGCGACGCACGAGATCTCCGGCCAGATCGCGCAGATCCAGGCCTCGACCGGGCAGGCGGTGACGTCGATCGCCGGCATCACCGACCGGATTCGCGAGATCAGCGGCGTCGCCACCTCGATCGCCGCCGCGGTCGAGGAACAGGGTGCGGCGACCCAGGAGATCGTCCGCAACGTCGCGCAGGCGGCCGTCGGCGCCGGCGAGGTCACGAGCAACATCTCCGGCGTCGCCGGCGCGGCCGAGGAGACCGGCGTCGCCGCCGGCCAGGTCCTCGACGCGGCCTCGGAGCTGTCCCGGCAATCCGAGCACCTGACTGCGGAAGTCAGCCGCTTCCTCGACACCGTCCGGGCGGCCTGATCGGGTCGGGCGCGGCGCCCGCCGCGCCCCTTCCTCATCAGGACCCTGCTCAGAGGCGTGACAAATAATTCCGGATCAGCTCAGTTTACGACGTCTTGACGAATAACCGGCATTTTGACGCCAATCGCGCCTCGACGGTCGGATAGCAATGAAAATCGGCGGAAAACTCCTGAGCTTCGTCGGCGCCTGCAGCCTGACGACGCTGGTCGTGGCAGGGGTCAGCGTCGCGACGCTGAAGAGCTTCGAGCGCTCGCTGACGAGCGTCGAGAGCGCGTCGATCCGGGCGCTCGACGCCGCGAACTTCAACCGCCTCGCCGCCGAAGTCACCATGGACTCGCGCGGCGTCTACGCCTCCGCCGACCGCGCGGAAGCCGCGAAGTACACCGCCGGGATCCGCAAGGGTCTCGCCGAGATGGACGCGCTGCGGACCGACTGGGCACCGCGGGTGACCGAGGCCGAGCGGCCGCTCTTCGAGACGATGGTGCGCAACGCCGACGCGTTCCGCGCCCTCCGCAGCGCCCTCGCGGACGCGGGCGACACGACCGGCCCCAAGGCGGCCGCGGAGCTCGGGTTCAACGACGCCAACCGGGCAAACCGCAAGGCCTTCCAGGCCAGCATCGACGCCCTGGTGAAGCAGGGCCGGGGCGAGATGGCGGCGATCAAGGCCGACACCCAGGCCCTGTTCGAGACGCGCACGCTCCTCCTGCTCGGCCTCGCCCTGATCGGCACCGTGATCTGCTGCGCCCTCGGCCTGCTCATCGGTCAGCGGCAGATCGCCCGGCCGCTGCGGGCGGTCTCGGACGCGATCCAGCGCCTCTCGCGCGGCGACCACACCCTGCCCGCCGTCAAGCCGGGACGCGACGAGATCGGTGCGATCTGGACGAGCATGCAGGTCTTCAGCGACACGATGCGGGAGGCCGAGGGCCTGCGGCACGAGCACCAGCGGCTGGAGGCCGACACGGCGACGCGCAAGCGCGCCGAGATGGCCGGGCTCGCCGAGCGGTTCCAGGGCAGCATCGGCGGACTCGTCGAGCACCTCGCCGGGGCCGCCGCCGGGCTGGAGCGTGCCGCCGCGACCATGGCGGGCAACGCCGAGCACGCCGGCACGCAGTCGCAGGCGGTCACCCGCGCCGCCGAGACGACGGCCCACAACGTCGAGGCCGTCGCCGCCGCCACCGAGGAACTCGCCGCCACCGCCAGCGAGATCGGCGTCCAAGTGACCCAGACCTCGACGGCCGCCGAGAGCGCCGTCGAGGCGACGCGGCGGACCCGGGCGAGCGTCCAGGCCCTCGCCCGCAGCGCCGACGGCATCGGGCAGGTCGTCTCCCTCATCTCCACCATCGCCGGGCAGACCAACCTGCTGGCCCTCAACGCCACGATCGAGGCGGCGCGGGCCGGCGAGGCCGGGCGCGGCTTCGCGGTCGTCGCCACCGAGGTGAAGGATCTCGCGACGCAGACCGCCAAGGCCACCGAGGAGATCGCCGGGCAGATCGCCGCGATGCGGACCGCGACCCACGACGCCGTCGCGGCGATCGAGGAGATCGGCGGCACGATCGAGCAGGTCCACGGGATCGCCCTCGGCGTGGCCGCCGCCGTCGAGGAGCAGCAGCTGGCGACCCAGGAGATCGCCCGCAGCGTCTCCGAGGCCGCCAGCGGCACCCGCGCCGTCACGGACACGATGGCGCTGGTCCTGGGCGCGGCCCGCGAGACGGGCGCCAGCGCCGCGGAAGTCCTCGACGCCGCCGCCGACATCGCGCGCCGCTCGAACGGTCTCGGCGGCGAGGTCGCGGGCTTCGTGACCCAGGTCCGCGCGGCCTGAGGCGGCCGGATCGACGCGCCCGTCATTTTGGAACCGCGGAGCCGGACCCGCGATGACGGAGGCGTCGCCGAGCGTTTCCCGCCACGTTGTTGCATTGCAGCGCGCGCGCCCCTAGGGTCGGCGCATTCGCAAGGACCCGGTGAAAGCCCGGGTGGCTCTTCCGGCCGCCGATCCGCCGGACCACGCATTCGAGACGCGCTCTGACCCGCCAGCGACGCGGGCACGCCGCTCGTGCGGATTCATCGATGTCAACACACGCAGCCCGGAACGCCGGATATCTCCGGTCGTGGACCTCCAACCTGCGCGGCGACACCCTGTCGGGGATCGTCGTCGCCCTCGCGCTGATCCCCGAAGCCATCGGCTTCTCGGTCATCGCCGGGGTCGACCCGAAGGTCGGCCTCTACGCCTCGGTCGTCATCGCCTGCACCATCGCCTTCGCCGGCGGTCGCCCGGCCATGATCTCGGCCGCCACCGCCGCCACCGCGGTGGTGATGGTCGACCTCGTGCGCGAGCACGGCGTCCAGTACCTCTTCGCCGCCACGATCCTGATGGGCGTCATCCAGATCCTGGCCGGGTTGCTCAGGCTGGGCCGACTGATGCGGTTCGTCTCGCACTCGGTGATGACCGGTTTCGTCAACGCGCTGGCGATCCTGATCTTCCTGGCGCAGTTGCCCGAGCTCACCGGGGTCACGCCGGCGACCTACGGGCTGATCGCCCTCGGTCTGGCGATCATCTACGGATTCCCGCGGCTCACCCGCGCGATCCCGTCGCCGCTCGTGGCCATCGCCGTCCTGACGGCGATCACCGCGATCTTCCACCTCGACGTGCGTACGGTCGCCCATCTCGGCGCCCTGCCCTCGACGCTGCCGCGCTTCGCCCTGCCGGACGTGCCGCTCACCCTCGAGACCCTGCGGATCCTCCTGCCCTACGCGGCGACGCTCGCCGCGGTCGGCCTGCTGGAGAGCCTGCTCACGGCGCAGATCGTCGACGACATGACCGACACGGCCAGCGACAAGAATCGCGAGTGCATGGGCCAGGGCGTGTCCAATATGGCCTCGGCGGTGTTCGGCGGCATGGGCGGCTGCGCGATGATCGGCCAGTCGGTGATCAACGTCTCGTCGGGCGCCCGCGGCCGCCTCTCGACGCTCGTGGCCGGCGCGTTCCTGCTGGTGCTCCTCGTGGCACTGCAGGACCTGCTGGCCGTCGTGCCGGTGGCGGCGCTGACGGCCGTGATGATCATGGTCTCGATCAACACCTTCTCGTGGCGCTCGCTGCTGCGGCTGCGCACCAACCCGCTGCCCTCCTCGGCGGTGATGCTGGCGACCGTCCTGGTCGTGGTCGCCACCAAGGATCTCGCGATCGGCGTGCTGGTCGGCGTGCTGCTGTCCGGCGTGTTCTTCGCCGGCAAGGTCGCCCGGCTCAACCGGATCACGTCCGCCCTCTCGGCCGACGGCGGCACCCGGACCTACACCGTCACCGGGCAAGTGTTCTTCGCCTCGGCCGGCACCTTCTCGGAGGCGATCGACGTGCTGGAGCCGGTCGAGCGCCTCGTGATCGACGTCCACGCGGCGCATTTCTGGGACATCTCGGCCATCGCGGCCCTCGACCGGGTGGTGCTCAAGGCCCGCGCCCGGAGCCGCGACGTCACGGTCATCGGCCTCAACGAGGCCAGCGCGACCCTGGTGGAGCGGTTCGGCCGGCACGACAAGGGCGACGCCGCGGCGGTCCCGGCGGCGCACTGAGGCGGCGACCGGCCGACGCGCGGCCCCTTGCGCGGGGCCGCGCGCGACCCCATTCCCGGCGCGGGGCCGTTTTCGGGCCGGGAACAGGGATGGCAAAGCGGTGACGACGTTCTCTCCCCGCGAGATCGTGTCCGAACTCGATCGGTTCATCGTCGGGCAACACGACGCCAAGCGCGCCGTGGCGATCGCGCTGCGCAACCGCTGGCGGCGCCAGCAGCTGACCGGTCCGCTCCGCGAGGAGGTCGCGCCCAAGAACATCCTGATGATCGGGCCAACCGGCTGCGGCAAGACCGAGATCGCGCGCCGCCTCGCCCGGCTCGCCAACGCGCCATTCCTGAAGGTCGAGGCGACCAAATTCACCGAGGTCGGCTACGTCGGCCGCGACGTCGAGCAGATCGTCCGCGACCTCGTCGAGGTGGCGATCGGCCTGACGCGGCAGGTGAAGCGCGAGGGCGTGAAGGCCAAGGCCGAGGCCGCCGCCGAGAACCGGATCCTCGACGCGCTCGTCGGCCCGACGGCGAGCCAGGCCACCCGCGACAGCTTCCGGCGCAAACTCCGCAACAGCGAACTCGACGACAAGGAAGTGGAGCTGGAGCTGACCTCCGGCGCCCCCGCGGGCATGCCGATGTTCGAGATTCCCGGCGTTCCGGGCGCCTCGATGGGCGCGATCAACATCAGCGACATGCTCGGCAAAGCGCTCGGCGGCCAGCGCGGCAAGCCGCGCCGTGTGCTGGTGCGGGACGCCTACGCGCCGCTGATGGCCGAGGAATCCGACAAGCTGGTCGACGACGAGGCGCTCGTCCGCGAGGCGATCCGCGAGGTCGAGAACAACGGTATCGTCTTCCTCGACGAGATCGACAAGATCTGCGCCCGCGAGGGCCGCTCGTCCGGCGACGTCTCGCGCGAGGGCGTGCAGCGCGACCTGCTGCCGCTGATCGAGGGGACGACCGTCGCGACCAAGCACGGGCCGGTGAAGACCGACCACGTGCTGTTCATCGCCTCGGGCGCCTTCCACGTCTCGAAGCCGGCGGACCTCCTCCCCGAACTGCAGGGCCGCCTGCCGATCCGGGTGGAATTGCAGCCGCTGACGGTGGACGATTTCAAGCAGATCCTGACCGCCACCGAGGCGAGCCTTCTCAAGCAGACGGTCGCGCTGATGGAGACGGAGGGCGTCACCCTCACCTTCTCCGACGACGCCGTGGACGCCCTCGCGCGGGTCGCCGTGGAGGTGAACTCCTCGGTGGAGAATATCGGCGCGCGCCGGCTCCAGACGGTGCTGGAGCGGGTGATCGACGAGATCTCCTTCACCGCCACCGATCGGTCCGGCGAGACGGTGCCGATCGACGCGGCCTACGTGCGCGACCGGGTGCAGGATCTGGCCTCGAACGCGGATCTGAGCCGCTTCATCCTGTAAGGGCCGGTCACGGACGACGCCGGGCCGGCGGACGCTCCGCTGGCCCGGGACGGCGAGCCGTGCGCGAGGATGGCGTGTGCCATGAGGCCGAGCGTGGGCCGCGGCGGCCCCGGCATCTGCTATGCCCGCGCCGGATCCCGGTCCTCAGGAATGTCGCCCCCGTGTCACGCAACAGGTTCGGCCTCGGCGATACGGTGCTGTCCGTGGCGGCGCTGGTCACCGGCATGGTGTCGCTCCAGTGCGGCGCGACCTTCGCCAAAAGCCTGTTCCCAGCGCTGGGCGCGGCGGGGACCTCGGCCCTCCGGGTCGGCTTCTCGGCGCTGATCCTGATCGCCGTCTGGCGGCCCTGGCGGCGCAGCCTCCCGGCACGCGAGGCCGGCTGGATCGCCCTCTACGGGACGGCCCTCGGGCTGATGAACCTCCTGTTCTACCTCGCGCTGGCACGGCTGCCGCTCGGGCCGGCCGTGGCCATCGAATTCGTCGGGCCGCTGGCGGTCGCGCTGATCGCGTCGCGCCGCCGCTCGGATTTCCTGTGGATCGGCGTGGCGGTGGCCGGGCTCGCGCTGCTGCTGCCGATCGCCGGCGCGGACGGCCTCGACCCGGTCGGCGTCGCCCTCGATCTCGGCGCGGCCTTGTGCTGGGCGCTCTACATCCTGTTCGGGCAGCGCGCGGGGCGGATCGACGGCGGCCAGGCCGTGTCCCTGGGCATGCTGACGGCGGCCCTCGTCGTGGCGCCGTTCGGCGTGGCGGAGGCCGGACCGGCCCTGCTCGCGCCCGGACTCCTCATCGCCGGCTTCGCGGTGGCGCTGCTGTCGAGCGCCCTGCCCTACTCACTGGAGATGGTCGCCCTGCGCCGCCTGGACCGGAAGAGCTTCGGCGTGCTGATGAGCCTGGAGCCCGCCGTGGCGGCCTGCGCGGGTCTGGTCCTGCTGGGAGAGCGAATCAGCGCCGTCCAGTGGCTGGCGATCGCGCTGGTGATCGCGGCATCGGTGGGAATCACCGTGAGCGCGCGGCGCGCGGCTCCGCCGGCGGCCGTCCTGGAAGCTTGATCCCGGAGAACTACTTGCCCGCCAGGACGCGCGAGGCGACGTTGATGTATTTGCGGCCGGCTTCCTGCGCGTGCAGCACGGCGTCGCCGAGCTTCTCCTCGTCGCGGACGCTGGCCAGCTTGATCAGCATCGGCAGGTTGATCCCCGCCACGACCTCGACCGATCCGCCGTTCATGCAGGACAGCGCGAGGTTCGACGGCGTGCCCCCGAACATGTCGGTCAGCACCACCACACCGTCCCCGGTATTCACGCGACAGACCGCGGACATGATGTCCCGGCGTCGCAGCTCCATATCGTCCTCCGGCCCGATCGTGATCGTTTCGATCTGATCCTGTGGACCGACCACGTGCTCCAGCGCGGCCTTGAACTCGGTCGCCAGGAGTCCGTGGGTGACGAGCACCATGCCAATCATCGACACGTGTTCCAACGTCCTGTGTGTGCCGCCATGTTGTGCATCGCACAGCCCCCCACAAGGCGATCGCGACTTTTTTGCCCGGACATTGGTGCGATCATGCCACGGCCGCCGCGTGTGCGCCATGGGGGATACCAGTCTTGGGCGAATCGAGGCGCCTGTGCGGCTGCGAAGTCACGGCCGCGGCTTTCGCAGCGCCGCACGAACCAGGAGCGGTGCGAGGCCGGCCGCCCGCGCACCCCGATCGAGGACGAGGCGCGGAACAGCGAGGCCGAGGATGTCGGCGGGTTCCGGCGGCTCGGGCAGGCGCGGTGCCGTCTCCACCAGGTCGACGGCGAGATGCAGCACCGCCTCCGGCCGCACCGCCAGGCCGAGATCGGCCGCCGACAGGATCCCCTGGCCGCGGACCTCGACACGTCCGGCGAGCGCGGGATGGGGACCGGCCGTGATTCGCCCGTCGCGAATCGCGCAGACGACCCGGTCGTCCGCCACGAAGGCGCCGTCCGGCGCGGCGGCGAGCAGGAGCGCGAGGCTGGACTTGCCCGCACCCGAGGGACCGCGAATCAGGATCCCGGCCCCGCACAGCGCGACGCAGGCGCCGTGCAGGGTGACCATCAGGCGTGGAGCTGCCGCGGCGCCGCCGGCAGGCGCACGATGAAGCGGGCGCCGCGCACCGTCGGCTCGCCGTCCTCGTCGGGGGCGCCGGGCCGGTTCTCGGCGCGGATCGTGCCGCGATGGGCCTGGACGATCTGGCGGGAGATCGACAGGCCGAGGCCGGAATTCTGGCCGAAACCCTGCTCCGGCCGGTCGGTGTAAAAGCGCTCGAAGATCCGCTCCAGGGCGTGCTCCGGGATGCCAGGTCCCTCGTCCTCGCAGATCATCTCGACCTCGCCGCGCACGCGGCGCAGCACGACCCGGACCTTCGCGTCGGTCGGCGAGAACGAGCGGGCGTTGTCGAGGAGGTTGTTGACCACCTGCCCGAGCCGGCTGTCGTGGCCGATGATCGTGAACGGCGCGTCCTGCTCAGAGCCCGTCGCCTCGACGTCGAGCTGGATCAGGCAATCCTTCGGGCGCCGGCGCTCGTTGGCGACCGACACGACGGTGGTGAGCAGCCGCCGGAGATCGACGCGCCGGGCCTCGGCGCGGGCGAGCTCCGCGTCGAGGCGCGAGGCGTCGGCGATGTCGCTGATCAGACGGTCGAGGCGCTTCACGTCGTGCTGGATGATCGCCATCAGCCGGCCACGGGACTCGTCGGTCTTGGCGAGCGGCAGTGTCTCGACCGCGCTGCGGAGCGAGGTCAGCGGGTTCTTCAACTCGTGGCTGACATCCGCCGCAAAACTCTCGATCGCGTCGATCCGCCGGTAGAGGGCCTGAGTCATGTCGCGCAGGGCGCCCGACAGGTGGCCGATCTCGTCCGTACGTTCGGTGAAGTCCGGGATCTCCTCGCGGGTCTTGATACCCATGCGGACCTTCTCGGCGGCCTCCGCGAGGCGGCGGACCGGTCCCGCGATCGCACCCGCCAGCAGGAACGAGAGCACCACCATCACCGCCGAGGCGACGAGGAAGACCTGCAGCAGACCGAACCGCTCCGAAGCGATGACCCGGTCGATGGCGTCGCCCTGAGTCGAGATCAGGAGGGCGCCGCGGACCGAGCCCGCCCGGTGAATCGGCACCGCCACCGAGACGGTGGTCTCACCGAGCTTGTTCCGGCGCACGAGGCTGCCGCGGTTGCCGCCGAGCGCCGCCTGGACCTCCCGGAGCGAGTGCCCGTTCACCGGTCCCGTCTCCTCGGTGGTCTCGGACCGGCTGCGGAACAGGCCGCCGAGCTTGGACTGGACCGCCTCGAAGGCGGATTCGAGGATGCCGGGCTTGTGGGGCTTCGGCTCGAGCGGGTCGGGCCGGCTGGCATCGCCGCGCTTGAACAGGGTGCGGGTGTCGAACAGGAGGCCGCCCTCCTGGTCGTAGACCCGGGCGCGGTTGCCCGTCGGCGTCACGAGGCGCGACAGCAGCGGCGCCACCTTCTCGGGGTTCAGCGAGAAGGCGAGCGGCTGCGATTCCTCCTCCGCCGCCTCGCCGGCCTGCTGCTGGAGCAGCTTGTCGGGATCGATGCGGATCGTGTCGGTGTCCACCGAGGCCGAGGCGGCGATCGCCCCCGCGATGATCTCGCCCTGGATGGCGAGGCTCTGGATCCGGGCCTGGATCAGGCCCTGGCGGAACTGGTTGAGGTAGAGGAACCCGACGAGGAGCGCGATCAGCCCGACGAGGTTGAGGACGACGATGCGGCGCGTCAGGCTCGACGAGGCGCGCTGGCCGACCGCCTCCCACACGGCGCGGGGCCAGCCGAGCGGTCGGGACAGGGTCTGGGCCAGGGAGGCGCGGGGCGGGGCATCCTCGGTCTGGGTCTGGGTACGTGCGGCCACGGGGCTGATCCTGGAGATCACGCCTCCTTGAAGCGGTAGCCTACGCCGTAGAGCGTCTCGATCATGTCGAAGCTCTGGTCGGTGACCTTGAACTTCTTCCGCAACCGCTTGATGTGGCTGTCGATGGTCCGGTCATCGACGTAGACTTGGTCGTCGTAGGCCGCGTCCATGAGCGCGTTGCGGCTCTTCACGACGCCGGGGCGCTGGGCGAGCGCCTGGAGGATCAGGAACTCCGTGACCGTCAGCGTCACCGGCTCGCCCTTCCACGTGCAGGTGTGCCGCTCGGGATCCATCATCAGCGCGCCGCGCTCGAGCGACCGGGCCGCGACCTCGGCCTCGCCGCGGGGCGTGCTGCCGGGGGCCTCCTTGGCGAAGCGCCGGAGCACCGCCTTCACCCGCTCCACCAGCAGGCGCTGCGAGAACGGCTTATGGATGAAGTCGTCCGCGCCCATCTTGAGGCCGAACAGCTCGTCGATCTCCTCGTCCTTCGACGTCAGAAAGATCACGGGAAGGTCAGATTTCTGCCGCAGGCGTCGGAGAAGCTCCATCCCGTCCATGCGCGGCATCTTGATGTCGAAGATCGCGAGATCGGGCGGGGAGTGGCGCAGACCGTCCAGCGCGGAGGCCCCGTCCGTGTAGGTCTGGATGCGGTAGCCTTCGGTCTCCAGCGCGATCGACACAGAGGTGAGGATGTTCCGGTCGTCGTCGACGAGGGCGATGGTCGGCATGCGCGGTCCCTGACTGAACGGGCTCAGGCGCGGTCCCGGCTCTTCGCACAGGCCGCGCCACGTCCCGGCCCCGAGGGGGCAGACAAAAACGCGAACCGGGCAGTTTGGGCGCAGCCCGGCACACGCAAAGGGACAGGTGCTTTAGTACGGCCGATCGGAAAAAGCGAGCGGCGGTCATAGCTTGGCCGTAACACGGGAGCGCACCGGTCCTTCCGCGGCCCATCTGACGCGGTCGCGGTGCCTCGCGCCGCCGACGCGGCGCCGCTAACGTGGCGGCGAAACCGGGCGGCTGTCCGGAGGGGAGGAATCGCGCATGGGCGAGACGATCGACACGGGTCCCGGCGCGGGCGGACCGGCCCGTCCGCTGCCGGCCGAGGCGGCGCCGTTCGACGCGATCGGCCTGGCGCGCACGCTCCTGCGCAGCGTCCGGTCCGGGGCGCTCGCGACCCTGGAGCCGGACGGCACGCCCTTCGCCTCCCTCGTCACCATCGCCACCGACGCGGACGGCACGCCGCTGATGCTGCTGTCGCGGCTGTCGGCCCACACCCGCAACCTGCTGGCCGACCCGCGCTGCTCGCTGCTGTTCTCGCAGGGTGGCAAGGGTGACCCGCTCGCCCATCCCCGCCTGACCGTGGTCGGACGCGCTCTGCAGACCGCCGAGGCGCGGGCCCGGGAGCGGTTCCTGGCCCGGCACCCGAAGGCCAAGCTCTACGCCGATTTCCCGGATTTCGGATTCTTCGCCCTGGCGCCGGAGGCCGGCCACCTCAATGGCGGCTTCGCCAAGGCCGCGACCCTGACCCGCGACCAGCTCCTCCTCGACCTCTCGGACGCGCAGGCGATCGTGGCGGGCGAGCGCGGCGCCGTCGAGCACATGAACGCCGACCACGCCGACGCGCTGGCGCTCTACGCCGCCGGCGCCGGCGGCGCGGCTGACCTGCCCTGGCGACTCACCGGCCTCGACGCCGAGGGCATGGACCTGATGGCGGCCGACCGCACGGTGCGCGTCCCCTACCCGGAGCGCGTCACCGACATGGGTGCGCTGCGCAAAAGCCTCGTTGCCATGGCCGCGCGGGCGCGCGCGACCGGTGCGGACGCGTAAACGCGCAAGGACTTGACGATCAGGCATGGCGAAAGGTCGCTGACCGCCCCATATCGGCCCCATGAGCGATACCCAGACAGATACCTACCCCTTCAGCCTCGACGTGGAGCCGGTCGGCGAGAGCGGCTCCCTGTTCCAGTGGAGCATCCGCAAGCACGGCAAGCTGCACCAGCGCTCGGACCGGAAGCATCCGACCGAGGCCAAGGCGCGCTCCCACGGCGAGGCCGAGATCGAGCGACTGATCCGCGACCGCGGTCGCTGAGCCGGATCGCTCCTCGGCGCCAGACACGATCGTGACCCGGGGGCCGGCTCGTTCCGGCCCCCGTTCGCTTGCGTGCGATCACCGACCGAGCCCGCCCCCCCCCGGGCGCTCAGGCCGCGCTTGGCGCCTTCCCGCCGCGCTGCTATCTCGCGCGGGAGCCGCTCCATCCGAACACGTCCTGACGTCAGACGGTGCGCGCCGGCGCGCGCCCGAACGGAATGCCGATGACAGCCCCGATCGACACCATCCGCAACTTCTCGATCGTCGCGCATATCGACCACGGCAAATCGACCTTGGCCGACCGGCTGATCCAGGCCACCGGCACGGTCGCGCTCCGCGACATGAGCGAGCAGATGCTCGACTCGATGGACATCGAGAAGGAGCGCGGCATCACCATCAAGGCGCAGACCGTGCGCCTGGAGTACAAGGCCCAGGACGGCAAGGACTACGTCCTGAACCTGATGGACACGCCCGGCCACGTGGACTTCGCCTACGAGGTCTCGCGCTCGCTCGCCGCCTGCGAGGGCTCGCTCCTGGTGGTCGACGCCTCGCAGGGCGTCGAGGCGCAGACGCTCGCCAACGTCTACCAGGCGCTCGACGCCAACCACGAGATCGTCCCGGTCCTCAACAAGGTCGACCTGCCCGCCGCCGAGCCGGACCGGGTCAAGGAGCAGATCGAGGAGGTGATCGGCCTCGACGCCTCCGATGCCGTGCCGATCTCGGCCAAGACCGGCCTCAACATCGAGGCTGTGCTCGAGGCGATCGTCACCCGCCTGCCGCCGCCGAAGGGCAGGAGCGACGCGCCCCTGAAGGCGCTGCTCGTGGACAGCTGGTACGACGCCTATCTCGGCGTCGTGGTGCTGGTGCGGATCATCGACGGCACCCTCAAGAAGGGCATGACCATCCGCATGATGGGTGCCGACGCCGTCTACGGCGTCGACCGGATCGGCGTGTTCCGGCCGAAGATGGCCGACATCGACGCCCTGGGACCGGGCGAGGTCGGCTTCTTCACCGGCTCGATCAAGGAGGTGGCCGACACCCGCGTCGGCGACACGATCACCGAGGACAAGCGCCAGACCACCGAGATGCTGCCGGGCTTCAAGGAGGTCCAGGCGGTGGTGTTCTGCGGCCTGTTCCCGGTAGACGCGGCCGAGTTCGAGAACCTGCGCTCCGCCATGGGCAAGCTCCGGCTCAACGACGCCTCGTTCTCCTACGAGATGGAGACGTCGGCGGCGCTGGGCTTCGGGTTCCGCTGCGGCTTCCTCGGGCTCCTGCACCTGGAGATCATCCAGGAGCGGCTGGAGCGCGAGTTCAACCTCGACCTGATCTCCACGGCGCCCTCGGTGGTCTACCACCTGAAGATGCGCGACGGCGAGACCAAGGAGTTGCACAACCCGGCCGACATGCCGGACATTATGAAGATCGAGACGATCGAGGAGCCGTGGATCCGCGCCACGATCCTGACGCCCGACGAGTATCTCGGCGGCGTGCTGAAGCTCTGCCAGGACCGCCGCGGCGTGCAGATCGACCTCAACTACGTCGGCAAGCGCGCCATGGTGGTCTACGACCTGCCGCTGAACGAGGTCGTCTTCGACTTCTACGATCGGCTGAAGTCGATCTCGAAGGGCTACGCCTCGTTCGACTACCACGTGTCGGATTACCGCGAGGGCGACCTCGTGAAGATGTCGATCCTGGTGAATGCCGAGCCGGTGGACGCCCTCTCGATGCTGGTCCACCGCACCCGCGCCGAGTCGCGCGGCCGGGCCATGTGCGAGAAGCTGAAGGACCTGATCCCCCGCCACCTGTTCCAGATCCCCGTCCAGGCGGCGATCGGCGGCAAGATCATCGCCCGCGAGACCATCCGGGCGCTGTCGAAGGATGTCACCGCCAAGTGCTACGGCGGCGACATCTCGCGCAAGCGCAAGCTTCTCGACAAGCAGAAGGAAGGCAAGAAGAAGATGCGCCAGTTCGGGCGCGTCGAGATCCCCCAGGAGGCGTTCATCGCCGCCCTGAAGATGGACGATTGATCCACCGCGTCATTGCGAGCGGAGCGAAGCAAACCAGGGTCGCGCGACATCGGTGAGCGTTGCGCAACTGGGTTGCTTCGCTCCGCTCGCAAAGACGGCGGTGCCGCTTACCCCGGCGGCAGCACGTCGATCTGGATGCCCGCGTAGTACGCCGCCAGATTGGCGATGTCGGCGTCCGACAGCTCCTTCGCAACCACGTTCATGATCTCGTTCTGCCGCTTGCCGTCGCGGTACTCGGTGAGCGCCTTCACGAGGTAGGGCTCAACCTGCCCGGCGAGGTTCGGCGCCTCCGGCAGCTTCGAGAGCCCGTCCATGCCGTGGCAGGTCTGGCAAGCGGTCGCGCGCTTCTTGCCTGCGGCCGCGTCGCCGGCCTGCGCCGAGAGCGGGACGAGGGTGGCGGCGAGGACGAGAAGCGGGCGGATCATCGGGCGGGCTCGAACTCTGAGATCAGTGAAGACTTGTCCGCTCGCGTCGGAAGGGGACGCGCGCGCCCTCTCCCGAACGTCAGAGAGGGCGCGTTGCGGCTTTCCGCGACCTGGCGCCTCACGAGCGGAGAGGCGCCAGGTCACAAGAGACTACTTCTCGTAGGAGATCCTGTAGATCGCCCCGGCGGAATCGTCCGAGACCAGCAGCGAGCCGTCGAGCATCACCGCGACGTCCACCGGGCGGCCGAGATACTCGCCGTCGCCGGTGAGCCACCCTTCCGCGAACGGCTTGACCGACTCGACCTTCCCGTCGGCCCCGAGCTTGGCGAACATCACCCGGGCGCCCACCGGCTCGGTGCGGTTCCACGAGCCGTGCTCGGCGATGAAGATCCCGCCCTTGTAGGCGGCCGGGAACTGCTTGCCGTTGTAGAAGGTCATGCCGAGATCGGCCGCGTGCGGCGGCAACTCGGCCTGCGGGGCGACGGCGTCGGCCGGCGGGGTCTGGTCCTTGTACTCGACCGTGCGGACCGAGCCGCCACCGAACCACGGGAAGCCGAAATTCTCGCCCGCCTTGGTGGAGCGGTTCAATTCGCCCGGCGGCTTGTCGTCGCCCATGCCGTCGACCTGGTTGTCGGTGAACCACAGCGACTTGTCGGTATTGAAATCCATCCCGACGGAGTTGCGGATGCCGGTCGCGTAGACCTCGCGGTTCTTGCCGTCGGCGTCGATGCGGATGATGCCGCCGATGCCGGTCTTCTTGTAGAGGTCCGCCTTCTCGGCGGGCGGCACGTTGTAGGGCTGGCCGAGCGCGATGTAGGTTTTGCCGTCCGGACCGACCCGGCAGACCCGGGCGGTGTGGTTGAAGCTCTCCTCGGAGGCCGGGATCAGCTGTCCCTGCTTGACCAGCACGCCGGCGGCGACGTCCGGGTTCTCGTAGAAGAACTCGGCGGCCGGGAAGGCCAGGACGCGGTTCTGCTCGACCACGGTGAGCACGCCGTCCTTCGAGAAGCAGACGCCGTTCGGGATCTTGAACGTGATGCCCGGCGCGAAGGGGCGGACCTCGTCGGCGACCCGGTCCTTGTCGCGGTCGGTGACCGTGTAGATCTTGCTCTTGCGCGTGCCGACGAAAAGCACCCCGGCATTGGGACCGACCGCGATGGCGCGGGCGTCCGGCACCACCGCGTACAGGTCGATCTTGAAGCCGTCCGGCAGCTTGATCTTCGACAGGTTCTTGCGGATCGCGTCGGGGCGGCGGCCGGTCTGCGGGATCTCCGCGGCGGCCTGGGTGTCGGTGCTGTGGAAGCCCTGGAGCTTCTCGAGGTCGTCGGTCTTGGCCTTGGTCTCGGCAGGGGCCGCACCCTGCGCCAGGGCGGGGAGCACCGCCGCCGGCATGGCCACGCCCGCGAAGAGCGCGGCGAGAAGCAGAGATCGCATCGATAGAATCCTCCCGGCGGCCCTTGGACCAGGGCATTACCGGGAAGGAACGATAGGGGCGCCGCAGAGACCGGCAAGCCGCGCCGGTGACGCGGCAGGAGCCCTGTCGCTGTCCGCGGGGTTTCCGATCGTCACCTCAGTGGGGTCGCACCCTCCGTCATCGCGAGCGAAGCGAAGCGACCCAGGGCAGCGCGACTTCGAGGCGCTCAGCGCCGCCCTGGATTGCTTCGCTTCGCTCGCAAAGACGGGAGGCCGACCGGAACTGGCCTCAGGCCACCTTGCGCGGCACGAGGCGCTCGCTGCCCAGGGCGACGTCGGCCCCGGACACGCCGGACTCGGTGTACTCGGCGTCCTCGTTCACCCGCCAGACGTCGTGCCGACGCCGGCCGCAGAGGATGTTCTCCACGGTCAGCATCGCGGTCATCATCGCGTGGTCCTGATTGTTGTACTTGTGCATGCCGTTGCGGCCCACGAGGTGCAGGCTCGGGAAATCCCGCTCCAGCTCCCGCCGCACGGTGACGACGTGGCCGGCATACTCCTCGTCGTAGACCGGGTAGGCCTTCGGCTGGCGGACCACGCAGGCATCGACGACGTCGGCCGGGTCGATCAGGCCGATCTGACCGATCTCGCGCTTGGCGAGCTCCACCAGCTCCGAATCGTCGGCGTTCCAGAGGCCGTCGCCCTCGAAGCAGAAATACTCCAGGCCCAAGCAGGTGTGGTCCGCGTCCGGCACCATCTCGGGCGACCAGGAGCGGAAATTCTGCACCCGGCCGACCTTCACCGACGGGTCGTGGATGTAGATCCAGTTGTCCGGGAAGTTCTTGTCCGACTTGGCGATGAGCGCCACCGTCAGGAAGTCGCGGTACTTCAGCGCCCGGGCGTTGAAGGTGCTGAGCGGCCGCGGGCGGATGGCGTCGACGAGCTCGCGGACCGGCGCGGACGAGACGACGTTGCGGGCCGTGAAGGTCTCGCGGCTGCCGTCCGAGCGGCGGGCCGCCACCGTCCAGATGCCGGTTCCGGCATCGTAGCTGAGGGAGTCGACGCCGCGGTCGAGCTTCAGCTGCCCGCCCTGGGCGCGGATCTTGGCGGCTGCCGCCTCCCACATCATGCCGGGGCCGCGGCGGGGATAGCGGAACGACTCGATCAGAGTCTTGATGACGGGGCCGCCGGCCTTCGGCGCCTTGCGCAGGCCCAGCGACCGCTTGATGCCGTCGCGGATCGCCGCGCCGAGGTCGAGCCCCTTGATGCGCTGCGCCGCCCAGTCGGCCGAGATCGCGTCGCACGACATGCCCCACACCTTCTCGGTGTAGGTCTTGAAGAAGATCGAGAACAGGCGCTCGCCGAACTGGTTGCGGACCCAGGCGTGGAAGGTCTTGGGCTCCGCCACCGGCCGCAGGCGGGCGTAGAGGTAAGAGGCGACGCAGGCCGCGCTGGTGAGGATCCCGAGGTTGCGCAGAGCCTCGAAGGCCTTCAGCGGGTAGGCGTAGTAGCGCCCGCGATAGTAGATCCGCGACAGGCGCGGGCGCTCGATGAAGTCGTCGGGGAGGATCTCGTCCCAGAGATCGACCACGGCCTGGGACTTCGAGAAGAACCGGTGGCCGCCGATGTCGAACAGGTAGCCGTTGTGCGAGACGGTGCGCGAGATCCCGCCGACCTGCGCCGGATCCCGCTCCAGGACGGTGACGGAGCGGCCCTTCTTCGACAGCAGGTAGGCGGCAGTCAGACCCGCAGGCCCGGCGCCGATCACCAGCGTCTCGGTGTGGTGGCTCATCCCATGCTCCGGCGATTGGTGCGGCGCGCGACGCGCAGGACGCCGACCGGTCGCCAGGATGCCCGGTCGTGGTTAAGGAATCGCTGGCGCCGCGGGGCCGGATCGACGGCCGGGCCGCGCGTCCGGTGCCCTTTGACCGCGCGTTAAGCGGAACCGCGCGAGCATGCCGGCGAGGGCATCGACCGCCCGCCCGGGTGATCCACCAAACATGCCGGCTCCGGCGCTACCCCTCTCCCGACCGCGCGGGCGGATCGAGGCCCGCACGCTGCTGTGGATCCTCGCCGCCCTGTGCATCGCGACGATGAACGCGCCCCACGCGGTTTGGGAAACCGTCCAGCACCTGCGCGTCCCGGATACCGACGACGCGATGCGCCTCGTGGAAGTCCGCGACCTGCTGGCCGGCCAGGGCTGGTACGACAACGTCCAGTACCGATTCCTGCCCCCGGGCGGCGTGCCGAGCCACTGGTCGCGCCTCGTCGACGCGCCGATCGCCGGCCTGATCCTGGCGCTCACGCCCCTGACGGGCTCCGCGCTCGCCGAGGGCCTGACGGCGGCACTCTGGCCCGTGCTGCTCTTCGGGCTCTACGGCTGGCTCCTGTATCGCGGCGTCCGGCACAGCTTCGGCAGCCGTGCCGCGCTCCTGGCCCTGATCGCGGCCACGCAGACCTTCGGTGTGACGATCCAGTTCCAGGCGGGGCGGGTGGACCACCACAATCTGCAGATTCTCTCGATGATCGGTCTCGCCTTCTGCATGATCCGCGGCGGCCTGCGACCCGGCCTGATCGGCGGGATCCTGGCGGCCGTGTCGCTGGCGATCGGGCTCGAGGGCCTGCCCTTCGTCGCGCTGGCGGCCCTCTTCCTCACGGGCGACTGGTGCCTGCGCGGACGGCCCGCGCTGGCGTCGCTCGCGGGCTTCGGCCTGGGTCTCGGCCTCGCCGCCCCCGCGCTGTTCGCCGTCCAGACGGCCCCCTCGCTCTGGGGTGTCTCCCACTGCGACGCGCTCTCGCCACCCTGGCTCTGGCTCACCCTGGGCGGCCTCGCCCTCGCCGCGATCGCCGCCGCCGCGGGCGAGCGCCTCGCGACGGTCCCGGCGCGCCTCGCCCTGGCGGGCCTCGCGGGCAGCGTCCTGCTGGCCGGGTTCGCCGCCGCCTTCCCGTCCTGCCTCGGCGGCCCGTTCCCCGACATGCCGCCGCTGGTGCGGATCCACTGGCTGCTCACGGTCAACGAGATGGCGCCGCTGGCGAAGTTCGTGGCCCGCGGCCAGTGGGAGGCGCTGGTCTTCTACCCGGTCGTGATCCTCGCGAGCCTCACGGCCGCCGGGATGGCGTGGCGCGGCCCCGAACGCCGGGCCTGGTCGGTGGTCGCGCTGTTCCTGTGGCCGGGGCTGATCCTCGGCGTCGCGCAGTTCCGCGGACTCTACATCGTCTCCGGCTTCGTGCCGCTGGTGGCGGGCGTGGTCCTCGACCGCGCGCTGGCACGGGCAGCCCTGCCGGCCGGGGCGCGGCGCTGGCCCGTCGCGCTCCTCGGCGCCGCGATGGTCAGCAGCCTCTGGATGATCCCGGCGCTCCTGGCGGAGACCCTCGCGCCCGGCCTGCGCACCGCGCCTGACGCGGCCGAGACCAATGCCTGCCTCGGCGACACCGCGGTCCGCCCCCTGGCGCACCTGCCGGAAGGCACCGTGCTCGCCCCGATCTTCATGGGGCCGTCGATCCTCCTCCGCACCCCGCACAGCATCGTCGCCGCGCCCTATCACCGGGCCATTCCCGGCCTCACGGCGGCGATCGAGGGGCTGGGCGGCACCGAGGCCGACCTCGACCGGGTGCTGACGGCGTTCGACGTCCGCTACCTCGTCGCCTGCCCGGCCCGGCCGGCCGAGGACCTTCAGGCGGAGACGGCGTTCGCCACGCGGCTCGCCGCGGGCACGGCCGGGAGCGCGCGCCTCGTGCCGCTGGACGTGCCCGGTCCCCTCAAGGTCTGGCGCGTCGCGCCCTGACGATCAGAGCAGGCGCCGATCGAGGCGGATGATCCGGCAGGGATCGCCGGCGCGCGCGGCCGGCGCGTGCGGGGCGCGGATCAGCAGGGCTTCGGACCGTCCGAGGACGGCGAGCATCGACGAGTCCTGACGCCGCTCGGCGGTCGCGACCGGTAGACGGTCGGGCTCGAGGGCGAGGCTCGCCCGCATGTAGTCGGCCCGGCCGTCATTCTCCGGCATGTCGCGGCCGAGCGTCGCCGGCTCGCTCCGGTCGGCACCGGCCCGCGGATCACCCTGGAGCGCGCGGATGGCGGGCACCACGAACAGGAGCCCGCACACGATGGACGAGACCGGGTTGCCCGGCAGCCCGATGACCAGCATGTCGCCGAGGCGGCCGTGCATCAGCGGCTTGCCCGGCCGGAGGGCGACCCGCCAGAAGCCGAGCTCCAACCCCTCCTTGGCGAGCGCGGCCTGAACCAGATCGTGGTCGCCGACGGAGGCGCCTCCGAGGGTGATCAGCAGGTCGGCGCGCGCCGCGCGGGCGCGACGGAACGCGTCCGCCAGGGCGTCGTGGTCGTCCCCCGCGATGCCGAGATCGACGATGTCGGCGCCCGCCTCGGCGGCGAGGGCACCGAGCGCGAGGCTGTTGGAGGCGACGATCTGGTCCCAGCCGGGCGTCGCGCCCGCCTCCACCAGCTCGTCACCGGTGGCGAGGATCGCGACGCGCGGCCGGCGGCGGACCGGGAGGCGCGGGTGACCGGCCGCCGCGGCAAGCGCCAGCCGCCGCGCATCGAGGCTCATGCCGGCCGGGATCAGGGTCTCGCCGGCGGTGAAGTCGAGGCCGGCCCGGCGGATGAACCGCGCCGGCTCCACGGGCTCCAGGACGCGCACCGCGCCCGCCTCGGCGGCGGCGTTCTCCTGGATCAGGATCGCGTCCGCGCCCTCCGGCACCGGCGCCCCGGTGAAGATCCGGACCGCCTCGCCCGGGCCGATGCGGCCGGAGAAGCCGTGACCGGCCGCGCTGGCGCCGATCAGCCGCAGGATCGCCCCGACCTCCCCGGCGTCGGCGCCGCGCACGGCGTAGCCGTCCATGGCGGAGGCCGGGAACGGCGGCTGGGTCCGTGAGGCGACGACGTCCGCGGCGAGCGTCCGGCCGCAGGCCTGCGCCAGCGGGACGGTCTCCGGCTCGACCGGCGCGGTGACGCTCGCGAGCACCCGCGCCAGCGCCTCGGCGACCGGGATCAGGCCGCTCATTCCGCCGGGGCCCGGTAGGTGCCCGAGCGGCCCCCGTCCTTGGCGGTCAGCCGGATCCCCTCGATCCGCATGCCGCGATCGACCGCCTTCACCATGTCGTAGACCGTCAGGCAGGCCACCGAGACGGCGGTCAGCGCCTCCATCTCGACGCCGGTCGGGCCCTGGACCCGGACCTCGGCGGCGATGCGCAGGCCCGGGAGCGCGTCGTCGGGCTCGCACTCGACCCGCACCTTCGACAGCAGCAGCGGGTGGCAGAGCGGGATCAGCTCGTGGGTGCGCTTGGCCGCCATGATGCCGGCGAGCCGGGCCGTGCCGATCACGTCGCCCTTCTTGGCGTCGCCCTCGCGGATCAGGGCCAGGGTCTCCGGCTTCATCACGATCTGGCCTTCCGCCCGGGCCGTCCGGTCGGTGGCGGGCTTGTCGGTGACGTCGACCATGTTGGCCGCGCCGCTGGTGTCGAGATGGGTCAGCGTCGAGCCCGGCCGCATGCCTTACGCCTTCTTCCGCGGCTTGCCGCCCTTGGCCTCCGCGGCGCCGAACAGCAGGGCGTGGGCCGCCTCCGCGACGTCCGGCTGCCGCATCAGGCTCTCGCCGACCAGCACCACGCCGAGGCCGTTGTCCCGCAGCCGGACCACGTCGGCGTGGTCGCCGATCCCGCTCTCGGCCACGGCGATCCGGTCCGCCGGGATCCCCGGCGCCAGTCGGATCGCGGTCTCGAACGAGACCTCGAAGGTCTTGAGGTTGCGGTTGTTGATGCCGATCAGCGCCGTGCCGAGGGGGATGGCCCGCGCCAGCTCGGCCTCGTCGTGCACCTCGACCAGGACGTCCATCCCGAGGAGGTGCGCCGTCTCGACCAGGGCGACGGCCTCGTCGTCGTCGAGGCAGGCCATGATGACCAGGATGCAGTCGGCACCCCAGGCCCGGGCCTCGTAGACCTGATAGGGCTCGAACAGGAAATCCTTGCGCAGGACGGGCAACGCGCAGGCGGCGCGCGCCGCCGTCAGGTACTCCGGCCGCCCCTGGAACGAGGGCTCGTCGGTCAGCACCGACAGGCAGGTGGCGCCGCCGGCCTCGTAGGCGGCGGCGAGGCTTGCCGGGTCGAAATCGGCGCGGATCAGGCCCTTCGAGGGCGAGGCCTTCTTCACCTCGGCGATGAGCGCCGGGCGGTCCGCGCCGAGATGGCTCCGGATCGCCGCCGCGAAGCCGCGCACCGGCTCCGCCTGCGCGACCTTCCGCTCCAGCTTGGCGAGCGGCACCCGCAGCTTCGCCTCGGCGATCTCGCGGCGCTTGTAGGCCTCGATGCGGGCGAGGACGTTCGGCCGCTCGGTCGGCGTCCCGGCGCCGGTCTCCGGGGTCGCCTCGTGCGTCAGCGAGCTCATCGGCCCTCCTGCCCGTTGGAGTGGTCGTTCGAGGCCCGGACGAGGCGGGCGAGCGTCGCCCGGGCGGCCCCGGAATCGACGGCATCCTGCGCCTGCGCGACGCCGTCCGCCAGGGCCTGCGCGGCCCCCGCGACCACGAGCGCCGCCCCCGCGTTGAGGACCGCGATGTCCCGGTAGGCGTTCCGCGCACCCGCCAGGACGGCCTCCAGGGACCGCGCGTTGTCGGCCGGGTCGCCGCCGCGCAGCTCCTCGGGCGCGCGCAGCGCCAGACCGAGGTCGCGCGGGTCGATGGTGAAGTGGGACAGCCGCCCCTCGTCGAGGGCGACCACCCGCGTCGGGCCCGTGACGGTGATCTCGTCGAGCCCGTCGGACCCGTGGACGGTCCAGACCCGGCGGCAGCCGAGCTCGGCCAGGACCCGCGTCAGCGGCTCCGCGAGGGCCTCCTGGGCGACGCCGAAGAGCTGATAGCCGACGCCGGCCGGGTTGCTCAGCGGCCCCAGCAGGTTGAAGATCGTCCGCACGGGCAGTTCGGACCGGACCGCCGCGACGTGGCGCATGGCCGGGTGGTGGGCCTGCGCGAACAGGAAGCAGAGGCCCGCCTCGGCGAGGCAGCGGGCCTGCGCGGCGGGGTCGAGCCCGAGCCGCACGCCCAGGGCCGCGAGCACGTCGGCGGCGCCGGAGCGCGAGGTCGCCGCCCGGTTCCCGTGCTTGGCCACCGGCACGCCGCAGGCGGCCACGACGATCGCCGCCAGAGTGGAGACGTTGACGCTGCCGGAATGGTCGCCGCCGGTGCCGACGACGTCGACGGCGTTCGCGGGCGCCGCGACGCGGGTCATGCGCGCCCGCATGGCCTCGGCGGCGCCGACGATCTCCTCGACGGTCTCGCCGCGCACCTTGAGGGCGGTCAGGAAGGCGCCGGCCTGGACCGGCGTGACCTCGCCCGACAGCAGGTCGTCGAAGGCGGCGCGGGCCTCGGCGCGGTCGAGGGCGAGGCCCCCGGCGACCTTCGCGAGATGGGGTCTGAAGCTGTCCATGGGTTCTTACGGAGGGCCGCCCCGGCCCCCGGCGTCAATGCACGTCGGCACGCGTCCTGTCACGCGCCGTGTTCCAGGCGGCGGCGAGATCGAGGAAGTTCTTCACGATCTCCGTGCCGTGCTGCGACCGGATGCTCTCGGGGTGGAACTGGACGCCGTGGAGCGGCCGGTCGGCGTGCTCCAGGCCCATGATCAGGCCGTCCGCCTCGGCGGTGACCCGCAGGGCCGTCGGGCAGGTCGCGCGGTCGACCACCAGGGAGTGGTAGCGGGTCGCCTCGAAACTGTCGTTCAGGCCGCGGAACAGGCCGCGCGCGCCGTGCCGGATGGTCGAGACCTTGCCGTGGAGCGGCAGCGGCGCGCGCACGACGTCGCCGCCGAAGGCCTGGCCGATCGCCTGGAGGCCGAGGCACACGCCGAAGATCGGGATCTCCTCGGACAGGTCGCGGACCACGTCGAGGCAGATCCCCGCCTCCGTGGGCGTGCACGGCCCGGGCGACAGCACGATGGCGTCGGGCGCCCTGGCGCGGATGTCGGCGATCGTGAGCGCGTCGTTGCGCGCGACCTCGACCGCGCCGCAGAGCGGCCCGATCAGGTGCACGAGATTCCACGTGAAGGAATCGTAGTTGTCGATGACGAGGACGTTGGGCATCGCGGCGGCACGCTCGGGCATGCAGGCGATGTGACCGCTCGCACCCGCGCGGTCAACCGTTGGCGTCGGACGGCGGGGCAGCCGCGCGTGCGCCCTACTGCCCGCGCTTGGCCTGCGCGGCGAAGCGCACCGCCTCCTCGGCGGCCCGGAACAGCGCCTTGGCCTTGTTGACGCATTCCTGCTGCTCGGAGGCGGGATCGGAATCGTAGACGATCCCGGCCCCGGCCTGGACGTGCATGGTCCCGTCCTTCACCACCGCGGTGCGCAGGACGATGCAGGTGTCCATCTCGCCCCGCGCGCCGAAATAGCCGATGCAGCCGGCGTACGGCCCGCGCTTCTCGCGCTCCAGCTCATCGATGATCTCCATGGCCCGCACCTTCGGGGCGCCCGAGACCGTGCCGGCCGGGAATCCCGCCGCCAGGGCGTCCAGGGGATCGTGGCGCGGGTCGAGGTCGCCCTCGACGTTCGACACGATGTGCATGACCTGGCTGTAGCGCTCGATGAAGAACGAGTCGGTCACGCGGACGCTGCCGATCCGCGAGACCCGGCCGGCGTCGTTGCGGCCGAGGTCGAGCAGCATCAGGTGCTCGGCCCGCTCCTTCGGGTCGGCGAGCAGCTCCTCGGCGAGGGCGGAATCCTCGGCCGGGGTCGCGCCGCGGCGGCGCGTGCCGGCGATCGGGCGGACCGTGACCACGCCGTCGCGCACCCGCACCAGGATCTCCGGCGAGGAGCAGACGATCTGGAAGCCCTCGAAATCGAGGTAGCACAGGAACGGCGCCGGGTTGGTCCGCCGCAGCGAGCGGTACAGGCTGAAGGCCGGCAGCGTGAACGGCGCCGAGAACCGCTGAGACAGCACCACCTGGAACGCGTCGCCCGCGACGATGTACTCCTTGGCGCGCGCCACCATGGCGAAGAAGTCGTCCGGCGGCGTGTTCGAGACCGGTTCGGGCGGGGCGACCGCCGAGAGGTCCACCCGCGCCTCGATCGGCAGCGGCCCCTCGAGGGCGGCGGCGACCCGGTCGACGCGCTGCAGCGCGTCCTCGTAGGCGGCCCGGGCCGCGGTGCCGGGGGCGGGCCGGATCGGCGAGACGACCGTGATGACGTCGCGGATCGAATCGAACACCACCATCACCCGGGGGCGCACCAGGATCGCGTCCGGCACGCCGAGGGGATCCGGGTTCGGCTCCGGCAGCCGCTCCATGGCGCGGACCATGTCGTAGCCGAGGTAACCGAACAGGCCGGCGGCCATCGGCGGCAGATCCTGGCCGTCCGACTCGCCGATGGCGCTCTCGGCGATCAGGGCCCGCAGGCTCGCCAGCGGCGCCCGCGAATCCGGCTCGAACCGCGTGAGATCGGCCCCGCGCGCGATCGCGGGCGCGCCCGCCCGGCAGCGCCAGATCAGGTCCGGATCGAGGCCGATCATCGAGTACCGGCCGCGGACGGCGCCGCCCTCGACCGATTCGAGCAGGAAGGCCGGCCCGGCATGGCCGGCGCGCAGCTTGAGGAACGCCGCCACCGGCGTCTCGAGATCGGCGACGAGGCTCACCGCCACGAGGCTCGGCTGCCCGGCCTCGTAGCGCGCCGCGAAGGCCGCGTAATCGGGCGCGTCGGCCATGCCTCAGTACTCGCCGCCGATGGCGCGCCGCAGAGCCGCCGGATCGACCTTCACGCCGGCGTTCTTCTGGACCTCGCTGATGTACTCGGACAGCACGTCGTCGGCGAGCGCCGCCTGGAAGCTCTGCGTGATCTGCTTGTCGCTCGGGCTGTCGGCCACGAAGGCCGGCACCGTCGCCGCCGTGACCTTGAAGACCGCCCGCGAATCGCCGGCGGCCGCCGTGCCGGCCTTGCCCACCGGGGTCGCGAAGATCAGGTTCACGACGTCGGCCGTGAGCATGCCCTTGGCCTGGTTGCGCGCGAGATCCTGCGCTTCCTGCAGGTTGACGCCGACCTCCTGGGCGGCGGCCTCCATGGTCTCGCCCTTGTTGATCTTCTCGACGAGCTCGCGGCCCTTGGCCTGCAGGCGCTTGGCGATCTCGGTCGCGGTCCAGCCGGCCTTCACGCCGTCCTTGACCTCGTCGAGGGGCTTGTCGTGGGCGGCGTTGATCCCGGTGACGTCGTACCAGACGTAGCCGCCGGTCTTGGTCCGCAGGGGCTCGTTGTCGCCGCCGATCTCGGCGCGGAACAGGGCCGGCAGGGTGGTCTCGGGGTCCGGGATGTCGGTGATCCGCTGCCCGTCCGGTCCCTTGCCGTTCACGTCCACCGCCTTCACGGCGACGACCTTGAGGCCGCGCTCGGCCGCGATGTCGGCCAGCGGCTTGGCGCCGGCCCGCTGGTCCTCGATCGCGTCGCGGGTGGTCTCCATGGCGTCGCGGGCGCGGGCCAGGGCGAGGGCCTTGCGGATCTCGCCGTCCACCGCCTCGAACGGCTTCACCGTCCCGGCCTCGATCTTGGTCACGCGCAGCAGCACGGTGCCGAACCGGCCCTGGACCGGCTGGCTCACGCCGCCCTCCGGCAGCGCGAACGCGGCGTCGGCGACGGCCTTGTCGAACAGCTCGCTCTTGGTCAGCGTGCCGAGGGTCAGGTCCTTCTCGTCGGTGCCGCGCTCTGCGGCCACCGCGTCGAAGGTCTTGGAGCCGTCCGTGATCGCCTTGCGGGCCGCCTCGGCGGCGGCCGCGTCGGGGAACACGATCTGCTGGATGGTGCGCTTCTCGGGCGTGCCGTAGCGGTCCTTGTTCAACGCGTAGGCGGCGCGGGCGTCGGCCTCGGTGATCGCGTCGGGCTTCGCCATCGCCTCGGGCTCGACCACGAGGAGGTTGGCCGCCCGGAACTCCGGCGCCCGGAAGCCGGACCTGTTGGCCTCGTACCAGGTCTTCAGCTCTTCGTCCGTCGGATCGGGGATCTGGCCGGCCACCGAGGGCGTCAGCATCAGGTAGGCGGCCGCGCGGCGCTCTGTGGTGTAGCGATGGACGGCCTCCCGCATGGCGAGCGGCACGTGCAGGTCCGACGACACCGCCTCGGCCAGCTGGAGGCGGGCGATCACCGAGCGCTGCTCGCGCACGAACAGGGCCTCGTTGAGGCCGGCGCGCTGCAGGGTCTGATAGAAGAGCTGCGGCTCGAACTGACCCTGCTGGTTCTGGAAGCTCTTCTCCTCGTGGATCGCCTTGATCACCGAGGAATCCGGCACCGTGAGGCCGAGATCCTGGGTCTTCTGATCGAGGGCGGCCTCGGTGATCAGCTGGGACATCACCTGCCGGTCCAGGCCGAGCATCCGCGCCTGGTCGGGCGTCAGCGGACGCTTCAGCTGGGTCTGATAGCGCTGCAGCTGGTTCTGGTAGGCTTGGCGCACCTGCTCGGCGGTGATCGGCGTGCTGCCGACCGTGGCCACCTTGTTGCTCGCGCCGCCGCGGAAGAACTCCTCGACCCCGAAGATGCCGACACCGGCGATCAGCAGCGTGAAGATGATCGTCAAGACGATCTTGCCGAGCCAGTGCTGGCTGGCGTTGCGGATGCCCTGAAGCATGGTCTGTGATCGAGTACCTTCGGCAGCCGCCCCGTCGCCGGGCCGGCGCTGTCCCTGAGAGCCGACCGCGATAGACCATTCGCGTCCACAGGCAAAGGCTCGGGCGGTCCCGGCCGTTTGCACGCTCAAGCTCGCTCTGGTAGGCCCCGGCGACTTCGAGAAAGCCGCGGCGGAGCGAGGGCAGGAATGACGCAGTCTGGGCGCAAGCCGCTTGTCGCTGGCAACTGGAAGATGAACGGGACCCGGGCATCCATCCAGGTTGTCGAGGCGATTCGCGACGGGCTCTCGCCGGACCTCGCGTCGCGCATCGACGTCCTGATCTGCCCGCCGGCGACGCTGATCGGATCCTGCGTGGCGGCGGCGGCCGGATCGCCGATCGCGATCGGCGGCCAGAACCTGCACGCCCGGCCGAGCGGCGCCTTCACGGGCTCGATCTCGGCCGAGATGCTCGCCGATCTCGGCGCCAAGTACGTGATCGTCGGCCATTCCGAGCGCCGGGCCTACCACCACGAGACCGACGACGGGGTCCACGCCAAGGCGCTGGGCGCCCGCCGCGCCGGCCTGTGCGGCATCGTCTGCGTCGGCGAGACCATCGAGGAGCGCGAGCAGGGCCGCGCCCTCGACATCGTCCGCGCCCAGCTCGCCATCGGCCTGCCCAAGGGCGCGACGGCGGCCGACACGGTGATCGCCTACGAGCCGGTCTGGGCGATCGGCTCCGGGCGGACGCCGACGCCGCGCGACATCGCCGAGGTCCACGCCTCCCTGCGGGAGATGCTCGACAAGCTCGTGGGCGACGAGGCGCAGAAGATCCGCATCCTCTACGGCGGCTCGGTGAAGCCCGGGAACGCCAAGGAACTCCTGTCGGTGGACAACGTCGACGGCGCGCTCGTGGGCGGCGCAAGCCTCGTGGCGGAGGACTTCCTGGGGATCTGCGCCGCCTACGCCTGAGCGCGGGACCGCGAATCCTGTCGGAGCGCGGCGCGACAGACGCGCCGCGCCACCGTCAGATCTTGAAGGCCTGCCGGGCGAGCAGCCGCCAGCGGCCGCCGTCGCTGTGCCAGACCTGCATCACGCCGATATGGACCGGCGACGTCTTGCCGCCCGAGACCACCTCGCCGGTGAAGACGTGCCGCGCGATGGCGTCGTCGCCGACCACCGAGACGGAGCGGTCCGACAGGGTGATGCTCGGGAAGGTCGAGCGCTTGCTGGTCAGCGTCTCGATGAAGGCCGCCTTGTCCTGCACCTGACCGCTGGAATGGCCGTAGCTCAGCCCATCGAGGGTCAGGGCGTCGAGGGCCGGACCGTCGGCGGCGAGGAGAGCCTTGGTGAGGGCGTCGACCGCCTGCTCGACCGCGGCGCCCCGGGCGGCGGGATCGGTTGCGGCCGCCGAGCCGGAGCCCGGGCGGATCAGGACGGGTGCGGCGATGGCGGCGGCGAGCGCCGCACGGCGTGACACGGACATGGCTTGCCTCCCGGACCGGGCGGCGCGTTCGGTCGGCCGCCCTTCCCCGGCAGAGAGCACGGTGCGCGGGCGAAGGCGAGGGTCGGAGCGGACACTCGGCCGCTCGCGTCAGGTTGGCGGCGGGCGACCGGTGGTGTATGCCGTCGCCGAATTCCGGCCGGTCCGCCCGAAGCGTCCCCCGAAGCCCCCGCCGCACGCCCGTGTGTCGGGGCGGTTCGTGGACGATCGCGGGCCCCGGCCCTCGTGCGTTCGTCTTCCGGTGCCCGCTGCCGGCGCGCGGCGCTGAAGAAGATCCCGGAACACCGATGCAGACCGTCCTGATCGTCGTCCACCTCATCATCGTGCTCGCGCTGATCGGCGTCGTGCTGCTCCAGCGCTCCGAGGGCGGACTCGGGCTCGGCGGCGGTGGCGGCGGTGGCGGCGTCGGCGGGTTCATGACCGGCCGCGGCCAGGCCAACGCCCTGACGCGGGCCACCGCGATCCTGGCGGCCCTGTTCTTCGCCACCAGTCTGACCCTCGCGATCCTGTCGCACCGCTCGGTGGCGCCGAAGTCGATCCTCGACACCGGCGCGCCGCAGACCTCCGGCCAGCCGGCCAAGCAGCCGACCGGTGCCGACAACCTTCTCGACACGCTGCGCCAGCAGCAGGACCGGGCGCCCGCGAACGCCCCGGCCCAGCCGGCGCCCGCGCAGCCGGCCCCCGCCCAGCCGGCGGTTCCGGACGCGCCGCAGTCGCGCTGACGGCGCGCGCCGCCGGCGGCGCAGCGTCCGACCCTTGTCCCGACGGACCGGCGCTCGGCCGGTCCACGCCATGCGTTCCGCGATCCCCAGCCCATGCACGGGCCGGGGCCTCCGTCGTTTGGCAAATGCCAGCAGCTTCTTTATGGACCGAGGCCCATGACGCGGTACGTTTTCATCACCGGCGGCGTGGTCTCCTCCCTCGGCAAGGGCCTCGCCTCGGCGGCCCTGGCGGCGGTCCTCCAGGCCCGCGGCTACCGGGTCCGGATGCGCAAGCTCGACCCCTACCTGAACGTCGATCCGGGCACGATGAGCCCGACGCAGCACGGCGAGGTGTTCGTCACCGACGACGGTGCCGAGACCGACCTCGACCTCGGGCATTACGAGCGCTTCACCGGCGTTCCGGCGAGCCGGGCCGACAACATCACGACGGGCCGGATCTACCAGGACATCATCGCCAAGGAGCGCCGCGGCGACTACCTCGGCGCCACGATCCAGGTGATCCCGCACGTCACCAACGCGATCAAGGACTTCGTCCTCGACGGCAACGACAGCTTCGACTTCGTGCTGGTGGAGATCGGCGGCACGGTCGGCGACATCGAGGGCCTGCCGTTCTTCGAGGCGATCCGGCAGCTCGGGCAGGAGCTGCCGCGGGGCACCTGCTGCTACGTCCACCTGACGCTGCTGCCCTACATCCCGTCCGCCGGCGAGCTGAAGACCAAGCCGACCCAGCACTCCGTGAAGGAGCTGCGCTCCATCGGCATCCAGCCCGACATCCTGCTCTGCCGCTGCGACAGGCCGATCCCGATGGACGAGCGGCGCAAGCTCGCGCTGTTCTGCAACGTCCGCCAGACCGCGGTCATCGAGGCCCTCGACGTGGCCTCGATCTACGAGGTGCCGCTCTCCTATCGGACCGCGGGCCTCGACCGGGAGGTGCTCGGCCATTTCGGCCTGGAGCACGGCGAGGAGCCGGATCTCGGCCGCTGGCAGACCATCGCCGAGCGCGTGCGAAATCCCGAGGGCGAGGTCTCGATCGCCATCGTGGGTAAGTACACGGGGCTGAAGGACGCCTACAAGTCGCTGACCGAGGCGCTGACCCACGGGGGCATCAGCCACCGGGTGAAGGTCAATCTCGAGTGGATCGAGGCCGAGGTGTTCGAGCGCGAGGATCCGGCGCCCTTCCTCGAAGGCCTCAACGGGATCCTCGTGCCGGGCGGCTTCGGCCAGCGCGGGGCCGAGGGCAAGATCCGGGCGGCCCGCTACGCCCGCGAGAAGCGCATCCCCTATCTCGGCATCTGCTTCGGCATGCAGATGGCGGTGATCGAGGCGGCCCGCTCGCTGGCCGGGATGCCGGAGGCCAACTCCACGGAGTTCGGCGACACCGCCGAGCCGGTGGTCGGCCTGCTCACCGAGTGGCTGCGCGGCAACGAGCTTGAGCGGCGCGCGGCGGCCGGCGATCTCGGCGGCACGATGCGGCTCGGCGCCTACGAGGCGAAGCTCGACCCCCAGTCCAAGATCGCCCAGATCTACGGGTCCGATCAGATCTCGGAGCGCCACCGCCACCGCTACGAGGTCAACATGGCCTATCGCGAGCGGCTGGAGGCCAAGGGCCTGCGCTTCTCGGGCGTGTCCCCCGACGGC
This sequence comes from Methylobacterium sp. 190mf, assembly GCF_900107945.1. Lineage (NCBI taxonomy): Bacteria > Pseudomonadati > Pseudomonadota > Alphaproteobacteria > Hyphomicrobiales > Methylobacteriaceae > Methylobacterium > Methylobacterium sp. 190mf. The sequence goes on along the minus strand of NZ_FNVI01000017.1, from coordinate 48,189 downwards.
CTGTTGCCCGAGACGGTGGAGCATGTCGGGCACCCGTGGTTCATCGGCGTGCAGTTCCATCCGGAGCTGAAGTCGCGCCCGTTCGAGCCGCACCCGCTGTTCAAGGGCTTCGTCGGCGCCGCGATCGAGCAGAGCCGCCTGGTCTGAGGCCGCGGCGGCGCGCCGCTGCTCGCGCGGCGGCCCGCGGCCCTATATCCTCGGTGCCGTGACCGAGATCCTCTTCTACCACATGCAGCGGCAGCCCCTGGAGAAGGTGCTGCCGAACCTCGTCGAGCGCTCGCTGGACCGCGGCTGGCAGGCCGCGATCCAGGCGGCGAGCGAGGAGCGCCTGCAGGCGCTCGACGACCACCTCTGGACCTATTCCGACGAGAGCTTCCTGCCGCACGGCACCGACCGCGAGCCCGACGCCGCGAGCCAGCCGGTGGTGCTCACGCTCCGGGACGTGAATCCCAACACCGCCTCGATCCGCTTCCTGGTGGAGGGCGCCGACCTGCCGCCCGACGCCGGGCAGTACGAGCGGATCTGCATCCTGTTCGACGGGACTGACCAGGACGCGCTGCTGCGCGCCCGCGAGCAGTGGAAGCAGGCCAAGGACGCCGGCCACGCGGTGGCCTACTGGCAGCAGGACGAGTCCGGACGCTGGAACAAGAAGGCTTGATAATGGCCCCCCACGCACGTCTCGGGCGCGCCGCGCTCGCCCTCGCCCTGGCCCTCGCAGCGCCCACAGTGGCCCTCGCCCAGGACGCGCCGCACGGCCATCCCGCGGAGAGCAAACCGGCGCAGCGCGGCCCGGAGGGGCGCCGCCTGCCGCCCGATTCGACGACCAAGCAGAGCGTGACGCTGCCGGACGGCCGGACCCTCGACTTCACCGCCACCGCCGGCAGCCTGCCCCTCGTCGACGAGGCGGGCAAGCTGCAGGCCGAGATCGCCTACGTCGCCTACACGATGGCGCCGCAGGCCGGCCGGGAGCGTCCCGTCACTTTCGCGGTCAATGGCGGCCCGGGCGCCGCCTCGGCCTATCTCAATATCGGGGCGATCGGGCCCTGGCGGCTGCCGGTCGGCGGCGACAGCATCAGCCCGTCGCAGCCGGTGACGCTGACGCCCAACGACGGGACGTGGCTCGGCTTCACCGACCTCATCTTCCTCGATCCCGTGGGGACCGGGTACAGCCGGGCCGCGGACGGGAACGGCAAGGCCTACTGGTCGATCGATTCCGACGCCTCGACTCTGGCGGCGACCATCGCGCGCTACCTGCGCGTCAACGACCGCATGGCGAGCCCGAAATTCTTCGTCGGCGAGAGCTACGGCGGCTTCCGCGGCCCGCTGATCGCCGAGAAGCTCCAGGAGGAGATCGGCGTCGGCCTGTCCGGCATGGTGCTGCTCTCGCCGGTGCTCGATTTCGCGTGGCTGGAGACGCCGCGGGCCAACCCGTGGGGCTACGTGCTGAAGCTGCCCTCGCTGGCGGCGGGCGCGCTCGAGCGGGCCGGCACGGTGCCGACGCCAACCCTGCTCGGCGACGCGGAGGCCTACGCCTCGGGCCCGTACCTGAGCGACCTGCTCAAGGGGCCGAGCGACACGGCCGCCGTCGCCCGGATGACCGAGAAGGTCGCGCCCCTCGTCGGTCTCGACCCCGCCCTGGTGCGTGCCCAGGCGGCGCGCCTCTCGACCCGGAGCGTCCAGCGCGAGATCGACCGCGCCGAGGGCCGCGTGACCAGCGCCTACGACACCGGCATCACCGGCTGGGACCCGAACCCGGACGCCGCCCAGTCGAGCTTCGAGGATCCCCAGCTCACCGCCCTCCAGGCACCGCTGACGAGCGCGATGCTCGACCTCTACGCGCGGACGCTGAAATGGCCGGTGACCAACATGCGCTACGAGCTCCTGAACAACGCCGTCAATCGCGGCTGGAACTGGGGCTCGGGCCGGCAGGCACCCGAGGTCCTGTCGAACCTGAAGGGCGATCTGGCGCTCGACGGGCACCTGCGCGTCCTCGTGGCGCACGGCTTCACCGACCTGGTGACGCCCTACTTCGCCTCGAAGCTCCTGCTGGCGCAGGTCCCCGCCTACGCCGCCGGCCGCCTGAGCCTCGCGGTCTATCCGGGCGGGCACATGTTCTACACGCGACCGGACTCGCGCGCCGCCTTCCGGACGGACGTGGAGCGGATGTACACGGACGCCCTGAAGGTGCGCGACGCCGGCTCGACCCGTCCGGCCGGAGCCCCCGCCGAGCATCTCCGGACGGCGCCGTAGCGCCTCCGGCCCGCCAAGCCGGTCACGCGTCGTCGAAGGCGAGGGCCTCGGCCGGGTAATCCACCATCGTCCGGCGCTGCGCGTCGGTGTTCTGCCACTCGCCGACCTTCATGTAGCGGCCCTCGAGATCGCGGACCTCGACCACCTTCCCGATGGTGGGGATCGACTGGAAGCCCTGCGGCCAGTTCGACGCGAAGTAGAAGACCTGCTCGACGTGGTCCGAGAGGTGGCAGATCCCCGGCCCGAACGTCCCCAGCCCGAAGACGAGGTAGCGGCCGTTCACCAGCGCCGCGACGTCGGAGATCAGCGACTCGCTCTGGATCTCCACCGGCAATCCGCGCCGCTCCGCGTACGCCTCCACCTCGGCGATGACCGGGTTCAGCCTGTTCTCGAAGACGAGCTTGACCGAGCGGATCCGGCCCTCGGCCAGGAGCCGGTCGATGACCATCCGGTAGAACGCGAAGGGCGGCTGCGGGTAGTGCGGATCGACCCAGGTGCTGAAGATGTCGCCCGACCGGATGTGGATCAGGAGCTGGTCGTCGGGCTTCACCGGGAAGTTCTTCGGCAGACCGTTGAACAGCGGCCGGATCACGCTCTGCACGATCGCGCGCGAATCCGCCGGTCCCCGCAGCGCGGTCACGCGCTCGAACTGCGTCGGGTCGAAATACAGGCCCGACAGGAAGTAGCCGTCCGCAGGCAGCGGCTCGTCCGGCGGGATGAAGGTGATCCCGTCGCAGGTCAGCCGCTCGGTCAGGAAGATCACCTTGCTGCGGTCGACCTTGGGCACCTTGATGTATTTCAGGTTGAGCGCCTTCGCGATCGACACCGCGATGATGTACTGGACGAGGCAGTTGCCGAAGGCGCCGTTCTCGAACAGCGACAGGCCGACCAGGGCGTGGCTGGCGCGGTCGGGCGCCGACTGGAGCGCGTAGGTGACGTAGACGTTGGCGCCGGGCTTCTCGTTCAGGAGCGTCACGTCGAGGCCGAGCATCGCCCGCAGCGCGATCAGGTCGACCGCGGCCTCGTCGGCGCGGATGCCGATGCCGGCGATCCGGGCCGGTTCGGGCGCGGCGATCCGGACCGCGCGCGCCCAGGCCCGCTCGTCGGGGACGATCGCGGCGACGAGGGCGTCCGGGGTCGCGGTCCAGCCAGCGAGGTCCGGCTCGGCCCACGTCACGCCGTCCTGCGAGACCGCCACCGCGACGTCGCCGGGCTCCGCGGGAACCGCCCCCTCCCCCGGCCGCAGGGCGACGGAATGGATCGGGAAGCGGCCGTCGAGGTCAACCTCGAGCCACGTCGTTCCCGTGCCCGCATCGGAGACGATCCGCGGCTCACGGCCGGCCGCGAGATCGACGAGAACCGGGGTCGGATCGTCTGTCGGGGCCATCGGGTCTCCGGGAGTTCAGCGCCCGCGCCGGGGCCGGGCGGGTATCGGGTGCGGCGGTGCCCGCTCCGGGGCGCGGCCGTCAAGCCCGCCCCGATCGCGGGGCGGGCGCGGGAAACGGCCGCGATCCGGCGCCGCTCCGTTGTGTCCTGGCGGTCATGCGTCTACAACGGCCGGGCGACGGTGCCCCGGAGACGGGGTGAAAAGGGAATGCGGTGAGGGGTTTGAAGCCCCGATTCCGCGGCTGCCCCCGCAACTGTGAGCGGCGAGCGCCCGCCAAGCGCCACCGGAGCGATCCGGGAAGGCGGTGGGCGCGCCGAGCCGCGAGCCAGGAGACCTGCCGTCGCGACAGGATCCCGCAATGCCGCCGGTGGGGCGGCTGGAGACGCTTCTGATGACGACGCAAACCCTCGCCCCCGTCGCCGCCGGCACCCGCGCGTCGGAGCGCCCGATCGCCGTCGCGCTCGCGGCCGTGCTGGGCCTCGGCCTGCTGTTCATGGCGGGCTTCTCGCCGGCGATCGCGCTCCACAACGCGGCGCACGACTTCCGCCACACCCAGAACTTCCCCTGTCACTGACGTCCCCGGACCAGGGATGATCATCCGGCTCCTGTCGGCGGCCCTCGCCGCCGGCTTCTTCGCGGCTGCCATCGTGACGGGCCTCGAACTCACGCTGACCTCGCCGCTGATCGTCGCGGCCGAGCGCTACGAGCAGCAGGAGGCGCCGAACCGGGCTGCCAAGGCGCTCCCGATCAAGGCGTTCCCGATCGTGCTGGCCCATGCCGGGCACGACCACGCCGCCCCCGACGCCGCGCCGGAATGGCAGCCCGCGCCCGGACTGCCGCGGATGGCCTTCACCGGGCTCGCGACCCTCGTGGGCGGCGTCGGCTACGCGCTGCTGCTCGGCGCGGTGATGCTCGCCTGCGGCCGCGAGCCCACGCCGCAGGTCGGCCTCGCCTTCGCGGTGGCCGCCTTCGCCAGCGTCGCCCTCGCGCCGGGCCTCGGCCTGCCCCCGGAATTGCCCGGCAGCGCGGCGGCCCCGCTCGCGACGCGGCAGGCGTGGTGGGTGATGACCGCCGCGGCGACCGGGATGGGGCTCTACCTGATCACGATTCGCCGTGCGCTGATCACGATCCTCGGGGGGCTCGTCCTGATCATCGCCCCGCACGTCGTCGGCGCCCCGCAGGCACCCGAGGCCGCGTCCGAACTTCCGGCGGCGCTCGCCGCGCAATTCGCCGCGCGGTCGCTCGCCATCAGCTTCGTGTTCTGGATCCTGATCGGGCTGGGGCTCGGCTGGGCGTGGCAGGCCTTCGCCCGCGGCGCGGATCGGGGAGCGGCCCGTGCCTGAGACCGTTCTCTACGTCTGCACCACCTGCCGCCGGCCGGACGACGACCCCGACGGCCCCCGCGCCGGGGCCCGCCTGCTGGAGGCGCTCCGGGGGCGGAGCGGCGCCACGCCGGACCTGCGGGTCGAGCCGGTAGAGTGCCTGTCGGTCTGCAAGCGGCCCTGCACCGTGGCGGTCGCCGCGGCCGACCGCTGGACCTACGTCTACGGCGACATGGATCCGGCCGCCTCGGCCGAGATCATCCTCGGCGGTCTCGCGGCCTACGCAGCGACCCCGGACGGCATCGTGCCCTGGCGCGAGCGTCCGGAGGCGTTCCGCAAGGGCGTGATCGCCCGCATTCCCCCTTTCCCAGAACCCCGCCCGGTCCCCGCCGGCACCCTGGAGCCCGCGGAATGACCCTCGTGAACAAGATCCCCTGCACCATCGTCACCGGCTTCCTCGGGGCCGGCAAGACGACCCTCGTCCGCCACGTGGTCGAGAACGCCAAGGGGCGCCGCCTCGCCATCCTGGTGAACGAGTTCGGCGACATCGGCTTCGACAAGTCCTTCCTGGCCGCCTGCGGCGTCGAGGGCTGCACCGAGGACGCCATCGTCGAGCTGCCGAACGGCTGCATCTGCTGCACGGTCGCGGACGATTTCGTGCCGGCGCTGGAGACCCTTCTCGGCCGCGCCGAGCCGCCGGAGCACATCCTGATCGAGACCTCCGGCCTCGCCCTGCCGAAGCCGCTGGTCCAGGCGTTCCAGTGGCCGGCGATCCGCTCGCGGGTGACCGTCGACGGCGTGGTCGCGGTGGTCGACGGCCCGGCGGTGGCCTCGGGCGCCTTCGCGGAGGACCCGGAGGCCCTGGCGGCCCAGCGCGCCGCCGACCAGTCGGTCGACCACGACAACCCCCTGGAGGAGGTGTTCGAGGACCAGCTCCTCTGCGCCGACCTCGTGGTCGTCAACAAGGCCGACCTGATCGACGCCGCGACGCGGGCGCGGGTCCGCGCCGAGGTCGAGGGGCACCTGCCCCGCGCCGTGAAGGTGGTCGAGACCGAGAACGGCGCCATCGACCCGCGGGTGCTGCTCGGCCTCGGCGCGGCCGCCGAGGACGATCTCGACGCCCGCCCCTCGCATCACGGCGAGGGCGAGGACCATGACCACGACGATTTCGAGACCGTGGCGCTGCCGGTGCGCCCGGCGGTGACCGCGGGAGATCTCGCGGCCCGGGTCGAGGCGGCGGCCGAGGCCGCCGGCGTCCTGCGCATCAAGGGATTCGCCGAGGTCGCGGGCAAGCCGATGCGCCTCGTGGTGCAGGGTGTCGGCCGGCGCGTGACCCATCACTTCGACCGCCCCTGGCGGGCCGGGGAAGCCCGCGACGGGACGCTGGTGGTGATCGGCCTGAAGGGCTTCGACAAGGACGCCGTCGCTTCGGCCCTCGCGGGATGAGGCCGGTCGCGCACGCCCGCCCGGACTCGCTCTAGGGGTCGCCGCGGTGCACCTCGTGCGCATCGATTCCGTCTCCCTCGACGAGGGCGAGGCGGCCGTGGATCTCGGGCAGGAGCCCGGCGACCTCGTGGTGCTGTCCTTCACCGACAGCGACCTCGCGTCGGTCGGGCAGACCCACGCCGCGGAGCCCGGCCTGCCGAGCCTGCGGCTCGCGAAGCTCGCCAGGCTGCGGCACCCGCTCTCGGTCGACCTCTACGTCGAGCGCGTCGTGGCGCGCGCCAAGGTCGTGGTGATCCGCTGCCTGGGCGGCCTCGATTACTGGCGCTACGGGATCGAGCGCTGCGCCGAGGCCGCGCGGGCGCACGGCGTCGTCCTCGCGGTCCTGCCGGGCGACGACCGGCCGGATCCGCGCCTCGCCGCCTTCTCCACCGATCCCGACCTCGCCGGGCAGCTCGACGCCTATTTCCGGGCTGGCGGCCCCGACAATTTGCGGCGGATGCTGCGGCGCCTGGCGATTCGCCTGGGCGCCGACGGACCGGTCGAGCCGCCCGTGCCGCTCCCGCGCGGCTTTCCCTGGTGCCCCGGCTGCGGAGTTCTTCCCCTCGAGGCAGCCCTCGCCGCGGCCGCGACCGCGGTCCCGCTCGCCGGAGCGCGCAGCGCGGCGGAACCCGTCGCGCTCCTGCTGATCTACCGCTCCGCCGTGCTCGGCGGCGACACCGGCCCGTTCGTCGCCCTCGCCGCCGCCCTGCGGGCGCGCGGGATCGGCGTGCTCCCGATGGCCGTGTCGAGCCTGAAGGAGCCGCAGGCCGCCGCCGCGGTCGCCGCGGGCGTGCGCGCGCGCAGGCCCGATCTCGTGATCGCCGCCACCGCCTTCTCGGCCCGCGAGGACGAGACCGGCTTCGTGCTCGACGGCGGCGACTGCCCGGTGCTGCAGGCCTTCACGGTCGGGTCGCCCCGCGCGGCCTGGGAGGCCTCCGCCCGCGGTCTCGGCGCGGCCGATCTCGCCATGCAGGTCGCGCTACCGGAATTCGACGGCCGGCTCTCGGGCTTCCCGATCTCGTTCAAGGAGGAGAGCGCCGAGATCGCCGGCTTCGCCGAGCGGCGCGCCGTGCCCTACGAGGCCGGCATCGCCGCGCTCGCCGACCGGGCCGCGGGATGGCTGCGGCTGGCCGCCCTGCCCCGGGCGGCGCGGCGCGTCGCCCTGGTCCTGTCCGACTATCCCGCCCGCGGCGGCCGGGCCGGGTTCGCGGTCGGCCTCGACACGCCCGCGAGCGCCCGCGCGATCGCCGCCGACCTCGCGGCCGCGGGCTACGCGGCGGGCGCGCTTCCGGAGCCCGGAGCGCTGATGGCGGCGCTCACGGAGGGCCCGGCCGCGTTCCGGGTGCCGCTCGCGGCCTACGCGGCGTGGTGGCGCACGCTCTCCGAGGACGTCCGCGCCGCCGTGACCGACAGCTGGGGCGAGGCCGAGGCGGACCCGGCCTGCGTCGACGGCGCCTTCCGGTTCCGAATGGTCCGGGACGGCGGCCTCGCGGTCTTCCTCCAGCCCGACCGCGGCCGCGACCCCGATCGCAAGACCGGCTACCACGACCTCGACCGCGCCCCGACCCACGCCTACCTAGCCTTCCATCTCGGCCTGCGGCAGCAATTCGACGCCCTGGTGCAGCTCGGCACGCACGGCACCGCGGAGTGGCTGCCGGGCAAGGCCGTCGCCCTGTCACCCGACTGCTTCCCGGCGCTCTGCGTCGGCGGGCTGCCGGTGATCTACCCGTTCATCGTCGACGACCCGGGTGAGGCCGCGCCGCTCAAGCGCCGCCTGGGCGGGGTCGCGCTCGGGCACCTCACGCCCGACACCGCCGTTCACGCGCTGACGCCCGAGGCGGCCCGCCTCCGCGAGCTGGTGGAGGAGTATTCCGCCGCCAGCGTGCTCGACCCCCGCCGCGCCGACCTCATCGCCCGCGCCATCCTGGAGGAGGCTGCGGCGTCCGGACTGCTGGACGGTGCCGGGATCGGCCCGGACACGCCGATGGACGAGGCGCTGACGCGGCTCGACGCCCATCTCTGCGATCTCGGCGAGACCGTCTTCCGGGACGGCCTGCACGTCTTCGCCCGCGCCCCGGACGGGGCCGCGGACGCCGTCGCGGCGAGCGCGGACTCCGAGCGGACCGGCCTGCTCGCGGCCCTCGACGGGCGGTTCGTCCGGCCGGGCCCCTCGGGCTCGCCGTCGCGCGGGCGGGCCGACGTGCTCCCGACCGGGCGCAACCTCGCGACCCTCGACCCGCGGGCCATCCCGAGCCGCGCCGCCGCACTCCTCGGCGAGAAGGCCGCCGCCGCCGTGGTGACCCGCTACCTCCAGGACGAGGGCGCCTATCCGGCCCGGATCGTCATGGATCTCTGGGCCTCGCCGACCCTGCGCACCGGTGGCGAGGACGTGGCCCACGCCCTGGCCCTGATGGGCGTCCGGCCAGTCTGGGACCATGCCAGCACCCGCGTCACCGGCTTCGAGATCCTGCCCCTCGCCATGCTGGACCGGCCGCGGATCGACGTCACCGTCCGCGTCTCCGGCGCGTTCCGCGACACCTTCCCCGACACGCTGGCGCTGCTCGACCGCGCCGCCCGCGCCGTGGCGGACCGGGACGAGGCCGACGACGAGAATCCCCTCGCGGCGGCGCGCCGGCGGGGCGACGCGTCGGTGCGCGTCTACGGGGCCGCGCCCGGCCGCTACGGCGCCGGCACCGCCGCCACGGCCCTCGACGGCGCGTGGGACGACCGCGACGAACTCGGCCGCGCCTACCTCGCCGCCAGCGGCCACGCCTACGGCGACCGCGAGGGGCCTGACGCCGATTTCGCCGCCCGCGTCGCGGCCGCCGACGCCTATCTCCACGCCTTCGACGTGGCCGAGCGCGACCTGTTCGACGGCGACGCCGCCGTCGACGCGATGGGCGGTTTCGCGGCGGCCGCGGCCCTGGAGGGGGTGAAGCCCGCCCTCTACAGCCTCGACGTGTCGGTGCCGGAACGGCCGAAGGCGCGGACGGCCCGCGAGGACGCTGCCCGGCTGATCCGCGGGCGCCTCGCCGATCCCCGCTGGATCGCGGCCCAGCTGCGCCACGGTTACCGGGGCGCGCAGGAACTCGCCCAGGGGCTCGACGCGGTCTTCGTCCTGGCCGCCGCGAGCGACGCGGTGACAAATGCGGGCTTCGAGGCGCTGTACGCGGCCTGGATCGCCGATGCCGAGGTCTTCGAGCGTCTGCGCGCCGCCAATCCCGCCGCGGCCCGCGCGATCCTGGAGCGGTTCGACGAGGCGCGGGACCGCGGCCTGTGGCACAGCCGGCGCAACGCTCTCCCGGCCGACGCCCTGATGCGCGAGGCCGCCGAGTGAGCGCGACCCCGCATCGGCGCGTCCTGCCCGAGGCGCCCGCCCGCCGGGGCTGGTGCCCCGGTCTGGCGCGGCCCATGCCGACGGGCGACGGCCTGCTCGCGCGGGTCCATCCGCCGCTCGGGATCCTGACGCTCGATCAGGCCCGCGCCGTGGCCGAGGGCGCGCGGCTTTTCGGAAACGGGCACCTGGATCTCACCGCCCGGGCCAATCTCCAGATCCGCGGCGTCTCCGAGGCGACGCGCGCGCCGCTGGCAGCCTGGCTCGCGGCCCGGGGCCTCGGCGACGTGCGCGCCGACGGCGGCCCCCAGCGCCTGACGCTCACGAGCCCCCTGGCCGGCCACGACCCGGACGAGACGATCGACGTGCCTGTCCTCGCCCGGGCGATCGAGACCGCTGGGCTCGCGATCCCAGGGTTGCCGGCAAAGACCCTGGTCGTCGTCGAGGGCCGCGCCGGCCGAGCGCTGCCAGAGGCGGATCTCTCCGTCGTCGCCGAGGGGCCTGGCCGCGTCGCGCTCACGGTCGCATACGGTGAGACCCAGCGGACGCTCCTGACCTGCGCGGAGGACGCGGCGCCGGGCCACGTGGCAACCCTGCTCGGCAGCTTCGCGCGGACCGGCCGGCGCCGGATGCGCGACCTGTCGGACGGCGAACTGACCGCGCTGACCGAGTTGCTTCCGGCAGAAACACCCATCGACGAACCGGCGCAGGCTCACCGGGGCTTCGCTCCGGAACGGGAGCCGGCGCGTCCGGCGGGCGGACGCGGCCTCCGGAGCGTCGCCGTCGACGCGCCCTTCGGTCGCTGCACCGCCGACGCCCTCGACCGGATCGCCGCCGCGGCGGCGGCGCTCGGCGCGAACGAGATCCGCCTCTCCCCCACGCGCGGATTCGTGATGCTGGTGCCGATTTCGAGCTCGGCTGCGGCTGCAACGGCGGCGCTCGCGGTGGAGTTCATCGTCGTCCCCGACGATCCACGGCGCGCGATCGCGGCCTGCACGGGGGCGCCGGGCTGCGCCTCAGGATCGACCCCCACGCTGGCGGACGCGGCGCGCCTCGCGGCGGCGTTCGGCACCCTGGCGGCCGCGGGCCATACTGCGCACGTCTCGGGCTGCGCCAAGGGCTGCGCGCGGCCGGGCCCGGCCGACCTGACCCTCGTCGGCCGCGATGGCCTCTACGGCGTGGTGATCGGGGGTGCGCCCGGCGATGAGCCGGCGATGGATCTCCCTATCGAGGCGGTGCTGGAGCGGCTAGGAAGGGCCGAGACCGACGGGCTCTCCGCCGCCTTCGCGCCGGAGACCGCCCCTTCAGAATGCGGGAGGACCAGGAGACCGGCATGAGCGCGAGCCAGAACGCCCTGCGCCAGACAGGATCGGAGCCGGCCGCGGCCCACGAGTCCCCGTCCCGCTACGACTACATCCGCGACGGCGGCGCGATCTACGCGCGCTCCTTCGCGATGATCCGCGCCGAGTCCGCTCTCGGGCGCTGGTCGGGCGCCGCCGAGCGCGTCGTCGTGCGCATGATCCACGCCTGCGGGATGACCGACCTGCCGGCCGACGTGGAGATGGCGCCCGGTTTCGCCGAGGCCGGCGTCGCGGCCTTGCAGGCCGGCGCGCCGATCCTGTGCGACGTCCGCATGGTCGCCGACGGCGTCACCCGAGCCCGCCTGCCGGCCGGCAACGAGGTGATCTGCACCCTGGGCGACCCGCGCGTGCCGGACCTCGCCAAGAGCCTCGGCACGACCCGCTCCGCGGCCGCCATGGAGCTGTGGCGGGAGCATCTCCCGGGCAGCGTCGTGGCGGTGGGCAACGCCCCGACCGCCCTGTTCCGCCTCTTGGAGCTGCTCGATGCCGGCGTGGCACCGCCCGCCGCGGTGATCGGCATTCCGGTCGGCTTCGTCGGCGCGGCGGAGTCGAAGGAGGCCCTGGCGCGGGACGGCCGTGTGCCGTTCGTGGTCGTGCACGGGCGGCGCGGCGGCAGCGCCATGACGGCCGCGGCGGTCAACGCGCTCGCCAGCGAGGTCGAGTGATGGATGGTTTCGAGCGCCTCGACGGCCCGACCGAGGAAATTCCCGCGGCCGCGGTGACGGGCACGCTCTACGGCGTCGGGATGGGCCCCGGCGATCCGGAGCTCCTGACCGTGAAGGCGCAGCGCATCCTGATGCGCGCGCCCGTGCTGGTGCATTTTTGCAAGCGCGGCCGACGGGGCAACGCCCGTACCATCGCGGACGCGATCCTGCGCGACCCGGCCCGCGAGATGGCCCTCGCCTATCCCTACACGACCGAGATCCATCCCGAGCACCCGGACTACGTCGCGGCGCTGGCCGGATTCTACGACGAGGCGGCCGGGCAGCTCGCCGATCACCTGGGCGCCGGGCGCGACGTCGCGATCCTGTCGGAGGGCGATCCGTTCTTCTACGGCTCGTTCATGCACCTCTGGCGGCGCCTGAAGGACCGGTTCCCCGTGGAGGTGGTTCCGGGCGTCACCGGCATGTCGGGCTGCTGGACCCGCGCCGGCACGCCGATCACCTGGGGCGACGACGTCCTCACCGTCCTGCCGGCGACCCTGTCGCTCGACGCGTTGACCGAGCGCCTGCGCGGCACGGACGCGGCCGTGGTGATGAAGCTCGGGCGGCACCTGCCGAAGGTCAAGGCCGCCCTGTCGGCTTCCGGGCTGCTCGCGCGCGCGGTCTACGTGGAGCGCGGCACGATGGCGGGCGAGCGCGTCGTGATGCTGGCCGACAAGGCCGACGACGACGCCCCCTATTTCTCCATGGTGCTCCTGCCCGGAGAGGGCCGCCGGCCGTGAGCGGGATCCTCACCGTCGTCGGCCTCGGGCCGGGCGACGCGGCCCTGCTGACCGAGTCGGCCCGCCGGGCACTCGACGCGGCGGAGGACGTCGTCGGCTACTTCCCGTACGTGGCGCGCGTGCCCGAGCGGCCCGGCCTCGTCCGGCACGCCAGCGACAACCGGGTGGAGGTCGACCGGGCGCGCCACGCGCTGCAGCTCGCCGCCTCTGGGCGCCGGGTCGCGGTCGTCTCCGGCGGCGATCCCGGCGTCTTCGCCATGGCGGCGGCGGTGTTCGAGGCGGTCGAGTATGGCGAGCCCGGCTGGCGCGACCTCGCCATCACGGTGGAGCCGGGCATCACCGCGATGCTCGCCGCCGCGGCCCGGCTCGGCGCCCCGCTCGGCGGCGACTTCTGCGCGCTCTCGCTCTCGGACAACCTGAAACCCTGGCCGGTCGTGACCGCGCGGCTGGAGGCGGTGCTGCGCGCGGATTTCGTGGTGGCGCTCTACAACCCGATCTCCACCGCCCGGCCCTGGCAGCTCGGGGCGGCGCTGGAGATCGCGGCCGGGATCCGCGCGCCCGAGACGCCGGTGATGTTCGCCCGCGCCGTAAGCCGGCCGGACGAGGCGATCCGCGTCGCGACCCTCGCCGAGGCGCCCGCGGTGCCGGCCGACATGGCCACGATGGTGATCCTGGGCGCCTCGACGACGCGGCTGATCCCGCGCGCGGGCCGGGCACCCTTCGTCTACACCGCCCGCAAGGTCGAGGGACCGGCGTGATCGCCCGCGTCCAGCCAGCGGCGCGCGCCCGCGGCGTCCGCGACGCTCGGCACCTCGGGCTTGCCCGGCCGCCGCACCATCACCACCGGGATGCCGAGGTCGCGCGCCGCCGCGATCTTGCCGTAGGTCGCCGCGCCGCCCGCGTTCTTGCTGACCACGATCTCGATCCGGCTCGCCCGCATCAGGGCCGTCTCGGACGCGGCGTCGAACGGTCCCCGCGCCTCCAGGGCGGTCAGATGCGGCACCGGCAGGATCGCGCCCAGCGGCTCGACCGTCCGCGCCAGATAGCTGTGCTGCGGCGCCGCCGCGAAGACCCCGGCTTCCTGCCGCCCGATCGTCAGGAACACGCACCGGGGTTCCGGGCCGAGAGCGGCGACCGCCTCCTCCATCCCGTCGACCTCGATCCATTCGTCGCCGGGCTCGCGGTTCCAAGCCGGCCTGCGGATCGCGAGCAGCGGCACCCCCGTCAGGGCCGCCGCGCGCGCGGCGTTGGCCGACATCCGCGCGGCGAACGGGTGGGTCGCGTCGATCAGGCGGGTGATCGCCTCGGCCTCCAGGTAGCGGGCGAGCCCCTCGGCGCCGTCGAAGCCGCCGATCCGCGTCGGCACCGGCTCGGGCTTCGGCGCCGCCGTCCGGCCCGCCAGCGAGAGGGTCACGGCGCGATCCGCCTGCCCCGCGAGCGACCGCACCAGGGCGCTCGCCTCGCCGGTCCCGCCGAGGATCAGGATCCGCATCGTGCCGGTGATCGGGGGCGGCGTGTTCATGGGCGCCTTGTCCATGATCGCTGACTCGCTGTCGAGCGCCCCGTGGCTGTCGATCGTCGGGATCGGCGAGGACGGTCGGGCCGGGCTGACGCCGTCCGCCGCCGCCGCGCTCGACGCCGCCCGTGTGGTCTATGGCGGCCGGCGCCACCTCGCCCTCGCCGGGCCGCTCGACGCGGAGACGCGGCCCTGGCCGAGCCCGATCCACGAGGCCTATCCCGAGATCCTGGCGCGGCGCGGCCGGCCGACCTGCATCCTCGCCACGGGCGACCCGTTCCACTACGGCATCGGCGCCGAGATCGCCCGGCTGGTGCCGGCGGACGAGATCCGCGCCTTCCCGCAGCCTTCGGCCTTCAGCCTCGCCTGCGCCCGGGTCGGCTGGCCGCTCGCCGAGTGCGCCCTGGTCACGCTCCACGGTCGCGCACTGACCCGGATCGTCCCGCATCTCCAGCCGGGTGCGCGGCTCCTCGTCCTGTCGTGGGACGGCACGACGCCCGGCGCCCTCGCCGCCCTGCTGCGCGACCGGGGCTTCGGCGCGTCGACGCTGACGGTGCTGGAGGCGATGGGCGGGCCGCGCGAGCGCGTCCGCACGCTCCGCGCCGACGCGTTCGACGGCGCCGACTTCGATCCGCTGAACACGGTGGCGCTCGCGGTGGCGGGTGCCGGCCGCGCCCTGCCCCTCGCGCCAGGCCTCGACGACGACCTGTTTGAGAATGACGGGCAGCTGACCAAGTCCGAGATCCGGGCCCTGACCCTGTCGGCGCTGCGCCCGCATCCGGGACAGCATCTCTGGGATGTCGGTGCGGGCGCCGGCTCGATCGCGATCGAGTGGATGCTGCGCCACCCGAGCCTGCGCGCCACCGCGATCGAGGGGAGGCCGGACCGCGTCGAGCGGATCCGCCGCAACGCCGTCGCGCTCGGCGCCCCGGACCTCGCCGTCGTCGCCGGCACGGCGCCGGGCGCGCTCGCCGGCCTGCCCGCGCCGAACGCGGTTTTCATCGGCGGCGGCGTCTCGGAGCCGGGGGTCCTCGCGACCGTGCTGGCGGCGCTGCCGGGCGGCGGTCGCTGCGTCGCCAACGCCGTGACCCTCGAGGGCGAGGCCGCGCTGCTCGCGGCCTTCGCGGCGCATGGCGGGAGCCTGCGCCGCTACGGCGTGGAGCGGGCGAGCCCGGTCGGGGGAATGCACGGCTGGCGCCCGGCCATGACGGTGATCCAGTGGGCCTGGACCAAGCCGTGACCGGAGCGCTGGTCGCCGGCATCGGGTTCCGCCGGGGCACCGAGGCCGAGGAGATCGCGGAGTTGATCGAGCGCGCTCTCGTCCTGGTCGGCGCCGCGCGGTCGAGCCTCGCGGCCGTGGCCACGGCTGACGACCGGGCGTCGGACCCGGCGATCCGCGCGGCGACGGCCCGGTTCGGCCTGGCACCGCATTCCATCGCCGCCGCCGCGCTGGAGGCCCGCGACGCCGAGGTCGTCACCCGCTCGGCGCGGATCGAGCGCCTGCGCGGCGTCGGCTCGCTGGCCGAGGCGGCGGCCCTCGCCGGCGCCGGGCCCCGGAGCCGCCTCGCCCTACCCCGGATCGCGAGCGGCGGCGCCACTTGCGCCCTGGCTGTCCGATACGACACGACACGGGAACCATGACCGTCCACTTCATCGGCGCCGGCCCCGGCGCGGCCGACCTGATCACGGTGCGCGGGCGCGACCGCATCGCCGCCTGTCCCGTCTGCCTCTACGCCGGGTCGCTCGTCGCACCCGAGATCCTGGGCTGGTGCCCGCCCGGTGCCCGGATCGTCGACACGGCGCCCCTCGACCTCGACGCCATCCTGGCGGAGATCCGTTCGGCGCACGCGGCCGGCCAGGACGTGGCGCGCCTGCATTCCGGCGACCTGTCGATCTGGAGCGCCCTGGCCGAGCAGATGCGCCGGCTCGACGCGCTGGCCATTCCCTACACGGTGACGCCGGGTGTCCCCGCCTTCGCGGCCGCGGCCGCGCTGCTGCGCCGGGAGCTGACGGTCCCGGGCGTGGCCCAGACCGTGGTCCTGACCCGCACCTCCGGGCGGGCGAGCGCCATGCCCGAGCGGGAGACGCTGGCGGCCTACGCGGCCACCGGCGCGACCCTGGCGATTCACCTGTCGATCCACGTCGTCGAGGCCGTCGCCGCCGAGCTGATCCCCTTCTACGGCCCGTCTTGCCCGGCGGCGGCGGTGTTCCGAGCCTCCTGGCCGGACGAGCGGGCGCTCGTGGGCGATCTCGCCGCGCTGCCCGGGCTCGTCGCGGAGGCCGGTCTGGAGCGCACCGCCCTGATCCTGGTCGGACCGGCGCTGGGCGCCGCGGAGTTCCGCGAGAGCGCCCTCTACGCGCCCGACTACGACCGGCGCTACCGGCCGGGCGGCACGGTGGGGTCGCGGTCGTGAGTGCCCCCGGCCTCCTCGTCGCGGCGCCGCGCTCCAGCTCCGGCAAGACGACCGTCGCCCTCGCGCTCATGCGCGCCCTCACCCGGCGCGGCCTGCGGGTGCGCGGCGCGAAGTGCGGCCCGGACTACATCGATCCGGCCTTCCACCAGGCCGCGACCGGCCATCCGAGCTTCAACCTCGACAGCTTCGCCATGGCGCCGCCGCTCCTCGACGCGCTGGCGGGCGCGACGGCGGCGGCGGCCGATCTGCTGATCGCCGAGGGGTCCATGGGCCTGTTCGACGGCGTCCGGGCGGCCGAGAACCGCACCGGGGCGAATGCCGACATCGCCGCGCGCTACGGCTGGCCGGTGGTGCTCGTGGTGGACGTGTCGGGCGCGGCGCAATCGGCGGCCGCCGTGGCGCTCGGCTGCAAGCTCTACGATCCCCGCATCCGGATCGCCGGCGTGATCCTCAACAAGGTGGCGAGCGCCCGTCACCGGCGCCTCGTCGAAGCCGGCATGGAGCGCGCGGGGCTGCCGGTGCTCGGCGCGCTGATGCGCGACGCGCAGCTCGTCCTGCCCGAGCGCCACCTGGGGCTCGTGCAGGCCGGCGAGACCGCGGATCTCGCCGCGCGCCTCGACAGGCTCGCCGACCTCGCGGAGGCGGGCATCGACCTCGACGCCGTGACGGCCTGCGCGAGCGGCACCGTACCGCCCTCCGGTGGCCGCCTGCCCCGGCCGCCCGGACAGCGCGTGGCGGTCGCCCGGGACGCGGCGTTCAGCTTCCTCTACCCGCATCTTGAGACCGGGTGGCGGATGGCCGGCGCCGAGCTCGTGCCGTTCTCGCCCTTGGCCGACGAGGGACCGCCCGAGGATTGCGACGTCTGCTGGCTGCCGGGCGGCTATCCGGAACTGCACGCGGGCCCGATCGCCGGCGCGACCCGCTTCCTGGACAGGCTGCGCCGCTTCGCGCGGACCCGGCCGGTCCACGGGGAGTGCGGCGGCTACATGGTCCTGGGCGAGACGTTGCAGGATGCCGACGGAGCAACCCATGCCATGGCCGGACTGCTGCCGGTCGCGACCTCGTATCACCGGCGCAAGCTGCATCTCGGCTATCGCGTCGCGCGGCTCTGCGAATCCGGCCTGCTCGGCGCCGCGGGCACGCGCCTTGTCGGCCACGAATTCCACTACGCCAGCGAGCTCTCGCCGATCGCGCCGGAGGAAACGGCGCTCGCCCGCGTGACGGATGCCGAAGGTGTCGATCTGGGACTGGCCGGCCACCGGGTTGGACCCGTCACCGGCAGCTTCTTCCACCTGATCGCGACCGATCCGCCGTGACGCCGGGCTCGGCGCAGCCGCTTCGAAGGTCCCCGAGGTGAAGCCTGTTTCGCGCGCCGGTCAGGCCGGATCCGTCGTCGGCGCGGTTGCGCCGCGGTTCTGCGCGAGTCGCGCGGCGCTGCGGACCAGCGCGAGCACGTCGCGGCGCATCTGCTCGTCCTCGATCTGGGCGTAGGCGCGCAGCAGCTCGATGGCGCCGTGGGCGCTGAGGAAGCCGAACACGTCCTCCTGCGCGTTCTCGCGCGGCTCGTTCTCCTCGAAGAACGCGGAGACCGGAACCTCGAGGAGGCGCGCGATCTCGCGCAGCCGGCCGGCCCCGACCCGGTTCTGGCCCTTCTCGTATTTCTGAACCTGCTGGAAGGTCACGCCGACCGCGTTGCCCAGCGCGGTCTGGCTCATGCCGCGAGCCTTGCGCAGCGCTGTGATCCGGATGCCGACGAGGCGATCGACGTCCGTCGTCTGCTTCGGCATCGTCTGGCCGGAGGAATCCTTGTCCATGGCGTGGGCTGCATCCTCCTGCGGACGGGGTGTCTTCGCCTCGCTGTCGCGCCGCTTCACCGTCCGCCCCTTAGTCGCATGTCCTGCACGCCAGGTTGCCGGTACTCCGTGCCGATGTCCGGCTATAGCCCTGATCCCGACACAGGTGAACCGGGGCGCAGTAGGACACCAAGTTGTCAAGCTTCGCAAGTCGAAGGTTACATCTTCTAGTTTAAGCCCACACATCTTTGCAACATTGTTGCTCAAATGTCGACGTGGAGGTCAGGGCTGCTTTCGAGGTGCGCCTTGTCGCCGCGCGGCGGCACCCCTTAGGACCACAGGGGCATGTAGGTTCGGTACCGCGCAGGAGGCACGCATGTTCATCGCGATGAATCGCTTCAAGGTCGTTAAGGACGCGACGGCGGATTTCGAGGCCGTCTGGCTCGGGCGCGACAGCCACCTCGGCGAGATGCCGGGCTTCGTCGAGTTTCACCTGCTGCGCGGCCCCGAGCACGAGGACCACGTGCTCTACGCCTCGCACACGATCTGGCGATCGCGTGCCGATTTCGAGGCCTGGACCCGGTCCGAGCAGTTCCGCAAGGCGCATGGCCGCGTGCCCTCGACCAAGCCCCTGTATCTCGGCCACCCCCAATTCGAGGGTTTCGAGACGATCCAGACGGTCGGCGGGACGGCCGATGCGCGCCAGGACGCGGACGCCGTCTGAACGCGGCGGACCCCGGCCGCCCTTCGGCCGGGGTCATTCGAGGCGCCGATCCGGTTGAAACCGCGATGAAAGAAACTCGCGTGAATTGAAATAGCTCCGGCGAAAACGGTCCCCCGTCAAACCTCGCGACGGCCGGCTGCGCCGAACAGTCACTCAGCATTAACTATGTATTGCCTCCTCCGGAAGCAGGCCCTAAGTCGCAGCGCTCATCCGCGACTGCGATCGTGAACCCGCCGGGCCCGCGGCTTGCTCCGTGACCGTCACCAGGCGGCGCTGAAACCTTTCGTGTCTCAGACTGGTACAGAGTCCGACTAAGACGGGACGTTGCGGGTCAGATGTTTCACGATCGGCTTCCGGAGACGTTTCAGGCGCTGCCGACCTCGGCGGAGCGCCGCCGCAATGTGTGGTCGGCCCTGCTGCCGCGCCGCGGCCGTGCGCTGGCACGCATCGCCCTGTCCATGACTCTCGCCGCCACCGACATCGCGGCGATCGTGGCGGTCACGCTGGGCCTCGAATGCGCCTACCAAGTCCTCGCGCAGGACGGCACGGTGTGGGCGGGTCTCGTCCGCGGCTCGCGGCTGTCGGCGCTGCTGGCGCTGGTGATCGTCGCCACGAACGTCCTGCGCGAGGAGTACAGCCTCGAGAACGTGATGGCGCAGAAGCCGGGCGTCCAGCGGGTGGCCTCGCTTTGGCTGATCGCCTGGGCCGCCGTGCTCGTCGTCAGCTTCATGACGAAGACGACCAACGATTACTCGCGGCTCGTCTCACTCGGGATCTTCGCCGCCGGCCTGCCGGTGCTCATCGCGGCGCGGGCCGCGGTGCGCCGGCTCGTGCGCGAGCGGCTGAGCGCCGGATCGGCCACCGCCAGCCGGATCCACCTCGTGGGCTACGAGGAGGACATCGCGCGCTTCTACGCCGGCAAGGAGGTCGACCAGCTCGGCTCGCGGATCATCGGGACGAGCTACCTGCGGCGGGTCGACCCCGGCGCCGACGCGGCCACGCGCCACGACCAGTTGCAGGAGGATCTCGACCTCGCCGTCTCCGTCGTCCGCTTCCTGCGGCCGGACGACGTCTTCGTGCTGGTGCCCTGGGCCGACACCGCGGAGGTCGAGCGCTGCATCGACGCCTTCCTGCGGGTGCCCTCGGCCCTCCACCTGCGTCCCGGCGCGGTCCTCGACCGGTTCCCGGACCTGCAGGTCGCCCGGGTCGGCGGCGTCTCGGGGATCAACATCGGCCGTCGGCCGCTCAACGTCGGCGAGGTCATGCTGAAGCGCGCCCTCGACCTGACGGTGGCGACCATCGCCCTCGTGTCGCTTTCGCCGCTGCTCGCCGCGATCGCGGTGGCGATCAAGCTCGACAGCCGCGGCCCGGTCTTCTTCCGGCAGAAGCGCTACGGCTTCAACCAGCAGCCGTTCGGCGTCTTCAAGTTCCGGTCGATGCGGGCGGATCCGAACGCCGCCTTCCGGCAGGCGACCCGCAACGACAGCCGCATCACCCGGATCGGCGCGATCCTGCGCCGGACGAACCTCGACGAGCTGCCCCAGCTGATCAACGTCCTGCGCGGAGAGATGTCGCTGGTCGGACCCCGTCCGCACGCGCTGGCGCACGATCGGAGCTTCGAGCGCCGGATCGCCCTCTACGCGCGACGCCACAACGTGAAGCCCGGCATCACCGGCTGGGCCCAGGTCAACGGCTACCGTGGGGAGACGCAGACCGACCTCGCCATGGAGCGGCGCGTTGCCTGCGACCTGCACTACATCGACAACTGGTCGATCTGGTTCGACATCCAGATCATGATCCAGACGGTCGTCTCGCGCCGCGCCTACCAGAACGCGTTCTGACCGCCACCCGGGGTCGCCCGGCGCTCCCGGTTCGCGAGGCGCGCTCGGATGGCCGGGCGGCTCGGCCCGGGCGGGACTCCTCAGGGGGCCTGCTTCCGGCCCCGGCAGGCGCCGCAATCGCCCTCGACCTCCAGGATGCTGTGGGTCGGTGTGAACCCGGCCCGCTCCAGCGTGCGCCCCAGGCTGCCCTCGACCTCCTCCGACGAGGCCTCGTCGACGCCGCCGCAGGTGCGGCAGATCAGGAAGATGACCCCCTCCCCGGGGGCGTGGCCGTGCGCGCAGGGAATGAACGCGTTGCGGCTCGCGATCCGGTGGACCAGACCCTGCTCCATGAGGAAGTCGAGGGCGCGGTAGACCGAGACCGGGGCCACGCGCTTGCCCGGCGCGCTCAGCCGCTCCGCGATGTCGTAGGCGCCCTGAGCCTTGGCGGACTCAGCCACCGCCTCGAGGACCTCCCGGCGCAGGGGCGTGAACTGAAGACCGCGCTCGCGACACAGGGCCTCGGCCCGCGCGAGCATGTCACCGGTGCCGGCGTGGCACGCGTCGTGACCCTCGTGACGGTGCATGATCGCTCCAGACGTGATCCGCAGGTTGTCCCGCGGGTTTGTTACAGTGTATCACCGCCGCCCAGCACCGCACCAGTAGCCCCGCGTGGTGCCCGCGCCGGCGTGAGCGCGCGACGAGGACCCCGTGCCGACCATTCCCAGCCCGAGACACGCGGCGCGGCGATCGCTGTTCCAGAGCGGGATCGGCCTGCGGCTGGCGCTCGCCGCGCTGCTCTCGGCGCTGGTCTGGCTGACCATCGCCTGGGCGCTGGCGACATGAGCACCGCGCGCCCGGATCCGATCCGCCTCGTCGGGCTCACCCTCGGTTACGACCGGCATCCGGCGGTCCACCACCTCGACGGATCCGTGCGGGCCGGCGACCTGCTCGCCCTCGTCGGCCCGAACGGGGCCGGCAAGTCGACGCTCCTCAAGGGCATGGCCGGGGAGATCCGCTGCCTGGACGGCCGCATCGAGCGCGCCGGCGCCCTCGCCTACATGCCGCAGGTCGACGAGATCGACCGGAGCTTCCCGCTCACCGTCATGGATCTCGCCGGCATGGGCCTCTGGCGGCGCGCGGGGGCGTGGCGCAGCCTCACCCGGCGGCGCCCGGCGATCGAGGCGGCGCTGGCCACGGTCGGCCTCGACGGCTTCGCGGCTCGGCCGATCGGCACCCTGTCGGGCGGACAGTTCCGGCGCGCCCTGTTCGCCCGCCTGATCCTGCAGGACTGCCCGGTCGTGCTCCTCGACGAGCCGTTCACCGGGATCGACGCGCGGACGGTCGACGATCTCCTGGCGCTCATCCGCACGTGGCACGGCGAGGGGCGGACCGTGGTCGCGGCCCTCCACGACCTCCAGCAGGTCCGCGCGCATTTCCCGACGACGCTGCTGCTCGCCCGGGAGCCCGTGGCCTGGGGTCCGACCGCGAGGGTCCTGACGTCCGAGAATCTCGCCCGCGCGCGCAACCTGTCCGAGGCCTGGGACGAGGGCGCGGCGATCTGCGCCGGTCCGCGCGCCGTCGCGGCGGCGCACGATCACGGCGGCGCGGACCATCACCACCACGAGGACGCCGCGTGACCGATCCGCTCGGATCCCTGTTCGCGCCGTTCGTGGAGTTCGGCTTCATGCGCCGGGCCCTGGCGGGCTGCCTCGCCCTGTCGGTCTCGGCGCCGCCCATCGGCGTGTTCCTGACGCTGCGCCGCATGAGCCTGATGAGCGACGCGATGAGCCACGCGATCCTGCCCGGCGCCGCGGTCGGCTTCCTCGTCGCCGGCCTGTCGCTGCCGGCGATGACGCTGGGGGGCCTCGTCGCCGGTCTCGCGGTCGCCCTCCTGGCCGGCGCGGTCACCCGGGCGACGGTCGTGCGGGAGGACGCCAACCTCGCGGCCTTCTACCTCATCTCGCTCGCGGCCGGCGTGCTGCTGGTGTCGCTGCGCGGATCGCAGATCGACCTCATGCACTTCCTGTTCGGCTCGGTCCTGGCGCTGGACGACGCCGCCCTGTGGCTGCTCGGCGGCATCAGCACGCTGACCCTGCTGGCCCTCGCCCTGATCTACCGGCCGCTCGTGATGGAATGCGTCGACCCGCTGTTCCTGCGGAGCGTCAGCCGCAGCGGCGGCCCAGTCCACCTCGCCTTCCTGGCGCTGGTGGTGGTGAACCTCGTCGGCGGGTTCCAGGCCCTCGGCACGCTGCTGGCGGTGGGGCTGATGCTGCTGCCGGCGGTGGCGGCCCGGTTCTGGGCCCGCGACCTGGCCGGGCTGATCCCGGTCTCGATGCTGATCGCAGCCCTGGCGAGCGTGTCGGGGCTCAGCCTGTCGTACCGGTACGACGTGCCGAGCGGGCCGGCCATCGTGCTGGCGGCCGGCGCGCTCTACGTCGCCTCGATGATGGTCGGCCCGCGCGACGGCCTGCTCCGCCGCCTCGTCCGGCCGCGCCACCTCGAGGCCTGATCAGGGCTGGTCCTTGAGCGCGGCGAGCCCCTCGCGATAGGTCGGGTAGGCGAGCGCGACGCCGAGCTCGTCGCGGATCAGCCGGTTCCGCACGCGCTTGTTCTCGCCGTAGAAGCTGCGCGCCATCGGCGACAGGTCGGCGGTCTCGAAATCGATCTCCGGCGGCAGCGGCAGGCCTGTGAGGGCCGCCGCGTGCTCGGTCACGGTCTGGGGCGCGGTCGGCTCGTCGTCGGTGACGTTGTAGATCGCCCCCGGCCGCGGCCGGTCGATGGAGGCGAGCAGCGTCGTGGCGATATCGTCGACGTGGATGCGGTTGAAGACCTGCCCGGCCTTCACGATGCGCTGCGAGCGCCCCTCCCGCAGCTTCACGATCGGGTTGCGCCCGGGTCCGTAGATGCCCGAGAGCCGGAAGACCTGCACGGCCTTGCCGGTCGCGGCGCCGAGCGCCAGCCACGCCGCCTCGGCGTCGACGCGCACCTTGGACCGGGCGCTGCGCGGGGTCGCCGGCGTGGTCTCGTCGATCCAGGCGCCGCCCTGGTCGCCGTAGACGCCGATGGTCGACAGGTAGCCGATCCACCGGATCCGGCTCGCCGCGACGGCGTCGGCGTAGCGGGCCAGCACCGGGTCGCCGGCTTCGCCGGGGGGCGCCGAGACGAGGAGCACGTCCGTGTCGGCGAGATCCGCCGCGATCCGGGGATCGTCGGCCTCCGGCCCGAAGGCGCGCATGGCGAAGCCCGTCTCCGCCGCGACGCGGTCGGCGGCCGCGGGGTCGGTCACCGTGGCGCGGACGGTCCCGAAACGCGGCCGCGCCCGCTCGGCGAAGTGGCGGCCCGTGAAGCCGAGCCCGAAGACGAAGAGGTTCATGCCGCGGATGTCTCGTCCGTCCGCGGTTCCGTCAAGCCGGTGGCGGCCCGCCACTCGTCTCGCACGTGGGCGTCGGTCTCGGAATCGCCGTGCTGCCGCCCGAGCGCCCGCACGGCCTCGGGCGCCAGCAGCCGGGCGCAGGCCCAGACCGCCATGCCGCGCACCAGTGCAGACGGGTCGCGCAGGCGCGCGACCGCCGCCTCCGCGAGCGATGGGTCATCGGAATTCCCGATCGCGATCATGACGTTGCGGAGGAAGCGGTCGCGCCCGGTACGCTTCACCGGCGTGCCGGCGAAGAAGGCGCGGAACGCCGCGTCGTCGAGGCCCGCGAGATCCGCGAGCGCCGGGGCCGCCAGGTCCGCACGCGCGGCGAGCCGGTGCTCCGCCGCGGTGCGGGCGAACTTGTTCCACGGACAGACGGCCAAGCAATCGTCGCAGCCGAACACCCGGTTGCCGATCGCTTCCCGGAACGCTGCCGGGATCGGCCCGGCATGCTCGATCGTCAGGTACGAGATGCAGCGGCGGGCATCGAGCCGGTAGGGTGCCGGGAAGGCGTCGGTGGGGCAGACGTCCAGGCAGGCGCGGCAGGAGCCGCAATGGTCGGGCTCCGGCTGGTCGGGCTCGAATTCCGCGCTCGTGTAGATCGCGCCGAGGAGCAGCCAGTTGCCGTGCCCGCGGGAGATCAGCACCGTGTGCTTGCCCTGCCAGCCGAGGCCGGCCGCCTCCGCCAGGGTCTTCTCCATGACGGGGGCGGTGTCGCAGAAGACCTTCACCCGCACGTCGCCCTTGGCCGACAGATACCCGCCCAATTCCTTCAGGCGGCCCTTCAAAACCTCGTGATAATCCCGCCGCTGCGCGTAGGCGGCGACGGCACCGCGGTCGCGGCGCGCCACGAGGTCGAGGGGATCGTGCTCCGGACGGTAGCTCATCGCCAGGACCAGGATGCTGCGCACCCCGGGCCAGAGCGCGATCGGGCTGGCGCGCTGGTCGGCCCGCTCCGCCATCCAGTCCATGGTGCCCTGGGCGCCCTCGGCGAGCCAGGCGGACAGGCGGCCGGGCAGGTCGGGCAGCCGGTCGGGACGGGTCACGCGCAGGCCGCAGAACCCGAGCGTCCGGGCCCGGGTCTCGACGAGGCGGCGCAGGTCGGCGCCGTGGTAGGTCCGTCGGGCGTTCAGAAATCCAGATCCGCGTAGTGGGCGGCCGGTGCCATCCCGGCCACCCGGTCGGCGAGCAGGGCGCGGAACGAGGGCCGCGACTTGACGCGGGCGTACCAGTTCCGCGCCATCTCGTCCTCGTCCCAGGGCACGTCGCCCAGGTAGTCGACGCAGGAGAGATGGGCGGCCGCCGCGAGATCGGCATAGGTCAGGTTGTCGCCGGCGATCCAGCGCCGGCGCGCGATGAGGTAGCCGATGTATTTGAGGTGGTAGCGCACGTTGGACCGCGCCGCGCGGATCGCGTTCATGTCGGGCGGGCCGCCGCCCTCGTTGGCCGACATGAAGCGCTTCGAGATCTTCTCGTTGACGAGGTAGGCGGTCACCTCGGACTCGAACTTGACCAGGAACCAGTCGAGCAGGCGCCGCACCTCGACGCGCTCGACGGTGTCCTCCGGCAGCATCCGCCGCCCCGAGAGCCCGAGACCGCGGGTCTCGTCGAGGTACTCGGCGATGACGCCGGCGCCGGGAACCACGAGCCCGTTCTGCTCCAGCAGCACGGGCGTGACGCCCGCCGGGTTGATCAGCAGGAAGTCGTCGCGCCGTTCCCAGGGCCGTTCTTCGAACAGCGTCGGCTCCATGCCCATCTCGGCGAGCACGAGACGGATGAAACGGGAATTCGCGCAGAAGGGGAAATGGTAGAGGGTTGCCATCGAGGCCGTGCGGGACGTTCGGTCTGCCAGCGCGGCCGGTCCCGCGCTCGTCGTGGGTCCTGAAGCGCAGGTCTTCGGCGCAGAGGACTTCGGACCGAGCGTTATTGCCCGACCGTTGCCGAGCCCTTAACACGCGCGGCCGGGCCCGGTAACTGCCCGTCAACCCTGATCGGCGAAGCCTCGGGTACAACCATTTCGCGTGGCAGGCGGTGGCCCGACGGGGGTCGCCGCGCGCGCGGCACAGGGCGTCGCGATGGATCCGGCAAGCATCGGCAAGGCAGTGCTGCTCGCCCTGGTGGAGGGGGCGACCGAGTTCATCCCGGTCTCCTCCACCGGCCACCAGCTGCTGGTGGGGCACTTCATCGGCTTCCACTCGCCGAACAACACCTTCGAGGTGCTGATCCAGCTCGGCGCGATCCTGGCGATCCTGCTGGTGTATTTCCGCCGCCTCCTGGGGATCGCCACCGCGTTGCCGTCCGATCCGAAGGCGCGCCGCTTCGTCCTCGGCATCCTGGTGGCGTTCCTGCCGGCGGCGATCATCGGCGGCCTCTTCTCGAAGCTGATCAAGGCCTACCTGTTCAACCCGTGGATCGTCTGCGCGACCCTGGTGGCCGGCGGCCTGGTGCTCCTCGTCATCGACGACACCGACCTCGAGGTGAAGAAGACCGACGTCTACGACTTCTCGCTGCCGATGGACCTGAAGATCGGCATCTTCCAGTGCCTGGCGATGATCCCCGGCGTCTCGCGCTCGGGCGCCACGATCGTGGGCGCGATGCTGATGGGCGCCGACAAGCGCTCGGCCACCGAGTTCTCGTTCTACCTCGCGATGCCGACCATGGCGGGTGCCTTCGCCAAGGACCTGCTCGACAATTACAAGTACCTGTCGAGCAACGATGTCGGGCTGATCGCGATCGGCTTCATCGTGTCGTTCGTCTCGGCGCTGTTCGTGGTGCGGTTTCTCCTCGACTACGTCTCCCGGCACGGCTTCTGGCTGTTCGCGTGGTGGCGGATCATCGTCGGTGCCCTCGGCTTCGCCGGCCTGATCATCCTCGGCTGACGCGGGGAGAGAGCGCCCCGTTCGGTCGGCCCGGGCTCGCCGGCAGCGGCTCGGACTCGCGATCCGGATTGACAGGTGCCCCTCACCGCACCTGCGCCGCATCACTCAAAAATCGGTGATCCGCGGCTTCAGCTTTCCTCAACCATCGGGCGATTGCCAGCGGCGGAGCGGCGTGCGAGGCAAACGCATGAAAGCGGTGCAGAAGACGCCGCGCCCTGGGACGTACCGATGGAAGACAGACCGCTCGCCGACCTCTTCGAGCCCGCAGACCGGGCGCGCTGGCTCGGCCTCGTCGAAGGCGTCCTGAAGGGCGCCGATTTCGAGAAGCGGCTGGTGTCGCGGACGGCCGACGGCCTGCGGATCGAGCCCCTCTACGGACCGGCCGAGCCGGCGGCGCAGCCGGTGCGCGAGCCCGGATCCTGGCGGATCGCCCAGCGGGTCGACCATCCCGACCTCGAAACCGCCAACACGCAGGCGCTCACCGACCTCGAGGGCGGGGCCGATGCCCTCGTGCTCGCCTTCGCGGGCGCGCCGGGCGCCCGCGGCTACGGTCTCACCGCGGCGAGCGTCGAGGAGCTCGACGCCGCCCTGAAGGGCGTGATGCTGCCGCTGATCGCCCTGCGGATCGATGCCGGCGGCCGCGGCCTGGAGGTGGCCCGGCTGGTCAAGGCTCTGGCGGAGCGCCGCGGCGAGGATCTGTCGACCTACGACGTCGATCTGGGGCTCGATCCCGTCGGCGTCCTGGCCGCCACCGGCAGCCTCGGAGCCGTCTGGACCGACATCGCGCCCCGCCTCGCCGAGGCCGTGGCCGAGCTGGAGGCGGCGGGATTCCGCGGCCGGGCCTTCCTGGCCGACGGCCGGCCCTACCACGAGGGCGGCGCCGGCGAGGCAGCGGAACTCGGCGCGGTGCTCGCCACCGCCGTCGCCCACCTGCGCGCCCTGGAAGCGGCCGGTCACGATCTCGCGAGCGCGCGCGACCGCGTCGCCGTGCTGCTCGCGGCCGATGCCGACGAGTTCGTCACCGTCGCGAAGTTCCGCGCGATGCGGCGCCTCTGGGCGCGCGTGGAGCAGGCCTGCGGCCTCGAGCCGAAGCCGCTGCGGCTCCACGCCGAGACCGCGTGGCGGATGATGACCAAGCGCGACCCGTTCGTGAACATCCTCCGCACCGGCATGGCGGCGGCCTCGGCCGGCATGGGCGGCGCCGACAGCGTCGCGGTCCTGCCCTACACGCAGGCCCTCGGCCTGCCCGACGCCTTCGCCCGGCGCGTGGCGCGCAACAGCCAGATCGTGCTCATCGAGGAATCGCACCTCGCGCGGGTCAGCGACCCCGCGGCCGGCGCCGGCGGTTTCGAGGCCCTGACGGCCGAGCTCGCCGAGGCGGGCTGGGCGGCGTTCCAGGCGATCGAGGCCGAGGGCGGCATCGTCGCCTCGCTCAGCGTCGGCAAGCTCCAGCGGCGGATCGAGGTGACCCGCGAGGCCCGCGCCAAGGCGGTGGCGACCCGCCGCGAACCGCTCACCGGGGCGAGCGAATTCCCGAACCTCCCCGAGAAGCCGGTCACGGTTCTCGACGTGTCTCCCGTGGCGGCGGTGCGCGGATCCAACTTCGGCGCGGGCTCGGCGGTCGCCTGCGACGCGCTGCCGTCCCAGCGCCTCGCGGAGCCCTACGAGGCCCTGCGAGACGCCTCGGACGCCTTCCTCGCCAAGACCGGTCGCAGGCCGGTCGTGTTCCTGGCCAATCTCGGCCCGGTGGCGGCCTTCAACGCCCGGGCGACCTTCGCGGCCAACGCCTTCGCGGCCGGCGGGCTCGAGGCTCTGTCGAACGAGGGCTTCCCCGATGCCGAGGCGGCGGCGGCGGCGTTCCGGGAGTCCGGCGCGAGCCTCGCCTGCATCTGCTCCACCGACGGGATCTACGCCGAGCGCGCGGTCGCGACCGCGGAGGCGCTGACCGGGGCCGGCGCCGGACCGGTCTACCTCGCCGGGAAGCCGACGGATCTGGCCGAGCCGCTGAAGCAGGCGGGCGTGGCCGCCTTCCTGCATGTCGGCTGCGACCTCCTCGCCCTCCTCAACGCGGCACTCCGTGCGGCCATGCGAACGCCCGCGCCGCAGGCCCCGCGCTGACGGGGCGCCGGTCTCCCCGAAGCTCTAGGCACTCCGGATCCGCATGACGCCCCGCATCGCCGTCGCCCTGCTCCTCGCCGGCACGCTGCCCGCCGCGTCCGCCCCCCGCGCCGCCGCCCTGCCCGATCGGTTCGACGGCACCTGGAGCGTCGAGATCATCACCGAGACGGGGAACTGCGACCGTGCCTACCGCTACCCGGTGCGGATCGAGCGCGGGCGGGCGCGCTTCATCGGGACTGCCTTCGTGGTCGAGGGTGGCGTCGCGCGGAACGGGGCGATCCGCGGCTCGATCTCCAACGGCGCCGCCACCGCCGACGTGCGGGGACGCCTGGGCTCGGACGGCTTCGGTGCCGGAACCTGGGTCTCGACCTGCGCCCTGGCCTGCCGGGGACACTGGAACGCGGAGCGGCGCGGCTGAGCGCGGCTGTGGCCGTCGCGAAACAGCCCGGATCTTGCCCGGAATCGGGCACCCGGACCGAACCGCCAGCCCCGATCCCGACGCAATCATGAGCGAGAGCTGAACACGGTTCGGACACCCGACGAGGCCGCCCGTATGAAGACTTCGATCCTCGCCACCTTCGCCGTCCTCGCGCTCGTCTCGGCCGCCGAGGCGCGGCCTCACCGGCACCCGGCCGCCCCGAAGGTGAACGCGGCGGAGGCCGAGAAGGTGTTGGCGCCGCTGCGGCAGGCCGCCACCGCGTGCTTCGCCGAGACGGTGCTGTCGAACCCGAAGGCGACGGCAGAGGCGCGCGCCGGCCGCTGGTACGAGGCCGTCGGCATCACGGGCTTCCTGTGCCGCCCGGAGGTCGCTGCGATGATCCGGACCCACGACAACCTCTACGGCGCGAAGACCGGTGAGCGCTACTTCAAGGGCGCGTACGTCAAGCATCTGGACCAGCAGCTCGCCGAGCGCCTTCAGCCGATGTTCGCCCGCAAGGCCGTCGCCAGCGCCGAGCCGCCGCTCGAGAAGGCCTCGGCGGAGGAGCCGGCCGAGAACAACTGAGCGGGAACCGTCCGGGGTCGCCGCGCCTTCCCCGACCCGGAGGCGGCGATGCCCTACGAGCTCCATTACTGGCCGATGATCCAGGGGCGCGGCG
Organism: Methylobacterium sp. 190mf; assembly: GCF_900107945.1. Classification (NCBI taxonomy): domain Bacteria; kingdom Pseudomonadati; phylum Pseudomonadota; class Alphaproteobacteria; order Hyphomicrobiales; family Methylobacteriaceae; genus Methylobacterium; species Methylobacterium sp. 190mf. The sequence continues at coordinate 17,827 of NZ_FNVI01000017.1, read as the reverse complement.
AGTTCGTCCGCCTCGCCCTCGAGGAGGCCGGCGCCGACTACGTCGACGTGGCCCGCCAGGACGACGATTCCGGCGGCATCGGACCGATGCTCGACCGACTGTCCGACCCCTCCGATCCGCGACCGCCCCTGGCACCGCCCTTCCTGCGCGACGGCGACGTCGTCGTCGGGCAGAGCGCCGCGATCCTGCTCTATCTCGGACCGCGCCTCGGGCTCGTGGGCCCGTCGGAGCGCGACCGGATCTGGACCCATCAGCTCCAGCTCACCGTCGCCGACGCGGTCGACGAGGCGCACGACACCCACCATCCCGTCGGCGTCGGCCTGTACTACGCGGATCAGAAGGCCGAGGCGCTGCGCCGGGCGGCCGAATTCCGGGGCGAGCGCATCCCGAAATATCTCGGCTATTTCGAACGCGTGCTTGCGGCCAACGGCGGCCGCCGCCTCGTCGGAGCGGATCTCTGCTACGCCGACCTGTCGCTGTTCCAGCTCGTCGACGGCCTGCTCTACGCCTTCCCCAAGGCCACCGCCGCGGCCCTCCGGAGGACCCCGCAGGTGGCGCGGCTCCACGAGACCGTGGCGCGGCGCCCGCGGCTCGCCGCCTACCTCGCCAGCGCGCGCCGGATCCCGTCCAACGAGGACGGCATCTTCCGCCGCTACCCGGAGCTGGATCCCTAAGGCGCGAGCCGGGGCTCACCGACGCGGGCCGGCGATCAGGATCGCCGCGAGCACCAGCGCGACGAGCCCGAGCACCAGCGACAGCAGGCGCCAGAACAGCAGCGGGTCGCGCTCCAGGAGCGACGCCCGCCGGCCATCCGTGAAAGCCGGGTTGGGGTGGCGAAGGTCGTGGACGAAGGCCGACACGGTCGCGTAGCGCCGCTGCGGATCGGGATGGACGGCCCTGCGCAGCGCGCCGTCGACCCAGACCGGCAGCAGCGGGCGCACAGTCAGCGCCGACGCGTAGCGCAGCCGCCGCTGCGCCGCGCGCGTCCGGGCCCGGGGCACCGCGTCGCCGTAGGGCAGCCGCCCCGTGAGCATCTGGTAGGTCATCACGCCGACCGCGAAGACGTCCGACTGGGCGGTCCCCGGGGCGCCGAGGAAGCACTCCGGCGCCGTGTACTGCACCGTGCCCAGGATCTCCGCCGGGTCGTTCCGCGGGTCGCCCTCGACGACTCCGGCGACCTGGGTCGCGCCGAAATCGATGATCTGGACGGTGCCGGCCGGGTCGATCAGGACGTTGTCGGGCCGCAGGTCCTGGTGGACCATCTCCCGCCGATGGAAGGCCTGCACGCCCCGGGCGAGCTGCTCGACGAGCCCCCGCACCGCCTCCAGCTCGGGCGCCGCGTGGTCGCGCATCCACTGGGTCAGGGTCTGGCCGTCGACGTAGCGCATCACCGTGTAGAGGTGGCTGCGGCGGCCGGCCTGGGGATGGGCCTTCAGCACGTGCGGATTGTCGATCCGCCGCGCGATCCACTCCTCCATGACGAAGCGCTTCCGCTGGGCTGGATCGTCCCGCAGGTCCAGCGACAGCACCTTCAGCGCGACCTGGGCGCCGGTCTCCGCCTCGACCGCCAAGTAGACGCGGCTGCGCGGACCGGAGTGGAGGATCCGCAGCAGGCGGAAGCCGTCGAGCTCCGCGGGCGGGTCGAGGAGCGGCGCCGGGTCCAGCCCCTCGGCCTCGCCGAGGAGGTCGGCCGGCTCGCCCTCCGGCACGGTCTCGACCCGCACGATCTGGATCGTCAGGTTGTCCGGGCTGCCGGCCGCCAGGGCCATCTCGACGATCGCCCGCGCGGCGGCGTCCAGGGTCTCGGCCGCAGCGATCTCCGCGACCATGTCGCGGGGCCGGACATGCTCGTGGATGCCGTCCGTCGTCAGCACGAAGGTGTCTCCGGCCTCGACGCCCACGGCGTGATAGTCGATCTCGACGCGGCCCTGCGCTCCGAGGGCGCGGCCGAGATACGATTCCGCCGCGGAGACGACGACCCGGTGGTCCTCGGTGAGCTGCTCGAGCGACCGGCCGGACACCCGCCAGATCCGGGCATCGCCCACGTGGAAGAGGTGGGCCACGCGGGATTTCAGCACGAGGGCGTCGAAGGTCGTGACGTGGCCCCGGTCGGCATCGTTCGGATCGGCGCCGCGCCGCGTCTCGGCGTAGAGCCAGGAATTCGTGGCCGCGATCACGCGCTGCGCCGAGGTCTTCACCGACCACGTGTCCGGCGTGGCGTAGTAGTCGCTGAGGAAGCTCTTGACCGCGGTCTCGCTCGCCGCCGCGCCCGCCGCGCTGCTGCTGATCCCGTCGGCGAGGGCGACCGCGATCCCCTTCAGGCCCAGCGCCGGCTGGACGGGAACCAGCGCGCCGTTGAAATCCTGGTTGGCGGCCTTGCCGCCGGCGCTGCTGTGCTGGCCGATCGTGACCGTCAGGTCGGCCGGGCCGCGCGGTCCGGCGCTCAAGCGGCGGCCGCCGCGCTGTCGCCCCGGCCGCGGTACGACAGCGCCTCGGCGAGGTGGAGCCGGCGGACCTGCGCCTCGCCGTCGAGGTCGGCCAGGGTCCTGGCGACGCGCAGCGTCCGGTGGAAGCCGCGGGCGGAGAGGCGCATGCTCTCGGCCGCCTGGCGGATCAGCGCCGTCCCGTCGGCGTCGGGGCTCGCGACGTCCGAGATCAGCGTCGCGGGACAGGTCGCGTTGGTGGTGGATTCCGGCAGGCCGCGCGCGGCGTAGCGCGCGCCCTGGAGCGCGCGGGCCGCCGACACCCGGGCGGCCGCCTCGCGGGAGCCCTCGGCCGGCGCGGGCAGGATCAGGTCGGCGGCCGTCACCGCCGCCACCTCGACGCGCAGGTCAATGCGGTCGAGCATCGGGCCGGAGATCCGCGCCTGATACTGCGCCATGCAGCGCGCGTTCGGCCCGCGCCGGCAGGCGTAGCCCGGTTCGAGACCGTGGCCGCAGCGGCACGGGTTCATCGCCGCGACCAGCTGGAACCGCGCCGGGTAGGTGATTCGGTGGTTGGCCCGGGCAATCATCACCGCCCCGGATTCCATCGGCTGGCGCAGGCTGTCGAGCACCTGCGGGGAAAATTCGGGGAGCTCGTCCAGGAACAGCACGCCGCCATGGGCCAGGGAGACCTCACCGGGCCGCGCCCCGAGGCCGCCCCCCACCAGGGCCGCCATCGAGGCGGAATGGTGCGGCTGCCGGAACGGCCGGCGGTTCGAGAGCGCCCCGTCCTTCAGCGCGCCCGCCACCGACTGGATCATGGAGATGTCGAGCAGCTCGCGCGGCGTGAGCGGTGGCAGGATCGAGGGAAGACGCGCCGCCAGCATCGACTTGCCCGAGCCGGGCGGCCCGTTCATCAACACGTTGTACCCTGTTTCGAGCGACGGCATGGAGCAGTACTCTCTCGTATGCGCAATCCTTTCCTCGATACCCCATCCGACCGCGCACTGGTGATCCGATATCACCGAGTCTCCCGAGAGGAGCAGGCGGAAGGCCATGGATTCACGCGACAGCGCGAAGGAACGGAGGAGTGGTGCGCCCGCAACGGCGTGGAAGCCGATCTGACTCTGGAGGATGCCGGACACAGCGCCTTCACGGCCGATCACATCAGGCGCGGCGCGATGGGGCAGATCCTCGAAGCGATCGCCTCCGGTCGGATCGTGGCCGGATCGACGCTCGTGATGGAAAATCTCGACCGCCTGAGCCGAGAGAACCCGTTTGAAGCCGTGAAGATGTTCACGAGCATAGTCTCGAACGACATTGCCATCGTTACGTTTCTCGACGGCTATCGATATACGCAAGACGGGACCGCGATGCAGCGGATGCTCACCATGATCATGTCGATCATGCATTTCGGACGTGCGAATTCCGAAAGCGAGCTCAAATCGACTCGAGTTGCAGAAGCATGGCGGGAAAAGCATCGGCTCGCGCGCGAAAATGGACAGCCGCACGGAAGGAGGTGCCCTGAATGGATGAGGCTTGAGCCCGGCGGCTATGAATTGATCGAGGATCGGGCCCGGGAGGTGCGGTGGATGTTCGCCTGCGCGATCGGCGGGTGGGGCCGCCGGCGGATCGTGAAGGAGCTGATCGCCCGGAGGGTCGAGCCGTGGATCGAGCCATCCGTCAAGCGGCCCCATCCGGTCTGGAACGAGAGCTACGTTCAGAAGATCCTCTCGGGCGGCGAAGCCTGCGGAACCTATTTCCCGGGAAAGTGGCCCGGAAATCGACGAAGGACGAGCCAGGAACCCATATTGGACTACTATCCCGCCGCCGTCAGTCGCGAAATTTTCGACCAGGCCCGAGCCGCGGCCGACCTCAGGCAGGGCGGAGGCGGACGGAAGGGCTCCTCCAGGAACCTCCTGCAAAATCTCTGCGTCTGCGGCTGCTGCGGCAGAGGCATGACGATGCAAGACAAAGGCACACGTTCACGCGGTCCGGCTCTCGTGTGTCAAAGATCTCTCGTCGGCGACTGCGAACACAGATTCCGATATGTGTATGCTCGCGCCGAGCTGATGGTCTTCTTCTGCATCGGAGATCATGCCGACCAGATCCTACGAAGTGCCGAGGCCGAGACATGCACGGTGCGTGGACTTATCTCCGGGAAGGAGCTTCAGCTGAACGATAGGTCCGAACGCATTCGACGGCTGGTGAAGCACATGGAGGTCAGCGCGGATCCGGCTCTCGACGACCGTCTGCGTGAACTCAGAGAAGAATCGCAATCGTTGAGCGCGGAGCTGCAGGATCTAAGGCACAGCCTTGCGAGATCCAACGAGATGCTCGAGGCGTCATTTCCAGACAGGCTTCTGTCGTTGTACCGGCGAATCTCCGCTTCCCCCAAGGATCAGAGCCCTCAGGTGCGCAGCAGGGTCAATCAGGATCTGAGAAGCTTCATCAAGCGAATCGTATTCCGGAATGGCAGCTTCACCGTGGAGTTTCGAAACGGCCGGGAGGGAAGAGGCTTCATGCTGCCCGGACATCGACCCAGGCCGAATCGCGGCCACTTCTCCTCCGCCGTGAAGGAAGGAATCCAGCTCCGAAAAGGAGATATCGAGCCGGACCCCTCCCGAGCCCCCGACCGGCCGCCGGGACCGCTTCCGCAGCCAACGTAGCCCGCTCGGCCATCCGTCATCTCGACACGGCGGATCCGGGCGCCAAGCAGGCGTTCCCGACCCTCCTCTTTGCCCCACAGTGTTGACGATCGACGGCGCCAGAGCCCTGCTGACCGTCCCGCTCGGCAGACGGGCCGCGGAGGAACTCGTCCTCGGTTCTTCGTCGACCGGATGCGCCTCGGACCTCGAGAGGGCGACCGCCGTCGCGTGGAGCATGCACTTCCGCTGGGGGCTGGGAGAGCGGCTCCAGGTGGTCCCGCACGATCCCGGCACCACGCACTCGATTCCGATCGAGGAGGAACTTCGCGCGGCCGCAGCCAAGGCGGCCTACATCCTGAGATCCAGGCGCGCGGCGTTCGACCAGCTGAAGGAGGCACTGCTGGCACGCGGCACCCTCGAGGGACATGAAGTCGTCGAGATGCTCGCAGGCGCTCCTTCCGCGAACGGCGCCGAACCGTCGGCCGCCGTCCATGGGGAGGCGCTCCGCCCGCGGGAGATCCGCTCCTCCGCTCGAAGCCAAGCGGGCGGGTTCCCGGCGCCGGACCGTCGGGATGCGCTTCGCCGACTGTTTCCTTCCCGTGGGTCCGAGGGTTGATCCGTCAGGATGAGGTCCGGACCGATCGGACGATCGCGATCAAGGTCGCGGCATCAATGTCGAGAGCATCCGCGTTGTCCAGAAACTCCACGAAATCGACCCGCCTTCCTCCACCTTCGATGGCGGCGACGACGGATTGATATCGGCCGAGCCACGAGGCGAGTTCGCTTTGAGTTAGGCCCGACCGCCGATGAGCTTCGACGAGCATTTCGACCAATCTTCGATGACGTGCGCTTCTGAGGGTCTTGGGTATCGGACCACCGGCGGGATCGAGAAAGCCGACCCGCCAGCTAAATCAAACGGAAAATTACCATAAAATCTGATTTTCCATCTCGGTGCGCCCGGTCGCGACCCATAGCCGGGAGGAGTTTGTGGAGAAGGACCAAGTCGGCTCGTCCGAACATCGCGCGCATCGGTATCTTCGACAGGCCGATCCACCCTCGACCGAGCCTCGACGATTTCGCCGGCGCAGCGTCGAACAAGGTCGGCGAAGCGCCGCCCGTCCACGCACGGGCCATGGACCCGCGCAGGGGGACCGGCGCAAGGCGACTGGCTCCGGGATGCCGTCGCGCGTCCGGGAGACGTCGAACCCGCTCCGGGCACGAGTCGGTGCCGCGGCCCGCACGCTTTGGAGCTGCAGGCCGCGGGCGGGGCTCGGGTCCGGTCCGATGCCGCCGGGGATATCCCGATCGTCTGCCGCCGCCTCCGAAACCCGTCCGTGGGTCCGCCGCCGATCTTGGCCGGCGGCGGACCCGAGCGCTCGCAGGATGTCCGGCGACGAACCCGGCATCCTTATGCCGGATCCGGGCAGGACCTACGCCGGTGTCGGATCCTCGCCGACCTCCGTAGCCGCTGCCCGCGGTCCGACGGCGTTCACCCACCGGACGAACCGATCGTAGTCCGCGATCGGCGCACGGGATCGCGGAAGCGATCGGGTCCGATCGGTTCGGTAGCGCCGTCGGTTGAATCGCGGCTGCGGCCGGGCCGCCCTCGCGTCGGCGCCCATCTCTGCGGCGGCGGTCAGGCCCAGATGGATCAGGGCGTCGAGGTCGGCCCGGCCGAGACGCCTATGCATCAGCGAGTGAATCTCGACGTCGAGCCCTGCCAGCTGCCGGACGAGCCAAGCCAGCTCGATGTACGCGTTCGGCGTCGGTGAGGTCAGGTCCAGGAAGACCGCGTCGATCGACCAGTCCTCGACGAACTCGAGAAGTTCGCGGCACACGCCCGGTCGTTCGTCGCCCAGCTCGGCGAACACGCCCAACAGGTGGAACCCGGCGCTTTCGGAATGGGATCGGGCAAGAGCGCCGATCTCGTCGAGCCGGTCGCGAGCTATCGCGCCTCCGGCCTTGAACACGACGGAGTAGCCGTCGGTATCTGCGACGCCTCGAGGCTCCGCTCCATCAAGGATGCGGCGCTCGGTCGACGCGGCAAGGGACGAAGTTACGAACGTATCTTCGACGATTCTATCGCGCGCTTCCTCGGGAAACGACGTGATATGCGAGTCCATTGTTCAGCTCCATGAGTTGCCGAGTACTTGAAATTCCTACCGGAAACCGTCCGGAATGTTCGGCCGTGTCGAGGCCAACCTTCGAAACGGTGGCTCGGGCTCGGAACCGATCGGAAGCCGCGTGGTGGTTCGTCATGATCCATGCTCCTTCGAAGCTGGGTTGGTAGGGCGGTAGGGACTCGAACCTGCGACGAGGCCGGTTCGACTCGTCCCGCATCCGGCGCTCGTAGTCGCCGGATGCATTACGCTATCCTTTCAAGTCCGGCGTCACGTCAACAGGCACAGGGCGTGTTCAACAAGACAAATGCGGTTTAGCCGCCGCTTGTCGTCCCCTTGGATCGACCGCGATCGTCTTGTTCCAGTTCGAGACAAGTCCGGGCTGCGCTCGATGATCGTCCGAAGCGGCTGGATCGACTCGGAGTGCTCGTTCCGTCACCGGAATGGTCGCTCGATAATCTCTGCGGAAGCTGAATCCTCCGGTCGATACTGAACCGCAGACGAACCGATCCGCTTTGCGATCGACATCTCCCACTCTCGACCTCGTCCCGGGCAGCGCTTTTTGAATTTCCGCTTGGGCTTTCGGCACATCCCGGCTTGGATGCCGAGCCGGGCTGGGTCTGCGCGGACGCACTCGTCGTTTCCGCATGGCCGGGTCCGGATCTCCGCCCTCCCGAACCGTCCATGCGGACCGGGAGGGTGCGGCCGTCCTCTGCGTGCCGCTCGACGGCTCCGGCCACGTCACCCTTCCCGCGGCCGCGCGCATGCCTCCCGGTCCTGCGGGTCCCGGAGGCAGGGGTGGTCGACCTGGAGGCGGATCGCGAAAATCTGGAAAGCGTCGCATGAGGCACACGCGTGGTCGAGCCGGAAGGCTCGGTCTCCGGCGGCGTGCGGGGTCCGCCCGCCGGCCGCCGGGGTGACGGGAGGCCTGCCTCCCATCACGCCGGGGGCGGCGACGGTCGTTCCGCGAGTTCGTCGGGGCAACGGCTTGCCCCGGTGCGGGAGGCGTCGCCTACGTCGAGCCTCCGAAAAGGGTTTCATCACTTAAATCCGAATAGCCGAGGACTTCTACACCGTTTGTTGTTCGCAAGTTTCTTTCAAGAAAGTAGCACGTGAACGACAAGTCCTGTAGCTGATATCTGGGCAAGCGCCTTCATTCCTTCGAGGCTCATTGCTTTGATTTCCGAATTTTTACGGTTCATTACTTAATTTGAAGGAATGGAGCTCTGAGCGGCCCTGCAAAACGAAGGAGTGGCGGGCAGCCCGTCGATCAGCGATAGACGCCTTGCCCACCTTCCACGGGATGCCTCGTCGATCTACAGGCGGCGGACGACCGCCAGGTTGAAGGTGCCGAGGTTTCTTGCGGCGGCCCGGTCCGAGCTATACCGTTCTTCTCGGCTCTCCCTTTCCGATCGCGTCCGCTTGGAGCCCGAATGCGTGCGCACGCCGTGGCTCGATGTCGGTCGCCGACTCGTCGTCGAGGCCCGGCAACGGTGGCCTGCACCAACCGTCCTGGTCGGTGTCAGCGGCTCGTCCTCACCACGGCGCGTGCGCGGCCGGGCGTGCCGACTGCGCGGTCGCGAAGGGCGATCCGGTGCGGCGGGAGCGGGCTCGGCAGCGGCTCCCCGAGGCCGAGATCATTTTGGACAAAGCTCGGGCCGAGGCCGGCGGCGGGACCTACGGCGCCGCGAACTTAGTGGCCGACCACGAGCGCTCGGTCCTCCGCCTGCGTTCCATCACGGCCATCCACGACGACGCGATTATCCTGGACCGGACGTCCGCCTTGATGCCGGGTCCCGCACCGGCTACTCCGGGGTCGGCCAGTCCGGTACCCAGCAGCGCATCGGCCAGGCCTATGCCGGTATCGGCACCGACCAGTTCGACCGCGACTCGCAGTACGTGAACGTCGACAAAGCGTTCATCCAGTTCGCCGGCCTGACCGCCGGTCGCGCCTCCTCGTTCTTCGACTTCTATGCCCACGACTTCGAGATCGCCGCTGCCGCCGCGGGCTCGGACGTGTTCTCGACCAACCTGCTCGCCTACACGGCCACGATCGGCAACGGCCTGTCGGCCACGATCTCGATCGAAGATCCGGCCTTCCGCCGTACCCCGATCTTCTCGCCGTTCGCCGTCTCGCCGACCGTCTCCACCGGCAGCGCCTCGAACTTCGGCGTGACCGTCCAGCCGACGCCCGTCTTCGTCGGACCGGGCCGCTATGGACTGGCGGACAGCATCGAGAAGTCGCGCATGCCCGACTTCGTCGGCGTCGTGCGCCTCGACCAGGCCTGGGGTTCGGCCCAGATCTCGGCCGCCACCCACGAGCTGAACGTCGGCAACCTGTCCACCGCCGCCAGCACCGGCACGGGCCCGACCGTCGTTCCGGCTCACACCAGAAACGTCCAGGGTTGAGCGGTTCAGGGCGGACTGAAGATCAACACCCCGTTCGTCGCCCCGGGCGACGCCCTCTACCTGCAGGGCGCCTACGGCGACGGCGCTCAGGTGTACACCGGCTACTGCATGTACACCGGCTGCTACACGCAGAGCATCACGACAATCCAGGGACAGAAGTTCAACCAGTATTTCTCGGACGCGACGATCAACCCGTTCTCCGGTCAGCTGCAGACCTCGCAGAGCTTCACCGCGACGGCGTCGTACCTGCACTACTGGACGCCGGAGTGGCGCTCGGCCTTCTTCGGCTCCTACTGCGAGCAGAACTTCTCGCAGAGCGCGCGTGCGGCTCAGGGCGCGATCTACGGCCTCGTGAGCGGGCTCACCGGCGACCCCGGCTTCGGCACGAACGCCGTCGGCGTTCCGGGCACCCGGTTCTACCAACTCAGCCAGGCGCTGCGCGACACCTACCAGTTCGTGGCGGGTGCCAGCATCATCTGGTCGCCAATCAAGGACCTCAATATCGGCATGGAGGCGTTCTACACGCAGATCGGCCTGAAGAACGGCCGGGCGATCGACAACGACAAGAGCCCGACCGCCTACTCGAACATCGCCGGCATCAACAACGGCACGTTCGCGGTCCGCACCGCCTCGCAGGACTCGGTCTCGCAGTTCCGCTTTCGCGTCCAGCGCGAGTTCTAGTTTCCCGAATCGGGATCGGGTTCCCAAAGTCCCGATCCTGATGTCCCCGTGCAACGGGACCCAGACTGGCCCGGCCTTACGGCCGGGCATTTTTTTGCCTTGGCCCGACCGCCCGCGCGGACTCAGGCGAGGCGAGACCGTCGGGAGAAGGGCGTGGAGCACCTCAAGCATTCCACACCGGAATCCGGATGGCCGGAAGGACTTCGCGCGGGGAAGCCGACGACCCTCACCCGGAACAGCGCAGTTCAAGGCCGGCGGTCCGGACCTGCTCCTTCAGAGGTGATAAACGCCGGTCTGCCAGTATGACCGGAGCTCCGGAGCACCGGAACCGCACTGGAACAGGCCTATGGACCCAAACTCGCTTTCGCAGGAACTCTCCAATCTCTATCACTACATAATGGTCGATCTCGATTTTGCGATCTCAGTTATCAACTATTCTTCCCGCGATACGACGAGCGACGAATCCTTCGATGTCTCCCAGTGGCCGGTACTCGGCCTCATCCGAGAGTCGTTCGAATACCTGACCATCATAAAGATGGCCAAGATCCTGACGACCGCAAAGAACGAACACAACCTGGACGCCGTTCTCGGCTTCATCGAGAACAATCATCATCAGATCGAATGGGAGATTCCGGTAGATCCGAAGAGATCACATGAGGACCGGAAATTTTTCCGAGACGATCCAACGATCAAAAAAGTTAGAAAACTGAGAAACAAGTACTACGCTCATTCGGACCGTAGCTATGTCAAGCACCCCTCGCTGCCACTCGAAAAAAATCCGATTTCCGTCAAGGAACTTAAGTACATCTACGAACGCATGAGGGATACGGTGGAATACTACCGGACGGCGCTGGGATGCAGCGGCGGCATTTTCCCGAGCGGAGGACTCGCGGCTCTATCTCTTGCGCGGATTTCGGCGATCCTTCACGAAGCAGTTTGCAGACAAAACATCGTAGGCGTCAGGTCCCACTTCGAAAAGGCCGCGACCGATTGGTCGCGGCGAAGCGACGGTCGTGCGATCGCGGAACTATACGACGTGTATCTTCAACACGAGCGGGCCATCCGCCGGTCCAAGGACGAACGGGGCGTCGCGGAACGGAAGCTGGTCGACATGGTGGCGACGCGGAACCCGGCGGACCCGATGCTCCAGATATACCAGGAATTGGAAGCGCGCGAAGCGGTTCTCGAGAAGGCGGTGGAGCGCCGGCGCCTTCTCATGCCCTATTGACCGCGCGGAAAAGCAAACGAGCTCTTCTTCGGACGCCTTCCTGAGCGGCGGGACGGGACCCGACAGCTACATGGTCCTTTCCGAGCCGGCGCGATCGGAGCGGCACCTGATTGGTCGGGGTATCCTTGACTTGCGTACGAGATCGTCGGATATTTGAATGGTGACGTGACAACCTTCAAAGGTTGCGATCGATACGGCGACTCTTCCGATCGAAGCTTCCGTCGTGAGGCTCGAGACTGGGAGAGACGCGCGGTAGCTTCTTCGACCTCGTCGAAGTGTACGCCTGGGTCCCGACTTGCGGTCGGCGGACTTGGCGCCCCCCTCGAAATCACCGGATGTGGACGGTCGCGGCGACGTGCGCCGAAGATGGCTGCGATCGGCAAGCCGAAGGGCGAGGCCGCCGGAGGCGACGTCCACGCCGTCCGCCGTCGTTCCTCGTCAACGGCAAGACGGATACGCGCACGATCGGAGGGCGGAGGCCCGGTCGGCGACGACGGCCACATACGGCCACGCCGTCCGGACTGCTTTCGGGCGCAGACCTCGGTGCAGGAAGTTCGAGCCGACGATCGACGGACGTAGATGCGGCTCGACGCGGCCCGCCGGCCGCGAGCGCTCGCCGCGTGTGGGCCTTCCGAGGATCCGGCGCGCCCGAGCGGCCGGCTCCGATCGGAAGCAACCGCCGAGATAGCGCGACTTCCGTCGCCGTGACGGATGACGGACCGCGGCCGCGGTCGTCGACGACGCCGACCATCGCCACGGGCGACGGACGGACGAGGAAGAACATCCAACTCGTGTCCGATCGGAGATCCGACGATGACCCGAATGCCTGTTTCCATCGAAGCTACCCGCAAAGGCTCTGCCCGGGCCGCCGATTTCGTCGAGGCGCTGGCGGAGTGGTGCGCGTCCGTCGACGTCCGCAACGCCGGGACGCCACCCCGTAGACCGAGCCGCTGGGCCCGGATGCAGGACGAACAGGACGCCGCATCCCGAAGACGCGGCTGACGGCGCCGTAGCTCGGCCGATCCCGGCAGCCGGTCGTCGGTCCTTCGCACGAACGATCACCGACGGACCCATCCACGGTCGGGTCACGCGAAGACGATCGGCGACCGCGTATTCCTGCACTACACGGTCGATGCTCTACCGAATTTAATACAATAAATCCTTCACGGTTTTAGTCTTGGTCGCATATACGTAGATTTCCTCCTATTGAATTCCCTTTTCCTTGGCGCATATCCGTGCACCCATGATTTCTCGGACCTTGATCGAATGCGGTCCGAAGATGGAGACAGACATGGATATCATGCAGCTGTTCGACCAAGCGAATATTCCCGTTGTTCAGCCATCGGAATACTTTCGAATAAGAAAGAAGCAGGTCAAGACAACGGCGGGGAAGCGGAACGCGGCGGTCTTCTACGGACGATATTCCACCACGGGTCAGACCGAGGCCAGCCTGGATCGGCAGAACGAAAAAGTCGCGGAGATTATAAACCGCGACGGCTTCGAGCTCGTCGCGTCGTTCATCGATCCGGAGCGGAGTGGCCGGTTCATCGATGGACGAAGCGGCTTGTTCGAGATGCTCGACTATCTCGAAGCAAACGATGTCGATCGGGTCTACGTCGAGGAGCCCGACCGGATCTCCCGACTGTTCGCCGATATGGCTTGGCTGTGGAAGCAGATCGAGCAGCGGGGCGCGGAATTCCACTCGGTCAACCGCGGGAGGCTCGGCATGATGGAGATCGCGATCTACGGCATCATGGCCGAAGACGCGGTGCGTCAGATCGCCGAGCGCACCATGTACGGCCGGATCGCGGCTGCGCGGGAGGGACGCTGTCCGGGCAGCCTGTGCTACGGGTACAAGAAGGGCGACGCACCGGGCGAGCTCATCATCGACGGGGAAAAGGCGAAGGTCGTCGTCCGGATCTTCCAGCTCTACGACGCGGGCGTCTCGATCAGGCAGATCGTACAGCTACTGAACGCGGCGAACGTGCCCTCCCCCCGCGAGAAGGCGTGGACTGCCGCAGCCATTTTCAAACGGAGCAGTCGCTTCTGCATACTGCGCAGCCTGACGTATCCGGGAGCGCTCGTCTATGGCCAGACCGTAAGCCGCTACGTGGCCGGTAAACGGTTCCCCAAGAGGGAGCCGGTCCCTCCGGAAGGTTGGATTGTCCGGCGCAAGCCGGAGTGGCAGATCGTGCCCGTCGAGCTTTGGACGCGGGTCCAGCAGAAGATCGAGAGTCTTGGGGAAAGCCCCGGCCGGAACGAACGCAAGGGACGGGATTTCCTGTTGCGCGGCCAGATTTTGTGCGGAACCTGCGGGAGAAGGATGTGCGTTCTTAGTAGCGGCGCGGACAAGAGGATGTTGTGCCCGCGTCATCATCGCGAAGGCGTCTGCACGAACCGGAATACCGTTAACGTCGTCTCGGCGACGAGAGCAGTTCTGGAAGCGGTCCGCGACCGTATCGTAGGCGACGAGCAGATCGCCGCGTTCCGCAGCACATATATCGCCCGCAGAAACGAGATCATTGAAAACGATCGACGGGAACGCTCGCGAATCAACGCCCGTCTCGATGTGATCAGATGCGATCTTGAGGACAGCTTCAATCATCGGCACGTGCGCAATCTCAGTCCTGAGACGCTCGATGGCATACGCTCGAAGCTGGAAGCGGAACGGAGCGTGCTCCGCAAGGCTCTCGGCCGGCTCGGCCGGCACGACGCGGCGCCGGTCGACGACGGCGCGATCCCGGCCCTGCAGGAGGGGCTCGAGAGGCTGATCGCGGGTTCGCCGTTCTGCCCGGCGGACGACGAGGGTGCCAAGCTCGTGGGACGCCTCCGCGCGCTGCTCGGTCCGATCGAGATGAACCCGGTCGAGAACGGAACGGCCTATACGCTGACGATATCCGGCAACTTGGCGGCCATCTTGGACGAACCGTCGTCCGCGGAGCACGCGCGGAGCGATCCGATCGTACTCCGTTTTGAGCGTTGGACCTCGACGGGTTTCATGACGAGGGACAAGATCGCAGAAGCCGACGCGCTCGCAGCGAGCGGAGAGCTGAGGATCGGCGACAAGGACTGGAACGCGGTGGCGCCGATGATCGGACCGAACATCCTGCGGGATCCGCGCGGCATCGCGCTGGATGCCCGGACCGTCGTGGACGCAGGTCTCCACTGGGCGTGCACGACGGGAAACCGCTGGCATCTCCCGTTCGTATTCGGCGATCTGCACGCCATGCACCTCGCCGTGAACAGGATGATCAGGCTCGGAGTCTGGCATCGTGTGGTCGCGTCGTTGCGCGAACGCGGGTCGCCCCTCGTGGCGAAGATGCATCGCCCCGATCTCAAGGTGTATACCCGAGCGAAGCGGGGTCGTTACGGCCCGGAGTTTCTGCACGAGCGGCAGAGAAGCCGTACCGGCGACGGCGATGCGCCGGCCCCGACTCCGTCGTGACGTCAACCGCCGGCCCGGTCCGCCTGTCGCCGCCGACATGCGGCGCCGTCCGCCCGGCGACCGTTCGAAAGCTCGTCCAGGCCGGTCCGCGGATCGGCCTGTTTCCGTCGACGCGTACGAGGAGACATCCGGTCTCCGGCGTGGGATGCCTGTCGGGCGGCTCGCGGGTCTGGATCGCTCCCACGGTCGAGCCCGGCTCGTCGCGGGCCGGCACGGAACGGTTGCCCGATCGACGATGCGACTGCGCGAAAGCTCTTCCGGGTCGGCGCGCTCGGCTTCGCACAGGCGCTGTTCGAGGGCGGCATACCGAGGGTCGTCGACGCCTCCGTGCAGCCCCTCCTCCGCTTCCGGAAGCCGATCTTCGAACCGGAACCCGGCTTCCGGTCCGGGTCCGGTAGGGGCTCCGACGCCACCGCCGACGCCGAACGGCGGCACCGACTTACCGGCCGGTTATCGAAATCCTTACATCGAAGCTTGTTCCACCAAGCAACGGTAAGCGTTCGTCCCGTATAGGAAGGACTACCCGTTTACAGCGAAGATTCGGTCATGAAGCGCCTCATCGCCACAATCTCGGTCGTACTCTGTCTTTCATCGGTTTCGGAAGCGCGAGCGGATTCCCTGGATCGCGTGGGCGGAGCGGTCAAGCATTCGGCCGAAAGGCCAACTGCGGACAAGATCATCCGGAGAGCGCTAGAGATCGGAGTGGATCTGACGCCTATCGTCATCCAAAGTGTCAAAAAGCGTTGGAACGGGACCCCGGATCGGCGTGCAATCGGGGCTCTGACTCACTCTCGCTGATGCCGGCGGCGTTGAGGTTGCGGATATCCATGATGGAGCCGCAGCATGCGCCAACGTTTCAGGCCGACGAGCCTCGTACCTGCCGGATTCGCCTTCGATCACCTCGATGTCGGCCTTGATCGGATCGGTCTGGTCGCGAGGTCCGGATCTGCGACGGCGACTTGCCCAGACTGCCGGACCTCTTCACGTCGCATCCAAAGCCGCTACCAGCGCCGTGCCGCCGACCTGCCGCTCGGTGGTCGGCGCGTCGAACTCCAAGTCATGGTGAGACGCTTCTGGTGTGACGCGGCTGCCTGTGGGCGGAAGATCTTCGCCGAGCGCTTCTCCGATGACGTCCTGCCTACCTTCGCGCGACGCACCTCGCGACTGGAGCAGATCGTCCATCACCTCGGGCTCGCGCTCGGTGGTCGGCCCGGTGCGGGCCTCGCTCAGCGCCTGATGCTGCCCGTCAGCCGCGACACGCTCCTGCGCGTGATCCGCCGTCGGGCGACTACACACTTCGATCCGCTCAGCGTCATCGGCATCGACGACTTCGCCTGGTGCCGCAACCGCCGCTACGGCACCCTCGTCTGCGATCTCGAACGCCGACGCATCGTAGCGCTCCTGCCGGACCGCGAGCAGGCCACCGCACAGACTTGGCTGAAGATGAACGGCTCGATCCGGATCGTCGCCCGCGACCGCGGGGGCGGATATGGCGAGGCCATCGCCCGTGCTCTGCCTGAGGCCATCCAGGTCGCCGACCGGTGGCACCTCATGGAGAACGCCAGCCGTGGCTTCCTCGAAGCCGTGCGCAGGTCGATGCGACAGGTTCGTGACGTCGTCGGCGCGGCCACGATCGATCCGGCGCTGCTCACTGCAGCCGAGCGCATCCAGTACGAGGGTTACCTGCGGCGGGAGGAGGTGGACGCGGCCATCCGCGCGCTCGCCGAGGCAGGCACTCCGATCCGCCGGATCTGCCAATGTCTGGGCCGCAGCCGCAAGGTGGTGCGTGCGGTCCTGCGTGGAGAGCGCACCGACGTCTTCCGGGTCCGCCAGAGCTCGCTCGATGCCTATCTGCCCTGGCTCGATGCCCAGTGGGATGCTGGCAGCCGCAACGCGACCGAACTTTGGCGCAGGGCGAAGGGGCAAGGCTTCAGAGGATCGCTGCGCGTGGTCGGGGAATGGGCGACGCGGCGTCGACGCGCCGAGCAGGCCAAGATCGAACGGCTGCAACGTGTGCCGTCGGCACGAACCCTGGCGCGATGGCTGACGACAGGTCGCGACCGCTTGACCAAGGCGGAAACGCTGACAGTGGCCGCCGTCGGGGACGGCGTGCCGGCGCTGGTCGAGGCGCGCGAGGTGGTGGGCGCTTTCCAGACGATGGTCCGAGCGATGGCGCCGGACAGGCTCGAAGGGTGGCTCACGCGTGCTGGCACAGGCCTCGTCGCCTCGTTCGCCCGCGGTGTCGGTCAGGACCGAGCTGCGGTTCGGACAGCGATCACGTTGCCATGGTCAAACGGTCAGACAGAGGGGCAGATCACCAAACTCAAGCTGGTGAAGCGCCAGATGTACGGCCGCGGCAAGATCGACCTGCTGCAAGCTCGCCTGATCGGCTTCACCTCATAATGATCAGCGAAAGTGCGTCAGAGCCCTTATTCCATGCCTAATCACATCTTGGCCAGATCGATCCCGACGGTGGTGATCTCCATGAGAACGGCTCCTGCATCTGCGTGGCTGCTGTTTCGACAGCAACCACATCTTGGCATCGAGATGCCGTCAGTCGGAGCGGGAGCCATCCACATGGGGTAATCGCGGGAGCGAGTCACCCTGATGCAGTCACGCTATGGAAGCTGGTGGCTGTTCCCCGATTTGATGGAAGTACGGGCTCACGACCGAACGCCGGGCCCAAGCATCTGACGGAGAACAGCCATGGACGAGTATATCGGCCTCGACGTGTCGATGAAAGAGACCGCGGTTTCCATTCGGCGGAATGGCAAGCGCATCTGGCGCGGCAAGTGCGCGTCCGATCCCGCCAGTATTGGCGCCTTGCTGCGCAAGCATGCGCCGTCTGCCAAACGCGTGATCTTCGAAACAGG
>NZ_FNVI01000032.1:0-61749 GCF_900107945.1 Methylobacterium sp. 190mf | reverse complement strand
CTCACCCCGAACGCGTTTGCAACCCGGTCCCAACAGGACCAGAACCAGAACGGACTCTGGTTATGAACGGGGGCAAACACGGGGCAAGGTCAACCGCCTTCCTGTTTTCGTTGGGCAGCCTTGATACACTGGCTGCGGCGGCCACCGGGGCCGCAGAGCAGAAACTCGGGCATCGTACGGGATGTCTCCTGCACTTCCGGCGCGAGGCTTTGGACAGGATGCCCCTGGCGATCCGCGGTTTCATCGCTTGCGTAACTGTAATTCACGGCGGCCTAGACGAGGTAGACGTGACCGCGATCCACATCGAGGAGCGAAAGGCCATTCTCTATAGTATACTCGACTTCGACGCTCGACTGCCGCTCGTGACCCGGTCGACCACAGTATCCCTCTCACGGCAAGACCTACATGATCGCATCTACAAGGAAGGACGGCGCCCAATCTTCCTCGAAAGGTCCCGCTATGCCGAGGGGATCGAGACAGTGGAACGGGAGATGCTGGAGGGCAAGATACGGCGGGTGCTTGGCGTGCCTGAGGACTGCCTCACGTGTCGCGAGGACAAGCTTGCGGATCTCCTTCGAGCATCTGGGCGGAATGGCCGTTCTTGAGTTGGCGTAGGCGTGCTCGAGAGGCTGCAGAGCCAACATGTAGGGCGGCCCCAAGCCATATTCGGCGCACTGGAACTAGTGCACAGATGCCGAAAGACGCCAAGCACTCGATGGTTAACTTCCGAAATAGCTTCGGTATCTTCTGGTCGGCGTGTGCGTTTTGGCGACGTCGACGCAGTAAGAAATCCGAGGCAAGGGCCCGAACTTAAGCTTGACAGTAACCGAGCAAGACCTGAGAACTCAACCAGATCGCGAGCGCCGCAACCAAGGGTAAGCGCAAATGATAGAGGAGGAGCTGCGTCATAACGCGCATATCGCGGCCTGTGCCGGCGACAGCCGTCCGACTTTGCGGCTCGCGAGCGCGACACCTAAGCATCGCCTCCGCTAATGACGCCCCCCGCTTCTGCCTCGCTCTGCACAAGGCATCGTCCGGCCGTTGGCACGCGCCCGCTGAGCAAGCCGCGCCAAGGCTTCCTCAGCAATCCGATAGAATCGGCACGAACAAAACGCGCTGTACAGTGCATGTTTCGTTAGTGCCAATCCATTGAGAGCGTCGGTCGCCCACCCCCTTCCTTAAGAAAATAATCGGCAGTTTAGAGGTAATTGTTTTGTCGCAAGCTTCGACTACTGCTGCTTGGGTGCGGTTCCTGCGCAACTATGGGCCGATCCCAACAAACGACAATATGTATGACGAGTCGATTCAACGGGCTCTCAATCGTCATAAAATTCGGCCGATCACGCTAGCGGCGCCGCTTAGGGATCGCCTAGTTGCGGATTTTCGCGGTGGCGCGCCGGTCTCTCATATCATTACTGGTACAGCGGGGGATGGTAAAACGTATCACTGTCGGGCCATCTGGTCAGCACTTGGTGGAGATCCGGGCGAATGGAGCCAAGGCAAGAAGATCCAGACGCTCGCGATTGGTGGTCGCCAGCTCGTGATCGTGAAGGATCTCAGTGAACTTCGAGACGAAGAGAGTGCGTCGCTTATAGTCGAATTTGCACGAAATGTCGCGGATCCCTTAGCAACGACTTTTTATTTGTTCGCGGCTAATCATGGCCAACTGTTGGAGAAGCTGAAGTCGGTCTCACACTCGGCGGAGGTCGCGCGTGTCAGCAAGGTCGTCGAGGACCTACTCGTAAGCGGAGTGACCCAAGACGTCGGCATCCGACTCAATCTTAGCGACCTTAGCCGATCCCCGGCGGCCGAGATGGCAATGGACATCATCCGGGAGATCACCACTCATGAAGGCTGGGGTGACTGTGAGAGGTGCCCGCATTCGGCGGGCGACGCCATCTGTCCGATTTATGAGAATCGGGGACGCCTCAAGGGCAGGGGGCCGGATGATCCTTTCAAGCAGCGGCTCACTGCGCTCATCGAATTAAGCGAACGTAACGGCAGCCACTTTCCGGTCCGGCAGTTGCTCGCACTCACGGCAAATAGCCTGCTTGGCCATCCCAAAGCCCGCGATGGCCTCATGACATGCGCCGACGTCCCGGAGATTCAGGCGGCCGGCACGATCGATCAGGCGAGTGTTTATCGGAACATCTTCGGCGAGAATTTGAGCGCCAGTCGCGCTGAGAAGACTGAGCTGTTCCGAAAGCTGAATGCATTCGGGATCGGGGCCGAGACGAGCAACCGGGTGGACAACCTGCTTGTTTACGGCGCCGACGATCCAGCTTTTGCCGCAGACTATGCGCAGCTTGTTCTCGCTGATCCAATCTATGGCGCGACTCCCACCTATGTTGGCACCCAGCGCAACTATCTGGAGGGGGCTGACGCTAGTGACCGGGCGGCTTTCCTAAGTGCGCTGCGGTCCCAGCGGCAACGTCTCTTCTTCACAATGCCTGAGGAGAGGGCTGAGGACTATGACCTTTGGGATTTGACCGCCTTCCGGTTTGCAGGGATGTACCTCGACGTGTTGACCAAGATCGCGAAAGGTCAACACATGCCACGCGCGGCACTCAGCATGGTCGTCCGTGGTCTCAATCGGATCTTCACGGGGATGCTCGTCCAGAATCAGGATGAGCTCGTCGTCGCCACCTCGGGCAGCTACTCGCAATCGAAGAGCAGCCCTCTCTTGGACGAAATTATCTCTGTCCCTCGCGCCGGCGGTGAGGAAGTCTCGCTCATCAAGGACCAAGCGGCTGACGGCGGATTTGCGGTTTCGGTGAAGCTCGTCCGCGGTACCGAAATTCCTCCGGTCGTGTTGTCGTTGTCGCCGATCCGCTTCGAGTTTCTTGGTCGGGTGGCAAACGGCGCCTTGCCCAGCAGCTTCTCACTCGAATGCCACGAGGATCTGCTGGCGTTCAAGGCGCGGTTGCTTCGTGAGACGGAAAACCGGCGCAAACTCGACGGCGATGACGAGGCGGCTAACGGCGAACTCGTCCTGCGTTTCATTGACCTCAACGCTGATGGTCGCGCGCAAACGCGCCGGGTGATCGTGAGAGCATGACCATGGAGATTCTCAACCGGCCGACTGAGCTCGAGGAGCGTTCAGGTCCGGCATTCTGGGTGGACGAGGCGATTTGGGGCCACCGCCTACACGACGAGCAATCGCCATGGCTCACGTTCCTAGAATTTATGACGGTGCTGCTTGCCGAGCATCGCGAGGGGAGAGCGCTTCGCGAGGGGCGCCCGAACAGTCTCTCCTACAAACCCCAGCTGCAGCTGCGCCTGCGAAATTTGGTGTTTAACAACCCGCACGTTGCTACCGTCCAGGCGGACTCAAGATCTGAAGAGGCGGCCTGGGCACTCTGGTTTGAAAAGATGACAGAAAGCGCCGGCGGACTCGACAAGCCGGATTTTACTTATCTGCGCGATAGATTTGAGAGCTTTGACGATTTTGCGGCCGTTCTGCGCTTCTTGCAAAGCTCGGCGATCGATGGCACGAGCAACAAGCGGTGGAGTTCGAAGTTCGTCTTTCCATTTGGGCCGAACTCTCTCTTCGAGGATCTAAACGTAAAGCCTGGCGGCAGCGTATCGAACGATCGTCGCTTCTTCGCCCGTACTGGTGAGCTTCTCTATCTTATGCTGGCCCGAAGCGATCGCGCGGAGGACCTGCGCAACGTGCTCGTGACACGCTTCCTCGAGGAGCCCTCACCGTATGACGGCATGGCGCGTGCCTTGCAGGGCGAATGCATGCTGGCGAAGGCGGAGCGGGCAGGGGCGTATCTGCCCTGTAAAAGCCATTCGATATTCAACCGTCTGGCTGCGGACTGGCTCTCGATCCTTTCGCTGCCGATTCCAGTCCACGATGCGATTCCGCACATCGTGACGATGACCGGACTTAATTTGATCTTGTATCAACTTGATCGGGCCCGCGAGCTGCTCGGCCGTCCCAGCATCAGCATGGTCTGCGAGATTGTTTCTCCGAAAAAATCAGTTGTTCGCGACCTGTCAGCAGACAGCTACCAGCAGAACAACATGCTCCCGCAGCAGGCGATTGAGCGCCACATCCGGCGTGTGACCGAAACTGAGGCATGGGCTGCCGCGATCACATCCGACGATCCAACTCTAAACGCGATCGATATCCTCAAGCGGGAGTATAGCTGGCCCGAAGCTGATGAGGACGACCTGTCCACCACGCCGCAGGCGCTGGTTGATGAACTGGTCGGTCGCGCAATGACACGGCACAAGCAGCACGTCGGCAAGATCCACATGACCTGGGCCCGCTCAATCGGTCTTGCCTCGCGGCGATCGAGCCGCCGGGTCCGCTATGCGCCAACCGATCAACTCCTCAAGACCCTTGTAGTCGCGTGCGTCAACAAACGGCTCGAGTTTAAAGATTTTCTTGTACTTCTCCATCATCGCTATGGTTTCGTCATCGGCGACGCCCAGGCGCAGACATTCATCGACGGCGGTTCCGCGGATCAGGAAGATTTCTCGGATAACGCTCATCGGCTCGAGGAGCGGCTCGCCAGCCTCGGCCTTCTGAAGCGGCTGTCCGACAGCTGCGCCTATGTCGAAAACCCCTTTCAGCGAGCAATGGTCGCGTGACGCCCTCTGAATTGATCGGCGCCGCCGGCGCAACCTCTATCCGTCTCCGCGTTACTGCCCTCTCAGGCGAGGACGGCGTTGCGCGGTATCTTCTCGACCGGCTCACCGGCGAACAGGTCGCTGCGATCACGAGCGCACTGCTTGCCGATTCTGCGACCGCCGCAAAGCTGAAGATTGCGCTGCCCCGAAGCCTGGTCTCTCCATTCGGCCTGCCCGACGCGGTCATGACGAGCGAGCGGACGGTCGCGGTTCGCCATGCTGAGTGCGACCGCCCCGCACTTCTCATTGCCAATACCGACGACGATCAAGGCGCTTCGCTCGGCGACGTGACTCTCATCGGCGCCAAGCAGCTGACGGAAGAGCCGGCACCCTGGGTCGATGCCGCCGCCGCTGGACTAGGGCTGACCGATAATCAGATCGAAGCGTGGAAGTGCGCGCTGCGCGGGCTAACGACGGCGGAGGATTGCTCCCTCCACCAGATCGCAACCTACGTCTCGATGACGCGAGAAAAGATTGCCACCGATGCCGTTCCGATAGCGGATGCGCTTGGCTGGGCGCTTCCCGCACTTAGGCTTCCTCGTGACAGCGGCTACTTCATGTCGCTCAAGGAAAAGGAACGCGGACAGTACCGCCGCTGGAAGAAGCTGTTCGAGAAGCTGGTCGCCGAGCGCAAGCCGCTCATGGTCAAGCAGCGCCCGAACCGGCAGGTCATCGAAGGTGAGGAGCTGCGCCAGCATTTCGCCACAGTACGTGAGGACATCCCGGTGGTCGTCCACCCCGCGATCGAGGCCTTCATCGGCGCGCCCCCTGGCTGGGGGCCTGAGGCAGCGGCGCTCAGCGAATACGAATGGGAAGAACAGAGCATCCTACAGCTCTTTTCAGGCATTAAACTCAAGAAGGCGCCGCTAGGCCAGGAAACGCTTAATTTCTACGAATTCAACCTACCCGACCGGCTAAGCCCGTCGGACGAGGAGTATCTCAAAGAGCTCAAAAATCGGTCATTGAAGGAAACGCGTGAAGATGATCGCGATTTCTTCGAGACGCACCGAAATGAACTTGGCCAAGAAAGTTCGCTCCGAGTGAAGTGGGAGCGTTTCGTATTTGGACGTCCGATCGAATGTACTGATTTCCTTGAAGGTCTGCTATTAGCAATCGAGCGTCTATTTGGGCAGGTCAATCTCGCCGGCTCGCGCAGGCTGACGATCACATCAGGCCGCCGGACCAGAAATCAGTGGCTCGACCTCAACGCCGATGTCGGGCTCGCCTTCGGGATGCGCTATCGTGGCCTGCAGGCGCTGATGGGATCCAACGTCACCTGGGACGTGAAAGACCTTTTCCAGTATGAGGAGCTGCTCGACCGTGCGAAAGCTCGGCAGAAGACAAAGTATCGGCGTAACCAATCGACGGCTCGCGGGGCAACTCAGATTAAATTCGACGTCGCGCTGACCGCCGGCAGCGAGCGCGCAACTGTTCAGCTGGTCTGGACGGCGCAGCCCAATGCCATCGGGCTGGAGCTGCCCAAGGATATTGGCCGCTTGCTCAAACGGCCCTTCGGGCGCAGCAGCGTCGCGCGATTGCCAGTCAGCAGAAAGGGTGCCTTGCAGTCAATCTCGCTGAGCGATGTGGGCACGCTGCAGCCGGCTTTTGCGCAAGATGCCGGCACGCTCGTGCCGCGCACTAACATCGGCGAGAACATCGCCAAGCTGTTTCCCACCGCGCTTAAGGACGCGCGTACCGCGGGTCGTGTCAGCCAAGAGGGGGCCGCGAGAATCGAACAAGCGTGGTCGCGCTTTCATCAACTCTACAGCGACGCACTCGCTGCACTTCAGAGCACCGGCTATGCCTCGCCTACGATGATTGCACAGGCCGATGCTTACGGCGATCTGCTGCGCGCGTTGAACACCCACGCCGGTGGCGACATCAATCGTCGCGATCTGTGGGAGCCGCTGCTCGGCATCGGCACGGTCACCGTCGTTGGCGGCGCTCCGTCGGCAGTCGTCGCACCATGGCACCCGCTGCGCCTCGCCGGCACAGCCGCAAAAATGCGGTCCGTAGCTGGCCTAGCTGCTTATCTACTTTCAGACGTCGATGTGAATTTCGGCGACTCTCGACTGTTCTTCGCCGACTTGCGCGCCGAACTTGCACATCCGCTCTATCCCGAGATCGCGGTCGGTTACGAAGGTAGCGAGGTCGTTCTCCTGACTGAAACGAATACTTTAAACGACTATAGCCTGGTCGAACGGCCTATCCGGGCTTCCTCAGAAGCAACGACTGACGTCGATCCAGGCGAGGCGGCTCGCCAAATTCGCAGGTTGCTGGAACGATACCTCGACCTCCAGCCGCATGAGCGATCGAACCTCAGTATCTTGCTCTTCAATTGCGATGCGGCGGGCTTGCCGCTGGCAACTGTGAGCGCGCTAGGCTCCGTGCAGGACCAAGACGAGGTTCATTGCAACGTGCTGGTGCGGCACCGCGATCGGTCGCGCCTCGCCCGCGTCTACACCGAACTCCTCGCGCGATCGGAGGGCGATCCCGACTCTGTCGTCGTCAGCGAGACGTCGCGCAACTTCATGTCAAAGCTGCGCATCGGCGTCATGCTCGACGGGGGAACGTCGACGAGCCAGGGGCCGGAGCGAGAAATCGACGTCGCCTTTCTGCACGATGTCGTCTCGAGGCAGGCGCGCGAGCAGTGGTTCCCGGTGCCTGCCGAGCGTGAAAATCCCAGCATCTTGGAACACGTCCCCGCCCGCTGGTCCTATCGGCGCGTCACGGCCGAGGACGAACTGAAGGCGACGAGCTATCTCACCTGCCCGCGCCAGCCGGACGCCGGCTGGGCCTACGTAGATGCCGTGGCAAACGTCGTCCGCCGGCAATCCCATGGCGCCGACGAGCATTACCTCCCCGCCCGCCAGATCTCGTTTCAGGACGGCGGTCTGCGCGCCATGTTCGACGAAGTACATGGTCTCGCCGAATGGGTCGCCACATATGACGACCTGATCGACAAACGTCAGCTTGCCGCACAGGGCATCAACGTCATCCGCTACCGGCGCCAGCGGACGCATGGCCGCAATATGGTTGTATCCTCGACGTCCGAACTTCGCATCCTCCACGTGCTGGTCCGCCGGCGCCTTGCCGAGCTGTCGCTCGGCCTCGACGGTGATCGCCTTTCGGCGCTCGCCCGCCGCATGATCGACGACGCCAATTCGATCTCCGGCGACATCGTACTCCGCGCCGCCAAGCGCGGCGTGTCTGCCGGCGAGCTGATCGGCTTAGTGCTGAGCCGGGCATTGATTGCGGACGAAATGGGTGTTGGCGCGGCGGTCGCCTGGTTCCTGCTCGACGACTACGCGGAGTGGCTCGGCCAGAAGGAAGAGGGGATTGCCGACATCCTCGGGCTCAGCCTAGTGGCAGGCGAGGGGGGCGCCCCGAAGCTTCGCGCGATCGTAACTGAGGCTAAATATGTCGATCAATCCGGCGAACCGGAAGCCGCTCGGAAATCGCGAAGCCAGTTGAGTCAGACCGTCGCTCGTATCGACGATGCGCTGTTTGGTGACCCCGGGCGACTCGATCGCGACCTATGGCTTTCGCGGATCGCGGACCTTCTCCTCGACGGTACGGCGGCGCTCGGACAGCCGCACCTGCTCGAGCGGGTTCGCGACGGTATCCGCCGCGGACAGGTGCCTATCGACCTTCGAGGCTATTCGCACATCTTCGTCTCTGGTCCCGCTGGAGATGGCGCCGATCTGGGTGAGCAGGAGCGATTGACCGACATCAAGGGTGGGCTACAGGAAACCTTTACGCGCGAGGGCCTGCGCCAGGTGATCAAGGCTTATGAGGCGAAGAGCCCGTTGACGCCTGTGCGTGCCGGCCTTGGGATCAACCATGTCTGGCTGACCACAGTCTACCGCGACCCGGCACCGCGGGTGGAATGGACCAAGAAGGTCGATTCAAGCCTGCTTCCGGCGGTCACCGCGCATCCGATCAATCACGACTACGATGAGGATGACGACGAAGGCGACCTGGACGGTGGCATTGTGGTTGAAGTTATGGAAGCGAGTGGAGCAGTCGCGGGTATTTTGACCCCTGAGGACATCCCAAGTGTCGCGCTTGATGCACCGTCAACCGGCGCCCAGGCCGGCGGTAGCTTACCGCCAGTGACGGCTCCAACGCCGATCGCGTCGGAAGCCTTAGAGCCTGTTATAATGTCAACGCGGCCGCCCGCCAGCTCTGCCCCACCAAGCCCAGCGCCGGCGAGGAGCGCGATCGAGGCGCTGATCCGATCGCGTGGAGCCGAGGCTCTGGAAGCCTCGGCCCATGATCAGGCTTGGCTGGAGGCTACTTCACAGAAGCTCCGATCGGCGCTGATGGGGTATGATCTCCAGGCAAAGATCGTGGGCACGCGTCTCACTCCAAACGCGGCGCTGATCCGGTTCATGGGTTCGGATCGCCTCCGCGTCGAGGATCTCGAAAATCGCCAGTCCGCCTTGCTCACAACTCACGGACTGCGGCTGATCTCCGTCTCACCCCTTCCAGGAGAGATCGTCGTGGGCGTGGCACGTCCGCAGCGGCAGGTCGTGTCTCTGTGGGACGTATGGGCCCGTCGCGAGATCAACCGCAACGCGGCCGGTGTGAACGTTTCCTTCATTCTCGGCCTGAAGGAGCTCGACGGCGAGATCTTGTACCTCAATCTTGGCGGACCGTTCGCTGGGGGACAGCAACACGAGCCGCATACGCTAGTCGCTGGCGCGACGGGATCGGGAAAATCGGTTCTGATCCAGGCGCTGCTGCTCGACATCGCTGCAACGAATTCGAGCCAGCTCGCGCATATCTATCTGATCGATCCAAAGATGGGTGTTGATTATGCGGCAGTCGAACGCCTCCCGCATCTGAGGGGTGGCGTGATTGTCGATCAGTCACGCGCCGTGGAGGTGATGGAAGGTCTCGTCGCCGAAATGGAGCGGCGATACGAGCTCTTCCGCACACAAGGTGCGCGTGACATCCGCGCTTACAATACAAAAGTATCGGCGGCTGAGCGGCTGCCTTATATGTTCCTCGTCCATGACGAGTTCGCTGAATGGATGCTCACTGAGGACTATAAGGCTGCGGTGACTGCCAACGTCTCGCGCCTCGGGGTGAAGGCGCGCGCGGCCGGCATGCACCTGATCTTTGCGGCACAGCGGCCGGACGCCAATGTCATGCCAATGCAGCTGCGAGACAATCTCGGCAACCGATTGATCCTCAAAGTCGCTAGCGTCGGTACGTCGGAGATCGCGCTCGGTGTTAAAGGCGCTGAGCAGTTACTGGGATTAGGCCACTTGGCCGCTCGCCTAAGTGGCGAGCCCGCTATCATCCACGCGCAAGCGCCATTCCTCTCAGACGATGATATCGATCTTGTCGTGAATGCAATCTTAACGAGCGATGGCACCATGCACGAATAGTCTCAATACCTAGTAAACCGGGGATATTACGACAATGCATTATAACGTCTGCCCGCATTCGATCGCGAATGTTCGTGATAGACGCGATACGGGACGGCTTTGACCTGGCTGGTATTTTGAACCAGATCGCGTGCGATGCTACGGCATGGTGGCGACCATGAGGGGCCGGAAGGTACATAGAGACAGTCTAGCGCTGCCTGTGGTAGTAAAGGTTATGTATCGTCGGTTATCGGGCTTCATCGTTTTCTTCGCAGCCTGGGGGTTGAGCAGGCAAAGTTCTCGCTGACGCGGTCAGGACGCTCCGACTGTGCGTGCGAAGATGTCCCGTGTGTCGTTTGCGCTGACGGGCGCGGCCAGCATCTCGCGCGAGAGCGCCCGCTTCTGTTGCAGCAGGGCGTCGAGCGTGCGGTCGAAGGAGGCCTCTGGATGGTCGGCAAAGACCGCCATCGGTAGGTGGATCGTGACGTCTCGAGTCTGCCCGATGCGGAAGGCGCGGTCGTTGCACTGGTCCTCAACGGCCGGATTCCACCAGCGGCTAAGGTGGATCACGTGATTGGCCGCCGTGATCGTCAGGCCGACACCGGCGGCTTTCGGTGAGAGGACGAGGAGGCCGAAGCCGGGGGGGCTCGCCTGAAACGCGTCGACGATGCGCTGGCGCTGCTCGCCTGGCGTGCCGCCGTTGATGATGCCCGGCAGCGCGCGCAGCCCGAACACGTCGGCGACGCCGCGCGCGACGAGCGCCTGCATGGCGAGGCTCTCGATGAACAGGAGCGCCTTCTCACCCTTGGTCCGCAGCGTCGCCAGAATCTCGACGCAGGTGCTGAGCCGCGCCGAACGCGCGGCATAGTCCTGAAACGCCCGCGCCCCGTCGAGGCGCGCCGCCTCGGGATCGTCGGGATGAAGCGAGACGCCGCGCAGGGCGTGGATGACACGCAGCATGTCGCCGGGTTTGCGTGCGCCCGCGGCACGCTGCGCGTCCGTGACCACGCGCCGGTAAGCAACGGCCTGCGCGGACGGCATCATCACTGGGTAGCGAATTTCGTTCTTGCGCGGCAAACCTTCGAGGACATCGGCCTTCATCCGCCGCAGCATCACAGGGGGGATGCCCCTGAAGCGTGTGTCGAGTTTGCGCTCGGGATTACGGTGCCACGCTGGGTCTTCCACACCATTCGTAGCGCTGAACTCCTTGAGATCGCCGAGATATCTCAGCACGGGTGTGTCGAGCTTGCGCTTGAGATCACGCAACCGCGTCGGGTCTTCCTCACTATACGTAGCGCTGAACCCTTTAAGATCACCGAGATAGCCCGGCGTTAGGCGGTCCATGATGCACCACAGGTCCTCGAGGCGGTTCTCGATCGGCGTTCCGGTCAGCCCAAGGACGAAGTCGGCGTTGAGCGCCTTGGCCGCCTTGGTGTTGAGCGTGTCGGGCGCCTTGATCTTCTGCATCTCGTCGAACAGCACCAGGCTGTAGCGGAGGCGGGCGAAGGCCTGCTCGTGATCGGTCAGCGTCTCGTAGGTCGTGAGGATCCAGTCGGCCGCGCGCAGGCGCTCGACGTCCAGGGTCTGGCCGGGATCGGGCCGCCGCTCGGCGGGCAGCTTGAGATGGCGCAGGTTGACGCCGTAGGCGTCGAGGCGGTGACCCAGGCCCGGACCGGAAAGGTGCAGGGCGCACTCAGCCTCCCAATTCTTGAGCAGCGCGGTCGGGGCCACAACCAGGATCGGACCGCGCTCGGCTCGGGTGGTGGGCGCCGCCTCCTGGTTGCTGCGCAGCCACGCCATGAAGGTCAGCGCCTGAAACGTCTTACCGAGCCCCATGTCGTCAGCGAGCAGGACGCCGGGCCAGCCGGCCTGCCACGTGTCGAGCAGCCAGGCGAAGCCCTGGTGCTGATGAGCCTTGAGGCGGGTCGCCCCCATGCGCGCTGAGACCGGTTCCCGCGGGATCAGCGCTACGCGCGGGGTGAGGGGCTGCTCGTACTCGACGTCCTCGTAGTTCGATTTGATCAAGAGAACCGGCTTTTCGGCCGGCGCACCCGTCAGTTCCGGCTCCGGCTCGGGCGTCGGCTCGGCCGGGAGCGGGTCATCGGCGTCGAGGCTGGCCAGGAAGGCCTCAGCAGCGCCGATCGGGACGGTAACGCCCTGCACCTGCACCTCGGCTTGTCCACCTGCCCGGGCGACGCGAATGGCCTCGGCGAGCGCGTGCCGCTCGGCGACCGACAGATCCGGTGCGGCAACGGGTTGGCCGTCCGCGTCGCGCCAGCCGGCCTCCGGCAGCCAGGTGTGCCCGCGCCGCGTCAGCCACGGCAGCTTCGGCTTCTCCCAGATCCCGAGTTCGAGCACGCGGCTCGAGTAGGCGGCGGTCTCGACGAACAGGCGTGTCTGCTCGGCGTCGGCGCCGAGCGCCTCGGCGAGGCCGGCGCGGGGATTGCGCACAAACCGGCGCCGCTCCGCATCCGGCGCGGCGCGTTTGGCCCGCACCACGTCGAGGAGGGGCTTCAGGTGGGGATCGATCAGGACGAAGCGGTTGCGCCCGACGACATAAGCGTCGCGCGTCACACCCCTCGCGTCGAGCGCCTGACGCAGAAACGCCCGGTGATCTTCTGGCGGGAGCAGCCCTTCGGCCGCACGTTCGAAGGCCAGCTCGGCGTCGGGAGGCAGGTCATCAGGAGGCAGGGCATCAGGTGCCTCGTCGGCGAGCGAGGCCGCGCTCTCCCGCGCCATCAGACGCGGCTCAAAGGCGAGCCCCTCTCGGGTCTCGTGGACGTCGAGGGCGAACGCACCCGCCTGGTAGAGCGTGAGGCCGCGCGTGTAGCTGTCCGCGGCGACGTCCGGGCCGAGGGCCGCGCGCAGAGCGCGCTGGACGGGCATCCAGGCCTGGACGCGCGCCTCGAGGTCCGTGCCCTGGCCGGCGTTGTAGGCGTCGACGGCCTCGACGAGATCGAGCAGGGCACCGGAGAGGCGCGTCTGTGTGTCGCCGAAACTGAGTATCAGTCCGGTTCGCACCGGGTGAATGGGGCGTTGGCGCCCATCGCGCCAATCGCACCGGATCCGACCCTCCGGCGCCTCGACACGCCCCTCGAACGTCAGATCGAGGCTGACCTGACCGAAATCGGGCAGCCCGAGACGGCCGGCATCGTCCGGCGTCAGCGCCGCGGCCTCTCGATGCGGTAGGCGATACCCGTCCGCGTCCGCTGTCGCGCGTCCTTGCCCCATCAACGTATCGAGGGTACGGGCGGTCGCGCGCAGGGCGTCGGAGTGAGGCCAATCGGCGCGCGGGATCAGGCGTGCGCTGAAGAGCCCTCGCGATAGCGCCGTGACCCGAACGCCGCCGGGCTCGATGTCCGAGCGGAAGCGCGCGCTCACTCGAAGCCTGCCGCGAATTCGCTCGCCAAAAGGTGGTGGCCCGTCAGCGCGCCGATCCGGGCCGCGACCCGATGCTGCCACACGTAGCCGTCGGAGCCGCCGTGGCTGAAGATGTCGTGCGCGGTGAGGCTGCGCTCGGTGCGATCCTCGGGCACCGGCCGGCGGACGTCGTCGGTGGTGTAGGAGCGAGCGTTGAGGTAGCGGGGCTTATCCGGATCGTCGCTGGGCCAGATGTTGCAGTAGCCGGTGTGACTCCAGTCCGCGACGATGCATCGGCCAAGGTCGAGGAGCAGCACGGCGTGCCCGTCCTGAAGCGGCTTGCGGCCGCCCTTCACGAATTGCCCGAAGGCGATGCCATCACCGAACGCGCGTTTGGCCTCGCGCGCGCCGTCCGGGCCGAACACGACCCAGGCGTTCAGGATCGCATCACGCTTGTGGTAGGCTCCCCAGAACGCCCGCCGGAAGCGCCACATGCGCTCGGGCGCGATCGTGTCGACCACATCGAAGAACTGACGCAGGGCTACTTCCGTGAGCCAGCGCTTCACGATGGACGCGGCGGCCTCCATGCCGATCCAGTTGCCGGCTTTCACCCGAGGATCGCCAAAGCGGGGCATGAGGAAGCTGAGGAGCGAGGCTTGGTCGCCCTTGCTCGGCATCCGGTCGCGGTAGGGCAGCACCAGGGCGTTCACCATCGCGGCGCGATGCGCCTGATAGACAAGCTCGCCGCGCGGGCCGAGACACCAGGCCTTGATGGTTGCGAGCCGCTCGGCAGCGCTCGCGATCGGACGTCCGGCAAGGGCCTGAAGGCCGGCGAGAAAGGCAGCCTCCGCGAGCCCGGAGCCGGTTGCGATCGCGCCGAGGCCGCGCCGAGTCAGGAGATCGGGCACCGTGCAGCCTTGCGCGAGCGCGGCGTCCGCCAAGCGCGCCACGCCGCCCGGTTCAAACAGCCGCAACTCGCCCTGCAACGCGGCCCAGGGCTCTCCGGCGCTCGCAGCGTGAGCGGCGAGCGTGGCGCCGACGCGCTCCAACTCCGGGCGATCGGGCGCGTAATCCAGGAGATAACTCGACGCGAGCCTGCGATAGACGCCGCGGCGTTTCGGCTGCCCCACCTGCGCGAGCAGCGTCTGGAGGGCCAGGTCATGCGAGGCGAGCGGTGGCTCGGTGCGCCACAGACACCAGGGGGCGTGCCGCCAATCAAGAGCGGCCGGGGTCTCACCGCGGTCGAAGGCCGCGATGACGCGCTCTGCCACCCGGTCCAGGTCGACCGGCGGCTTGGCGGCCGCGCCTCCAGCACGGGCGTCGAACTCCCGGGCCAGGTGGGCCGCACGCGGCACGGCCGGCAGCGCGCGCCCTGCGCCAAGCGCCAGCCCCTCAAGAGCCACCCGAAAGCCCGCCGGTGCGCTCATGGGACGGCTGGCCGGCTCAGATGAGCGATCTCGCCCTTCATCCCGTCGATGAGCGTCTGGATCTCACGCAGACCGCTCTCGCTGTCGACCTCCATCACGAAGCGCAGATCGATGCGCCGGTTGCGCGAGTAGGCGAGGGCGGTTCTGTCCGGATCGATCCCCCGCGTCGAGGCGTAACCTGATACCGACAGGACCTCGCTGCCCCGGCCGTTGAGGATGCGCCGCAAGTCGGGGGCCGCGACGATGAGCTCGCGGAAGGTGTTGACCGCCCGCTTGGTCGAGAGGTCCCAGTTGTTCGTGTCGAGGCCGGTGCTGTCTGTGTGGCCCTCGATGAACGCGGTCTCGACGTAGGCGCGACTGCGACTGAGGCACGGGCTGTCGGCCACCGCCGGGCACGGGCTGTAGACCGGAAGGATGTGGGCCAGCACGCGCGCGAGCTTGTCGACGTTGTCCCGCGCCCGGCCGACGAGGTCGGCGCCGTTGACGGGGAACAGGATCGCGTCCTCCGACAGGCGCAAAACCCCGTTCGCCTCGTCGACCGTGACGTTCAATCCCTCGCGGCTCAGCGCGTCACGTAGATCGTGCAGGAGTTGGGCGCGGGCGCTTGCCGCCTCCCGGATCTCGCTCAATCGCTGGCTGACCCGCTGCTCGAGCGCCTCGAGCTTGCGCCCGACCTCCTCGGCCACGGAAATTTTGTCTTCCTGCCGGTCCGCCTGCTTCTGGAAATTCAGAGCGAACGCCATCAGCATGATGATGAAGATGAAGAGCACCCCCACCATCATGTCGGTCATCGAGATGAAGTAATTTTCTTCCTCCGCGTCGCCATGGACGGGGGCTTCGGCCTCGACCACCATAATCTAACCCTCGTCTACTCCGCGGCGGCCAGACGGATCGGGTGGGCGAGGGCGGACAGCGCGGTGCCCAGTTCCTCGTTGCTGCTCGAGAGGTCGTCGACCATGCGCGCCAGCTTGTCGGTCGTGCCGCTGAGATGCCGATCGATCTCGGTGACGAACTCGGCAACGCGATCCTGCTGCTGACGCACCTGCTCGGCGAACCGGGCGACCGCCTGGCCGAGTTCGGCGTCGACGTGCGCAAAGCGCTGCTCGTAGGCCTCGAGGGATTGCCCAGCCCGCTCGAGGTGACGCTCGAGACGCTCGGCCAGAGCGGTCGCCGCGCTCTGACCTGCGCGCAGGGCGTCGGCCGATTCGTGCACCGATCCGGCCATGGTCTCTGCCGCCCCGGCGATGCGCTCGGAGGTCTGGAGGAGGGGCTGACTGGCGCCCTGGATCGCGCGGGACGCCTGCGCGAACGCGTCGGCGGTCTCGCGCGAGCGGGCGGCGACGCCGTCCACGTGGCGAACCTGCCCGGCGAAAGCCGCCTCGACGGTGCGCAGTGTGCCCGACAGCGCGTCGACCCCGCCGCGCATTTCAGAGACGATCGCGGTCATCGTCCCCCGCATCGCCTCCGCGGCGTCGCGTGCGGCTTGAGCCGCGGAGGCCGCCGCCGCCGCGCCGGCCTCACGGGCCGCCCGCGCGGTATCCTCCGCCTGCACCGCGGCGCTGCGCTGGAGGGCCGCGACGGTCTCATTGAAGCTCGCGAGTTGGGCTCCGAGTTGGGCCGCCACCTGGCCCAAGCTGCGCTCAGCGTCGGCCGCCGCCCCGGAGACGGACCTTGAGATGTCAGTGACGGTGCCTGCCATCACCTGCGCTGCCGCTTCGGCGGACTGTGCCGCACTCCGCGAGGCCGCGGCACCGGACTCGGCGATCGCCCGTGCGCTGTCCTGAGCTTGGTTCTCGATGGTCTGGCGCAGCGCGCTGACGAGTTCGGTCAGCGCCGACATCTGTGCGTCCATACGCGTGGCCACCTGCGCCATGACTCCTTCCGCCTGAGCGGCCGAGTCGCGGACCGAGGCGGAGACATCGCCGATCGTGCCCTGCATGGCTCGGGCCGCGATCTCCGCGGACTGCGTCGCACTCTGGGAAGCCGCAGCGCTCGCCTCACGAGCCGCGCGCGCGCTCTCCTGGGCTTGGGTCTCGACCGTCTGGCGCAATGTGCCCACGACGTCGACGAGGGCCCGCATCTGTGCGTCCATGCGCTCGGCCATCAGCGCCACGGCGCCCTCGGCCTGAGCCGCAGAGGCACGGACGGAGCTTGAGACATCCCCGACCGTGCCCTGCATGGCCCGCGCCGCCTCCTGCGCGGCGAGCGCCGTGCTCTGCGCGGCCGCCGCCCCGGCCTCGCGGGCCGTGCGCGCGTTCTCCTCGGCTTGGCCCGCGAGGGAGCGTTGCAGCGTCTCGACCGCGGTGGTCATCGTGGAGATCTGCGCGTCCATGCGCGCCGACATCTGCTCCATCAACCGCTCAGCCTGGGCCGCCGAGCTTGCGGCCGAGGCTGCCACCGCGTCCACCGTGCTCCGCATCGCGGCCGCGGCGGCTTCAGCCGCCTGCTGCGTGGCACCGCTCGCCCGTTCGCTTGCGATCTGTGCCGAGCGGGCGCTGCCCGCGACACCATCCGCCAGCGCCGTCTGCAGCGCACCGATCGACTGCCCGAAGGCGGTGGTCTGACTCTCGAGCCGCTCGAGCACCCGGCCCATGGCGTCCTCGACCAAACCGGCCGCACCGCGCGTTGAGGCCGCGAGATTCTCCGCCACCTGCCGGTTGGCCATCTCGAAGGTAGCCCGCAACTCGCGCGCGACCTCTTCGAGGAGGGCGCGGCTCGTGTCGGCGGATGCGCCGAGGTTGGCCCCGGCCTGTGCGACGAGACGGTCGAGATTGGCCGCCGCCTCGGAGAGCTGCCGCGAGAAATCCTGTCCCGATCCGGATAGGTCGCGCTGGACCCCCTCAAGCGCACCCTGCATCGCGACGAGCGTGCCCGCGAGTTGCTTCAGCTCGGCGCCAGCGCTGCCCTGGAGATTGTCCTGGAAGCGCCGGAGCATCTCGTCGAGGCCACTCTGGCTCGTCTGGGTCAGCTGTCCGACCGCGGCGTGGAGGCTCTCGGTCATCGGCTGCACGGCTGCGGCCATCGCGGATTGAATGCCGGGCGTGACCGTATCACCGAGGCGCGTGAAGAAGCGCTCGCTGTTGATTTCCTTCAACTGGTCGCGCTGATCCTCAAGGATCGTCTTGGTCTCGGCCGCGATCGCTTGCGGTGGATAGAACAGCAGCCGGTCCTCCAGATCGCGGCACAAACCGTCGAAGCCCGTTTCGATCCAGATCGCGTAGCTCTTGAACACAAATGCGAGCGCGAGGGAGGAGCCGAGGCCCGCGATGGATGTGCCGAACTTGAACGTCGCGGCCGACAGAAGCTCATTGAGCGAGCGCGTCATCTCTTCAGCCGATCCGGCTCCGGTACTGCCAGCCGCCTTGTTGAGCGCGAAGACAAGCCCGATGAAAGTGAGGAGCAGGCCAAGGCCGACGAAATAACCCGGCACCGAACTCATCATCTTCAAGCCGAAGAGACGCTCGCGGGCCACGCCGATGTTGATGAAGCTCTGAGGCCGCATCGTGTTGCGGACTGCGCGTGGCTCTGGAACCAGCGTCTCGGCAAACTCGCCCCAGGCCGAACCGATCAGGTCGTTTCGTTCAAGCCGCTCCCGCAGCACATCGAAGGCCTCGGCTACTGCGCGGGTGTCGCCGGTCCGCTTCAGAACCCGTCGCGCGTCGGCGAGCGCCAAGCGGATCAGAAGCACGTGCGTGAGAAAGAAGGTGATCGCGAGCGAGGCGGCGACTTGAACGACGAGGGAGGCCAACGCAAAGGCGAACACGCGGTCGCTGACGCGCTCGTAGGTGCCGCGGGCCATCTCCTGGAAGACGTCCGCCAAGATGCCCGTGTTGGCGAAGGGCATGATGCGCGCCAGCAGCACACCTGATGCCGTGGCCAAACCGAGAAACAGGACCGCACGGACGAGCCCGTGCCAAACGACCGGACGCGCAAAGACGGCGTACACTGATACCTCCGACCGGTTTCAGAAAGCGCCCCGCGGGCGGCCTGCTGCACCGGTCTACACAACAGACGTCCCAGCGGGACACTCAGGTTGTGGGCTAGATTGCATGTCTCGGTTAAGTTGTGGCAGTTTTGCACCACGGCAGCGCTTGAGCGGCGGCCCGCATAAAACCTGACATTTCCATCGATGGCGTAAGCCCCATGCCGCCCCTGTCAATAGAGCTCTGCTGGACGCGGAACGGCTTTGGGAGCGGCGCGTAGAGATCGTGTGGGACGACATCAGGCATGTCGGTGTACTGAACCGCGATCAACTCCCAGTCTGACACGCCCTACCGGACGCCATCAAGCGCTCCGACTGGTAACGCGTCATAGAGATTATCGCACATGGCCTAGTCTCGTGAACACATCTCGGCCAAGTGGCAGCTCTCTTTACGCACCTCTGCATCAGGCTGCACATGGCGGCTCACGCGTAGAAACGGTTGAGAAGCTCGTTGCTGCGAAAGCGCAGCGCACACTGCAGAATGTGTCTGTATTTCAAATCAGATTTTTCCTTGCTCCTGTGAGAGCTATCGCGTCGAGCCGTTCATGCAAGTGATAGCGGCCCTTCCGCGCGATCCTGGTTAATCAAGCTGGTGATGTTGCAATGCGTCACTCCAGCCCCCGTGACTCATGATATCCGCTCTAAAATTATAGAATTCTATACTGCTCTTGCGACACTCGCGACATTTGCGACGGTTCTGGCGTCCAAACCGTGAACTGTCGCAGTTGTTGCAACTGTCGCACATGGCACCTTGGTTTCTGTGCGTCGTGCTTCAGCCATGCGCAGCCTCTTCTGGGTAGGCGCGGAAGGTACGAGGACGGGCGGCGACCTCCTCGACCCAGCCGTGAGCCTTGAGGATGTCGAGCGCTCCTTCAGCGTCCTTCTTCGTCCGGGTTGTGTTCGGGCCGAGCCGCAGCAAATCGCGAAGTTTGCAGGTCGCATTGGGCTGCCCTCGCATCCAAGTCAGCAGCGCTTCGGCCTGGACAAGCTTTGGGTCAGTCCGGCATGCGGTCTGAAGCCGCCGTGTCTCACTGAGGTACCAGGTCGTCAGCTCGATGGCGTCGGCCATTGTTTGACCGTTAATCTCGGGCGCATGCTTATTGGCCACGATCGCCAGCACACCCGCGATCCGGGCGGCATGCTCGGCCGCCTTTGCGGCAAAATCCCGAATCGGATGAAGGTCGCCCCTAGCGCCGCAGCGGATCTCAACCTCGTTGTAGAATGTGCACCAAAAGGTTTCGGCCGCTGTGCTCAT
This sequence comes from Methylobacterium sp. 190mf, assembly GCF_900107945.1. NCBI lineage: Bacteria > Pseudomonadati > Pseudomonadota > Alphaproteobacteria > Hyphomicrobiales > Methylobacteriaceae > Methylobacterium > Methylobacterium sp. 190mf. Next base: position 41,706 of record NZ_FNVI01000032.1, on the reverse strand, counting down.
CGGCATCTCACGCGGCGTCAAACCTTGTGCGCGGTCCTCTGGAACGGGCTGGCACGCCTCTAGCATGGATAGCAGCCGTTCGTGATAGCGACGAATCTGCTCCTCGCCATGCAAGCAAGCCGAACGGTACAACCGTGTTCCGGCGATGCTGTCTGGCGCTGCGGGCAGGATGCGCGAGTGCAGTCCCTGGTCCCGAAGCACAGGATCACTCAGGAAGCCGGCGGCTGCCTCGGGCTGGACCATCAGGTGCAACGCCAAGCGCCGACCCTTCAGGATCGACACGCCGTCGAGCGCACGGACGCGGGTAATCGGGGCCCCGTCCCACACGAGACTGAAGCCAGCCGCGGTACGAAGGCGATTCTCGGCTGCCATGTTGAAGCCACCTATGAAGCCGCCGCCCTCGCTGGCGAAGAGGCCGAGCGAGGGGTGCAGACCTGGCCAGTTCTTCACCAGCCCCTCAAAGGTCGGCTCAGCCGAGGTCAGGACCGGATGCAGCGGAGGCAGGGGCTCGGGTCCAAGATCGGTGAGATGAGCCTTCCGGTCCGCGAACCCGAGCTTGCGGTTGCTCTCGACCTTCTTTCTCTCCGCGGCCCATGCAGCGTGCTCGATGATCCAATCCTGATGCGCGCGGGCGTAGCTCTCCTGAAGGTCATTCTCTCGCCGCGTGACTGGCCGGAGGGCCTCCCGGTCCGAGCTAGTCTTCCTCTCGCCCGTGCCGGCGATGGACAGCAAGAACAGACTGAGCGGACGGCGCTGCCCATAGGGCATGCGGACGTCTGCCACGGCCTGCGCTGCCAGGGAAGCGACACCGAGCACCGACTGGGCAACGATCGCCGGCGGCGCCTGAACCTTCCTGGAAATCGCTTCGACTGCCTCCGCGAGGATCGGACCCAGCGCGTTGATTGGATAAGGCTCGGCTGGCGGGAGCAGCGGAAATAGTGGCAAGCGCTCCGGCCCAGTATTCCGCTCCCCGGCATCATCGTCACGAAGCTGATCGTGCTCTTCCTCGGCGGCGAGCTCCAGCCGCTCAAGCTCAGCCGCAAATTCAGCGGCGGCGAAGTGCTGCGCTCTCATCGGCGGGCGTCCGAATTCGAATGAGGAAGGGGTGCGGTAGACGGCTGCCGCCGCTTGCGCTCACGCTCGGTTTGCTCAGTCAGGGCGCCGAGCAGGTTCAATGCGGCCCTAAACTCGGCTGCGGCGCATTTCATCGAGTATCGAAGTCCGGCATCATCCCGCAGGGCGGCGTAGTCGCCGACCATGTTGGCGCGCGTGGCCACTGCCGCCATCAGCTCTGCGATAATGGCCCGGAGCTTGTCCGGGTCCCCAAAGGCGTAATTGCCGGGGTCGAGGGAGGAGGCGCTCATTCGCGCCCCCAACAGTCAATAGTCGTGAACGGCAGCTCAGCGAGGACGCCGGTCATAGACGGCACCAATCCAAAGCAGGCGATAATATAGGGGGCTTGCCGAGATGCCTCGGTTGGCGCATAATTCTCAACGCGATCTTGCCGGACGCAATTTGAGAGACCCGCCGTCGCCCCGCGATGCGCGGGTTTCTTCATCGCTCAAGCAGCCTTTGCCAAAGAGTTGGGATAGCTGTGGATGCTGTCCGCCAAGATCAGGGTTCTAGCGCCGGCATTGATGGCGCGCAGCTTCTCCTTCGCGATCAGATCGTTGACGGTCGTCCGACCGGCGCCCAGCACGTTGCAGATCACTGGGATCGTATAGTCAAGATTCCCTATTGACGCGCGCGAGTTCTCCGCGCCGCCTTGAGCCGAGCAGTTCATGGCTTCACCTAATTATTGCCGACATCGTCTTCGCGCGGGATCAGTGGAATATTGAATATTCGCGCGTGCGGCGCAGCCGCAAATTCAGTCCTGAGAATTCTGGGAGGAACGAGCTCTCATTTTCACGGAATTATCGGACCATTTCGTAGACCGCGGCCCGCGTGGTCCTGTGGCCAGCGCTCCTCAATCCCTTGCGTACATCAACGTGAATGTTATCTGCGAGCTTTCACTCAGAACGCCGCTTTCCACCCACCTGCTGCGCCTGCACCGAAGCAATGACTGCAGACGTCCTGAGAGAGGCATCCCGAGGTCCTTCGGCATGCCATCGTTGCTCGAGCATATTTTCGCTGGCCATAAATTAAGCGCCTGTTTCAAGTGAGGCGAGGAAGCGACGCACACTATCAGCGGTGATAATCGTTCGGCCACCTACCTTTAGAGATTGCAATTTTGACTTAGCCATAAGATTGTACACTGTAGTACGACCAAGTCCGGTCACGTAGCAAGTTTCAGGAATCGTGTAAGCGAGCTTCTCCATCGGCGCGCGCAGATTTCCTGCTGCGCCTTGAAACTTGATGTTCATGGCTGCACCTTGATTTTGCCGGCACCACGTATCCCGACGGGTGCACACGGATGATCTCGGATCTTTTGGTACGTGTCGAGCACGATATACTCCGCTCTATAAGAGCGGAGCAAAATATTCCTTTTTGTTCAGACTCTTAGTCCAACCTAAAGGATATGCCGTGGTGAGCCCGCTTTAATCCCTGTTCTCTCCAGGATTCTTGGACGATGCGCCGGTGTTGGGAAATCCTGCGAGCCGGATCGCACACCGCCGACGAACTTCGTAACGGTGAAGATTGCCGGAGGGTCGTCACAGTACCGAACGGTAGGCCTGAAGCAGATTTAGTGAGAACCGCAGCCAGATCCGTGGCACTCTCAGCTCGCTCACCTTCAGACGGGGCGCCTCGATCTGTTTACACAGGTCAAGCCTGATTGCCCCCCACAACACCTTCTGCGGGAACGAGTGATGGCACCTCGGGTGAGGTCTAACCTTGATGCTGATCTGGCGCGAGCGCTGCTACTTCCACCCGATCGACTGGAGCGAGCCGTCGATCATGATCCACTGCCCTCGCGCGCTCGGCTGGTGCGAGCGGTGCCGTTGCCCACACGGCAGACCATTCATCACCTCGGCGAAGGACGCCGGTGGGACCGGGATGTCTGCGCATAGTGGGCGGCGACGGCGAGATCCTGCCGGTCCAGCCGGCCGCCGAGGACCTCGGCACGATCGCAGCGACCAGGGTGGCGCTGGCCACGATGCACCGCGACCGCGACACGCGCAGCAACGCGGATGCGAACTTCATCGCGCTCTGCCAACGCTGCCATATGCGGCACGACCGGCCCGAGCATCGGCGGCGACGCTGGCGCACGCTGTTCTGACGCGGTGCCCTGCGCGGTCCATTACCAGGGCTACAGCTCACCCTAATCACGAATTTACGGTTGAAAATTCGAAGGCCTGTTTCGCCTGGAGACGAGACAGGAGCATAAATGCTGAAGGGCGAGGCGAAATTTCTTTCTCGTGCAGAGTGTTACATAGCAGCACGAGCCGCTGAGCCTCCCCTCAAGCTAAATCGCTGGCTGCTTGTAATCAGGTGATGGCGCGGTCCTTTGCTGGGACGCAACGCATAAGCCCAGCATGTCGCTGGCGGCTGTGTCCCTTAACAAGGGGACAATTAGATGTTCGAGTCATGTAACGCCCAACCTTGGAATGAGGCGAGCACTGACGTCGATGAAGTCGAAAGAACCAAGCTCGGATTTCTCTCAAACGATGAGGATGAGACCCGCGAGCAGCGCGACCGGCCGCTGACCTTCGTCCGGCGATTGGGCCGCGCGCACATGGAGCGCCTCGGCCTCCTCACTGGCGATGAGAGGCGCGACCAGGCGCGGGCCGGCATTTTGGCAGCAGGTGTCGTGGCCCACCAGGAAGAGGGTGCCGTTTCGGTCTCTTTCAACAGCAACCACTACTCCGGTCGCGCTCGGTACTCGGGATTGGGCTACAGCTATCGCATCGTCACCGGGGTCATCCGGGAGTTGGCCGCCGCGGGGCTGATCACACTGATCAAGGCGCCCGTCGGCCGGAACGCGGCCAAGGGGTGGCAGTCCACATACACGCTAACCGATACGGCGCTGACGGCAATCGGTGATCCGGTCTTGGAAGTGCATCCGGGCGAACCTCTCCGGATGCGTAACGGAAAGAAGCGTCTCGTCTCCTACAGGGAGACGACCTTCACCCGCGAGCGCCGTACCCAGCTTAACCTCGTCAACGGCATGCTGGCGCGGCTGGAGATCGGTACGCTTAATCCCAGGATCACTCAGCTTTCGGATCGTTGGATCCTGCCGAACCCGCGCCCCGACGGTCGCGGCGGGCTCAGACCACTCCAGGTGCGTTCCGACGCGCGGTCGGTGCACGTCGTGCACAACAACGAGGACTGGGATCAGAATGGCCGGATGACCGGGCTGTTCGTCCAGCAGCTGTCCAAGGCCGAACGCGAGCAGCTCACCCTCGGCGGCGAAGAGGTGCTGCTGCTGGATTTTCGCTGTTCGCACCTCGCGATCGCCTACGCGCAGGCCGGGATCCAGCTCACTGGAGACGCTTATGCCATCCCCGGCTGGGAGGATGAGCGTGCGTTCGTGAAGCGAGCCACGAACACAGCTATCAATTGCGCCAAGGGTCGGCGGCAGGCCATCAACGCCATCGCGCACGTCTTGGCCGGGCGAGCGGCAAAGCCCTATGGCGGCACTCGCCAAGCCCCGGAGAAGGTTCGACTGAGCAAGGCACACCGGCGGAAGGCGGCCGCGGTGCTTGATGTCATCGAGGCGCACCACGCCCCCATCCGTGAGGCTTTCTATTCAGGCAAGGGCCTGCGTTTCATGAGGATCGAGGCGGACGTGATGCTCGCCACGATGCTCGCAGCGATCGAACGAGGCATCCCCCTGTTGCCGGTCTACGACGAATTCGTCGTTCGGGCTCGGGATGCCGAGGACGTGTACGACTTGATGGCGGCGCACTGGCGCGCGGAGGTGGGGTTTGAGGCGGTGATCGATCGGCCGGCATCAGCCATCGATCCCGCACAGGGTGCAGCGTTATTACAGAATGGTACAGACCAGGGGGCGCAAGCATGTCCCCCGTGCCCCGCGCGGGTATTCTCGCTCGCCTTGCCAACAGCTTCTCCGCTTACCGCGCCGGCCGTTGCTGTCCCCCCTGGTTACCCCCCGGCTACTTAAATTTGCCCAGTCAAGGTTTAAGGACGTGCGTTCCCGACCACGGTTATGCCGCGTGCGAGACCCCAGTTTTAGGTCTTGCTTGATTTCCGGTCGGGCGATGCTGGGATTAGCCGCTGGGCGATCTCTCGGTCACGTCGGCCCTCGCGCTCGCCGGAGTATGTGCTCGATCAGCAGCCCCCGGGCTCGGCATAGACAGTCTCAGATGAGCTGAGGGAAAAGCGAACGATCTGAAGGTTCATAGGTCCTTCGTTCTGTTGTTAATTCCACAAAGCACCCACCCAACACGTCGAGGACCCGCCGGGCATTCCAACGAAGTGGGTCGATTTTCTTCATACCCTTAAGGTAAGGTCCATGCGTCCTGACCCAGTGGTGGTCCTGGCGTGTTGTCCTTGCTTTCCTACAAGGACAACTCCGATGTTCGTTGACCCCATCCCCCAGAATCATGCGACTCGCTCAGCTCCGGTACGCAAGCCGCGCTTGCCCCGGGAGTTGAGCCAGCGCCGACCACAGCTGCCCCCCGCGGAGTGGTACCGTGACCTTGTCGTGGCGATGCAGCACCCGTTCGTGGTGCTCTCAGGCAAGCGCGAGGGGCGACGTACGATCGGCGTCGCCTTTGAGGAGAGCAAGCGCGGCTTCTTTGTTCGCGCAACGGCGCTCGACGGCGCGACCGGCGTCGCCACCATCGACGATTGGGACATCGTGATTTTCGCGGTGTCCACGCTGATGGAGGCGTTCAACGGCCCGGGCGAGCAGAGCCTGCGCACGCTCAATCCCGTGATCACGTTCAAGCCCCGGGATTTACTGGCCGCGATCCGGCGACCTAAGGTGAAGGGCAGTGCGCCGATCGAGCGCCTGGAAGCTGCGCTGCAGCGGCTGGTGAACACGCGGGTCCTGCTCCTTCGACGCGGCGAGGAAGATCGGGAATTCACCCTGCTCGAGACCTACCACCGGGGTCGGGCCACGACGGACGACCTTCATCCGAGCTGGAGCATGACGGTTCCTCGCTGGATGCTGAAGGAGATCACCAAGCCGGGCGGACCGTTCGTCGCTCAGGTCAACCCGGCCTACTTCGACCTGAGCGGCTCTCCCCTGATGCGCGTCGTCGCACGGTGGGCGGTGGCGTACCGACGCTACGAGCCCGGTCCGCCAGCGTCGATCCGGCTGGTGCGCGCTTACAAGCTGTCGGGCATGAACAGCTGGTCGAGGTTCTATGATCGGCTGGTCGAGATTGTCACCGCCGACCCGCTGCCCGACCACACCTTGAAGCTGGCGAACACCGAACGGGAAGACGGTGGCGAGTTGGTGATCGATGTGCGTCCCGGGAAGGCTCGCAAGAGCCGTACGCCACCGAGCACGCCCACTGCACCGACGCGTCCGGTGGAGATGTCCGTCGCACCCGGATGCGGGCTCTTGGATGACGAGATCGACGAGATCGACCAGCCGGTTGAGCTGCGGCTCTGACACGAGGACCGCAACTCTGCGCTGGCCGCTGTCAGGTTCATCCCTGAGTAACCGGGTCCGAAGTGCCCAGGACCTTATTTTTCAGCAGGGGGTGAAAATCGTCCAAAACCCCTTCTCTTTGAGCCGCTTACGATGCCCCGTCGCGCGAAGAACCACATCCCCAACCCGATCGACCGCCACATCGGCAAGCGCATGCGGCTGCAGCGGATGATCCGCGGGCACACGACGTACAGCCTCGCCGAGGTGCTAGGGCTCAATGAGCGCACATACCGGGATTACGAGACCGGTGCGCTGCGGCTGAGCCCATACCGGCTGGTGCAGATCGCGCGGGCGTTGTGCGTCGAGCCGGGTTTCTGGTTCGTGGGAGCGCCAAGCGGCGTGTTCGAGCCAAGTCCGCCGATCGACATTGGCAGTATGGGCGACGGTGACACGCGCCGGCTGCTGCGGGCATGGGACGCTATCACCGGCAAGCCGAGGAAGCACCTGCTCGGCATCGCGTTGGCGCTGCCACAGCTTTCATCAAGAACAGGATAAGCCATTGATTTCCCAACGTTTTTTATAAGATCCTTTTTTCCGAACTTAGGAACTAGCACGAGAGCTTATGACCCGCCGCTGATGTGCGCTCGATGGATTGGCCATTCCGGTTGACCCTGTGCTCCAACATAAGCGGGTAGGACACGACGATGATTTCGGAATTCTCCACTCAGCAAATCTTTATAAAGTTCGGCGGGAAAAATCTGGCCGATCAGCACGATGAAGCGGCAATACGTTCGTGGATCAGTGCTGCGTTGAATGAAATTTTTGGAGACTCATGGCGGATAACTGATTACGAGTTCAGTGTTAGAATACCTGCACGTAGCAACATATTCGTCTTAAAAGAAGCGATGAGCCATGAGCTTAGGAAGTTTCGTCACCTCGAAGGCTTGAATTTTCGGATTGACCTTGGAGAAAATCTTTCTGGAAGGATTTAATAAATACCTACGTAAAAATCATAGTCGAACGATGCAGTGACCAAAGTGGATAAGCTACGGGCATACAACCTGAAGCCCAGCACCGCGGCTGGGCTTCAATGAGGCGCCCCGGGATTTTGAGACCAGCACAAGCATCTCCCTCGGCTGAGCGTCTCAACCGGCGAGCAGACGTTCCTCAGCTGATACACTCAAGGCCTCCGGAATTTACGACGAACCTGTAATTTCCAGAACGCTTTTGCGGGCACACCCGTTTTCCCAACGCGTAGATTTTTCGGATTTTGAAGGCTGCGCTACCTTATCGGAAGATCACCCCGGCAGCACATCAGTTTAGTTTTACCGGAGCGAATGCAATTATGTTAGTTTGACGTGCTAAAGCTCCGGTCTGGCCAACATGGTATTCAGACACATGCATCCCGACAATAGCTTATCGCAACTCAGGACTGGCTAGACAACCAGCGCTCACTCGGAGTCTAATAAAATGCATGTTCATTTTCGAAATAAAGAATTTGTGAGGATAAGCTATAATACCAAAAAATCGCAAAGAGGCGTGCATTCTTGTGATGTTGAAGAATTTCTTCAATCTATATTTCGGGAAGTTTTTCATAAATTTGAAGAAAATGGGACTGACTCATTCGGCTACGACTTCATTGTGATGGCCACTGAGGGCTTAGACACGTTCGAAGCGTTTGTAAGGCAAGCTGTAACGTCGCGCTTTCCCGGAGTAGCCATGGATATCAGCCCATACGAAATATAAGAAAAATTGCCCCTGACAGATAATTCCCGCGCGTTCAAATTGAAGGCCTCGCCCCCGACGATCAGGATGCGAGACCCATGACAACCACTCGACAGAAATTCCGTATCAGAGACACGACGCCGAGCGAGTTCCCTCGGCTGACCGAGTTCGTCGTGGAGAAGCTCGTGGGCGGCACATGGTCGATGTGCGTCGTCGGAGACAACCTCGTCGCACGTCGAACCCAAGAGCAAGCTCAGGCTCTTGCCGATCGGCTGGAGCGCGGCGAGGACATCTCTGAGGACATGAAGCGGGTGCCGGTTCGGTGGTGGGACAAGCCTGGGTTCGACCCATCACGGCCGGTCCTGGCACGACGAGCGGCCACGCACGGCAGAAGCGATGAGGGAGAAGATGTCAGCAAAGCGCTCCCACGACACCGAGGCTGATGGCATGGATTGGTTCGAGCGGCTCACTGGGTTTCGGGAGACATCGTACACGGAGACGCAATCCCGCTTGTCCGTGATCGACGGACGGCTGCACAGCCGAGGCACGGACCGAACTTACGCGGTCGGTACGCTAACGCTGCCGTCCTTGGCCGAGTTGCGGACCGCCGCGGCTGCTGTTCGCCAGCCCGGCCGGCTGCAATTGTCTATCGCCGAGGGTGACGTACGGGAAATGCACGGCCATCCACAGAACCGCGGGGCACTTTTCCAGGTCGCCAGCCAATTCAACATGCTGGAGATGGTCGGCCCCACCGTGACGCCGGAGGATGGTGTCACCCGCTACGAGCACGATCGCACGCAGGGGCCGGCCTGCGCCATGGCAGCGGGCGCGGCTACGATCTTTCGCAACTACCTCGTCCCAGTATCCGGCGGGGTCGGACAGGATGCGGACCGACAGCTCGATGGCTTGGCCGATCTTAGCGCAGCACTGGCGCAGCGCCTCGATGTTCCGGTTGAGAAGCTATGGACGATGCGGAACGGCTACGTCCTGCCCACAAGCCAAGGGTTGGCCGCGGTAAACAATCATCTCCGGACGGCAGATACCGAGACGCTGGACGAACTGCGCGGGCTGCTTCGCGTCGGGCTGCACGCGGATGTCGAGGTCACGGACGGACCGTCTCCGGGCCCGCTCGCGAGCCAAATTTTCTGCTCGGCGTTGCCCGTGGCCTACGGTCGGCTGCCGCCATCAACGTGGGCGCCGTTCGCCAGCCTCGTGCTGGAGGCAGCCTACGAGGCGACGCTACTTGCTGCCCGGCTGAACGCCGCCCGCGGTTCGTCCGACCGCGTGCTGCTGACGCGGCTCGGTGGGGGCGCCTTCGGCAACGACGATGCGTGGATCGACCAGGCTTTGTTGCGTGCGCTGCAGTGTGCCGGCTACGATCTCGACATTGCCGTCGTCAGCTACGGGCCGCCGTCACGGAACCTGCGGGACCTTGTGCAAAAAGCGAATGAAGATCTGGGCTCAGGTGGAGGAATTCTTCACCAGTAAAATCATTCACGATGCGCATCCAAGCATTGGGAGAGCAATTGAGCTACGACCTTGGGCAATCCAAAGCGAAGATTGGACAAGCCGCGCCCGCAAGCTGAGCACCTTTGGTGTTTGATCCCGCGGTGTGGTGGTACGGTTGACCACCATGCGGCGAGGGATGCGCTATGGGCCAAGCGTTGGACTTCGTTTATCAGAAGAGCCAGAGTTGAAGCCCATTCCCGCAAGGGAGCACGAGAGCGGTGCGGTGAGCCCGTGCCGAGCAGTGGCTTCATCGTCCAGTAAGAAACCGGCGTCCGTCAGTTCCTGGCTAATGACCGCGCTAACAGCGTGATGTCGATGGCCCCGAAATTTGCGACAAACCTCAATTTCCCAGAAGCAAGCCCCCGCCCACCCCCAGTCTTTGCCCGACACGCAAAGTTTTGGGCTTTCGGAGGCCGAGCAAGGTCCTGGGACGGGCCGCAACGTCATCGGCACATGGCGTTCGGTGAGAAGGATTTTAGCCGACCGACCAAGCCCTACCAATTTTCCGACTCGTTGTTTGAAGATGCCCTTGCTCCAGCCGGTCAACCGGTTCGTCAGCACTCGGTGAGCCGCGGCGAGCGGCAGGAGCAACCAGGCGCTTACACATGACCGACACGAGATCCGATGCCGACACCCGCGCCAAAATTCCTTGCTGCGGATAAGACCAATCCGGAATTCCCGAACGTGACCGCTTGGGCGGTCGAGGAGTTCGTGAATGGGAATTGGTCGCTCTACTTGGCCGATTACACGCCAGTGTTCCGGCCCACTCGGGAGCGGACCTAGGAACTGGTCGACCGGCTGATCCGGGGTGAGGATATCTCCGACGCGCAGAAACGGGGGCCGGGGACGGCTTCGTGGAAGTGCCCAGTCTGAGGTGCCCGGGCACCAGGGGTAGTGTGAATAGGAGATGCAGCCCGACGTAGACCAGGCAGGTCTCTCGCCATCCAGGACGGGGACGAGGCGGCACGCCTCTGGTTACCAGGCGGTGCTGGTGAGAGCGCCTCACATGCAGGATTGGAAATAATATAGCCAAAAACCAAGCCTTGACTAACGCATGCTAACTATTATGAATTGAGATAGGCAAATTTCATTTTTACCCTCGAGTCGCTCTAATCTTGTTTTGATACGGTTTACAGTTCTAGTGAATCCATAGCCATTCCTTGGATCACGAAGCTCAGCTTCAATACCTCCGCAGAGTTGACGCAGTGATGAAAATTTATCTTTTCTAGTGATTTTTTCAGCAATTTCGACAATTATACGATCTATTTCCGCCTCGCGAAAAATGTTCTTTTCCATTTTCTGCCGCCGCGCATTTTCAAAGGCTGCACCTTGAATACGCTTTTGTACACTTTTTGATACTTTGCAAACAAGAATTCCGCTAACCAACCCATTGATGAGATCGTCAAAATCTTCTACAAGACCGATGTATCTCTCTTTATCACAATCTCGAATCGAGAGTAGTAGGCTTCTAATACTATCTCGTCCTACTATGATACGGGCCGTCGCTCTGATAGATTCTATGTCATCATAATCATCGATTTGCCCGTTAATATCTTTTACGCTGATATCTTCGCATATTTCGTTTAAAAAATATTCCAGATCAACCAGAATGTTATCTGCTCTTGCGACCTGTCTCTCTTCAAATGAGCCATCCATCTCACGCCTTTTTAATCTACCACTCATAGCCGTATCCTAATTAGTGAGCGCAAAGTTGCGACCAGGCATCCATCAATTCGCGCCGCTTGGCGAATAAGTCGGCGCGCCGGTACGCCGCCTCAACCTTGCTCTCGATCGCGTGCGCTAGCGCCGGCTCGGTAACCTTGCGCGGGAAGTGAGTGGTTTCCGAATCCCAATCTTTGAAGCTCGACCGGAAGCTGTGGACTGTCAGATCATCTCGGCTCATCCGACGGAGCAGAACCAGCATCGCCATGTTGGACAGCGGCTTGCCGCGCTTGCCGCCAGGGAAAACGTACTCGTTGACCCGCACGGCAGCCATTCGGCACTCAGCTAGGGCAAAACGATCCAGGCTGCGCCGAATGGCGTCGCAGAGAATGAAGATAGTTCGCGCCACCGCACTGCGCGGCAGAGCTATCAGCTTGGCGAAGGCCCATTCGATCGGGTTGAAGTCAGGCGAGTAGGCAGGGAGGTAGAGGAGCCAGGCGCCCACCGCCTCGATCTTCTCGCGGATGCCGCTGACCTTGTGAGTTGGCAGATTGTCCATGACGACCGCGTCGCCGGGCTGGAGCGTTGGAGCGAGCACGTCGGCCACGTAGGTGCGGAAGGCCTGCCCGTTCATGGCGCCGCCGAGCAGCCAGGGCGCGGTGATGCCGCTGGCGCGCAGGCCTGCCGTCACGGTCGTGGTCTTCCCGTGGCCCTGCGGCACGCTCATCCGGCAGCGTTCGCCCCGTGGAGCGCGCCCGTAGCGCCGGGCCATGGCGGTGTTGGCTGCGGTCTCGTCGATGAACACTAGGCGATCCGGGTCGAGGTCGCGTTGGCCCGCAAACCACGACTCACGCGCAGCTCTCATGTCCTCCCGGTCCTGCTCGGCCGCGTGCCGCGTGCTTTCTTTCGCGAGATGCCGTGGCGCTTGAAGAAGCGCGAGAGGCTGCTCTGGGACACGCAGACGCCGCGCTCGGCCAGAGCCGCAAGCAGCTCATGCAGATAGATCCCGGGCTGCGCCTCGTAGAGGGTCAGGATCAGGCCGGCATGAGCCTCGATCCGATGCGAGCGCTGATCGCCGCCTATCGGCCTGGGCGCAACCTGGTCCTCACGGGCGAACTGCCCGCACCAACGGCTCGCGCTTGCAAGTCTGACCCCAAAGCGTTCGGCCGCCTTGTGCCGGGACGCGCCGGCCTCAACAGCATGGACCACGCGCACCCGCAGATCGACGGACAGGGCTGAGGACATCGGCGCTGTCCTTCGCCGAACAACCCATCACCCAACCAGCTGTTTCACCACGCTCGGATGGCGCTCTAAGGGCCGTGAGGCGAAGACGAGCCAGATCCTCGAAAAGTCCGTGAGATTTCAGGATTACGTCCGCAGGGGCTTGGCACGGGTCGAATAGGCCGTGACATCGATGCAAGCGATGCCGTGACAGCGCGGAATGCATGACGCCAAGTCCCGAGCTCGTGTGCGAGGGGTAGATAACTGCCCCCGCACCCTCACCGGTAATGCGGGTCGGCCCGCACCGCGACAGTGGCGCTCTGCAAGCCAAACGTCTTGCGCAGGAGGTCGATTATCTCCCGCCCATGCAGTCGCCGGTCGGCGTAGAGCACGAAGCGCCGGGCCGGCACTTCGTAGACCACCCGCCCGCGTGGCCAGTCATCATATTCACTGACCGCGATCTCGGCCGGCAGGCCAGCCGCACGAAGGGCGGGCGCGCTCAAGGCCTGCCACGCCTCCCAGCGCTCGTAGTGCCCGCCCGGGTGGGTGAGACAATCGCCGTAGGGCTCGGCCTCGGCTAACACGCTGCGATCGAGGACCAGGCAGTCCGCCACCCGCCAGAGGATACCCACCGCCGGGGCGGTCGGCGCTTGCATGGCTCTAGGGCTCAGGACGAGGCTCACAGCAGCACCCACGGCTCACCGTCGGCCAGCCGCCGCACCGCCCCGAACCCGTCCATCTCCGCGTCCCAGTTCTCGCCGTGCACCGGAACCACCGCCTTCGCCGCCATCGCCGCTGCAAAGGCGCGTAGGTCCGCCGGTGCGGCGTGCCCGGAGCTGTGCAGATGGGCGATCTCGGCACCGGCCGCCCGGCACCACTCCAGCGGCTCGGCGTGGTAGGGCGTGACGAGGTAGCCCCGCCACATGGAGTAGTTGAAGGCGTCCGCCGCCGTTGGGACTAGCCCGGCCCGGGCGTAGTCGCGCATGAGCGATCGGCGCAGCATCACCACCGCGTTCTCTGGCATGGCGCGGGCGGCAACCCCATGGGTGGCCATGCAGGCGACGAAGTCCTCCCGGCCTCGGCCCGCGTAGAGCCCGCGCAGGCCGGCGGTGACCACGACCTTCAGGTTCGGGAAGCCCGCCCGCGGCAGCCGCGTGCCCTCCGCGATCCGGTCCAGGACATCGGCGGTGTAGAGATCGATCACCAGGGTCCGCCCGGTGCGCTTGGCGGCGCGGTACAGCGTCACCGTGCGGTCGACGTTCTGGCCGGACCACGCCACGAACACCCGGCCGGTTGTGCGCCGAAATAGGGCTACGAAATCGTCTTCGAGCGCGGCCTCGGTCATCACCGGCTTATCGGTGCCGAGATTGGTGCCCTCGCAGACCAGAACGTCGATATCCCGCGGCGGTCGGGCCATCAGAGCGTCGACGAGGTCGGCCTTGCGCCCGTGCCGGCGGAAATCGCCCGTGTAGAGGATCCGCCGGCCGGCGCCTTCGATCAGCAGCATGTAGGCGTCGAAGGCGCTGTGATCGGTTAGGATCGGCGTCACGGTGAACGGGCCGACCGCAAACGGGCCGCCCCGGCTCGTCCAGGTATCGAGGTCTCGCGTGAGCGGCTGGCGGGAGACCTCGCCGGTGATGGCGATGAGCCGGGCCGACGCCGCCCCGGTCCAGACCGGCCAATCCGCGGGCAGCTCGTGCAGCAGCCCATGGTGATCCTGGTGGGGATGGCTGATCAGCACGGTGGCCGGCGTGGACCGGTCGAGGCTGTCCGGCAGGAGGCCGGTGGCCCCCTCCGGCGCGTCCAGCGGACGACCGGCGTCGAGGATCAGACGGGCGCCGTCGGGATGGGCGATTTCGATGCAGCTGCCGCCGATCTGATGGGCGCCGCGATGGATGGTCAGGCGCAGCGGCATCAGAGGCGGATCTTGGTGGCGTCGCCGATGAAGCGCACCGTGGGGATGTGCTGCTCAAGCTTGGCTCGGTGCTTGATCCAGCGCTCCTCCTCGCGCTGCCCGGCGTCGAAGCCGAACACCACCAGGCCCACCTGCGGCTCGGCCCCGAGGTGCAGCCGAGCCTCGCCGGCGCCGACCGCCTCAATCAGCGGCGACAGCGGCCTGGCCCACCCCATCGCCTTGAACGCCACCAGATTGGCCGCCACGCCAGCGAAGCTCGCTTCCACGATCTGGCGCTGCGCGGCCAGGACGAAGCGGTAGGCCTCGACCTGGCGACAAACCGGGGCCGGTTCGTCGCCCAGAGCGCGCAGTTCGCCGTTGGCGTAGGTCTTGGCCTCCCAGAACACCAGCCGGGCGTCCGACCCGTCCGCCTCGACGGCGGCGAGATCGACGCGCGGCGCCGTGTAGGTGTGCGCCCCGACAGTGTGCCGGCCGGGGAACGCGACCTCGACGTCGATGACGGCGGCGTTGCGCACGGCGATCTCATGACAGCCGCGCTTCTCGTCGCCGGCAAACAGGGCCGCCGCCGTCTTGAGCTTGGCCAGGGTGGTCGGGCCCTTGTAGCGGTCGACCAGGGCTCGTTCCAGCAAGGCCGCGGTGTCGAAGGTCCCGTCGGCCCGGAGCGGCACCTGGCCGGCGAGCGCCGGGTCGAGCAGGAACTTCTCGTGCGTGGTCACCCGCAGGGCACCGTGCGGGCAGGTGACGGTGAACAGGGCCTGCCCGTGCCAGTAGACGTTGAGGCTGCGCCCGCGGGTCGCGATGACGAGGCTCGGATCCTGCAGCACGTCGCGCCACCAGCCCTCGCGCCGAGCCTCCTCGCGTAGGGCCGCCACAAAGGCAGTCGGCAGCGCGTGGTCAAAGGTGGCGGAGGCCATGATCGTATCCCGGTGCGTGTTCCCCACCTCCTATATTCCCGCAAGGGTGGTCGAGAATTTACAGCGCTAGCGCAGAAAGTGTGATCGATGCATCGGCGCCACACCCGGCTGCCCAGCAGAGGCTGCCTCCGAGGGCGCCTTAAATGCACCAGATGAAACCTGCACATCGGGCATCGTGGCCGCGAACAGCCTCCACGGCCAGCGAAGGTTGCCAACGGGTCAAGCAAACCGAAGTCGATCGAAGCCGATCGGACTGCGGTGCAATCCACCCCGCCTCTGCGTCGACCTCTGGCTGGGACGAGAGCCCGTCGATCAGCGAGCCCGAACTCGGCTTCGTGAGCCTGGCCGAGGTGGCGGCCCTGCAGGGCCGGCTGCGGCTGGTGGTGGCGCGCAGTGCCGCCTTTGTCGCCTACAAATTCCGGGGCGCGGAGAGCGGCCTCAACGAAGGGAGCCATCCACCGCCACCGCGCCAGCCCTGGCTTGCCGCAGTGCAACCCTTCTCAGCACGGTCGAGCGGATGATGACGCGGCCACAGCACTCTCGGAGCGGCGCAGGACAGAAGCGCTCCCACTAAGAGGCAGAAAGTTAGGAGACGCTACGAACGAGACGGCGAAGCGGATCTGGTTGCCGGTCTCACCGGAAGGATTGCCGAGGCAGCAGAAGTCAGTTCGGATGATGCAGGACGAAGGCGGGAGACAGCGATCGGAGCGCATCGTACTCGTGTGCCGTGTCTGACGACACGGCAGAGATGCCGGTTCGGTCCGGAGGGAGGCTTACCCATTCCTCCGGAGGAGGGGGATCCGCGTATTTAGCCCCGAGCCGCCAGGCTCAACAGTGCGCGCGGCAAAAAACTTGCGCGGGTACCCCCAGCGTTGCTGTGCGGGCTGCGGGACGTCAGTTCCAGTCCGGTCGCCAGAACGAAGGGCAACGCAGGAGGGCAAGGCCTCAGTTCAAATCCGGATTCGAACGGATAATCCGGTGCTCGGAGGGGGCGGTTCGAGCCGCGTCGGCCGCGAGCTGGATCGTTCGCAGGAGAGGCAAATTACTCGGCACAGCCTTGCTCGACGGAGACGTACCCTTAAGCCCCTCGTACATCTCTCGGATGAACTCGCGAACCGTCACGAGCCGAACCCCACCGATCGACCGGACGTTCCCGCTGGCAAACTGCAAAACCAGTACTTGCTCCAAGACCTCTGGCAACTCGATACCCTTGAATGCATCCTTGATGTACTTTCGACCACGCTCAAATTTACCAACAAATCTCTCTTCGCGCTTTTCAGCCGACAAGGCATCAAGAGAACACTCGACATGGAGCAGATGCTGCGTCACCGGGTTGAGCGCAACAACATCGAGCTCACCCTCAAATCCGCCCCGCGCGCGCGCACCAACTTGAACAGACACGCGGACGAAATATCCGTTGTACTGGAGCCACTCTGACACAAGCTGCTCTAGATGGTTCACGTCGAACTCCGCCTCATCTGCATAGCTCAACACCTCGCATGTTATCTCGACAGTCGTATGCGTGCGGCGCGCTGATCTCTCTGCGTACGATGAGCAGCCTATCAACCGAGTGGCAGCGCACATCGCACCTTCGATAGCTTAGAGCGGAGGCACCGCCCTGCCGTGACACAAAAGTCGCGTTGCGTTTGAATCAGGCAGGAGAGCCCTACCTCACGTTGTGGGATACACGCACGCTCCCTACGGTGCGACCCACCGCGCGACGATGATCTCGAGCCATGGCGAGCACCATAACTTCCGTCGGGAATGAGATCGCCCGCTGCGCCGGGCTCGTCGCGCCAGATCAGCGTGCCTGCTGCAGGCACGCATTACGGTTGTTGGTCGGGGAGAAGCCCCGTCGCGTCGGGACTACAGTCCTCCAGGGCGGACAGGTCCTCGATGCCTCCCACTGACATTCCGTCCACAAAGACCGGGCAGGCCCGACCGTTTGCGCTCTGGCACAGTCTGAAATCCAGCCCGCCCGCTCGTCTGCTCACGAGCCGCGACCCTGGCGTTCGTCTTGCCATCGCCGCAGCTCTTCTCCTCATCCTGATCGGTCTCGGGACGCTGATTGTACCCCGCGTCACGTCAAGCATCGCGCTCCTGCGCGCTCAGGATGATCCAGTCCGCCTCGCAGAACTGCGCCTCCCCGCCATCGCGACGCCGGATCGCATCGCCACGGAGATCGACGAAGCCTTGCGGCAGAACGACAGCGATCTCGCCGCCAGCTTCCTCGATCTCGCGGATGACCGGAGCATTCCGGTCGATCCCGAACGGCGAAAGCGCGTCGAAGCGGCCACAGGTACGTCCGGGCAGAATGCGGGCAAGGCATTTCTCGACGGCTTCGCCTCCGGCAACGCCACTTCGTGGGTCGGCACTGCCGGCTCGTTCGCGGCCGATCTCGTCGGCGTCGGCGATCTGCGCGACCTCTGGCAGGAGGGCAACAAGCTCTACAAGGGCGAGCCCTACGACGCCTTCGTCCTCGGCCTGTCGACAGCGGGCGTCGCTCTGACCGGCGTCACGGTCGCCTCGATGCTGCCGAGCGGCGGGGCCAGTGTCGCCGCCAAAGCTCCCGTGGCGAAGGGCCTGGATTTTCTCAAGGGAGCTCGAAAGGCCGGCCTCCTGTCGCGCGAGCTCGTCGAGAAGCTGCTCGGCATGACCCGGGAGGCCGTGAACCCAACCTCCCTCAAGGAGGCGGTGGCCGCCGCCCGCACCCTCAACGTGTCGGAAGCCCGTCGGGCCGCGCAGGCGGCGATCCGACCGGACGCCTTGCGAACCCTGACGCGTCTGGGTGAGGACACTCTCGCGCTCGACGCACGGCTCGGCCAGCGCGGCGCCGCCCAGGCGCTGAACCTCGCCCGGGACGCGGGCGAGATGAGCAAGATCCGCCGCCTGGCCGAAGCGATGGGGCGGCGGACGCGGGCTGTGCTCAAGCTGCTCGGCTCCTCCGCGCTTCTCTTGGGCAACATCATCTCGTTGCTGTTGCAATCGGTCTGGTTGGCGCTCGCGTGGGCCTTCACCGCCGCGATCTTCGCCCGCCGCGTCGGACTCACCCTCGGACGCATGGTTTGGGGACGCCGCCGGCCGCTACCCCAGCCCGAGGACAAGACGGTCGCGTGATGGACTGGCAGCGCGAGAACCTGCCGCGGATCAAACTCGATCGCCCGTGGAAGCGCCTGCTCTTACCGGGCCTCGCCATCCAATGGCTGATGTACATGTTCCCGTCCGGTCGCTACGGCTCGATCCTGTCCGAGACGCGGCAGGCGCGTAGCCCGCTGATGACCTACGTCTACAGCGCGGTCTTCTACATCGGCCTGCTGGCGCTGCTCGGCGGCGCGCTGACGCCCAAGGCTTGAGGCGCGGTCCATGGCGCGTCGACGAAAGAGCGCGGACGACGGCGGCTTCGGGTTGATCCTGGTCTTGCTGCTGATGGCGCTGGGCGTCATCGTCACCGTGCTCACCTTCCTCTTCCAGCTCGCCATCACAGCGGCCTTCTACGCGTTGCCGCTGGCGGTCGTCGCCGCCCTCGTAATCCTGCGTGAGGTTGGGACCACCCCACCCGCTCTCCCGGACCCGGCGCACTTCGATGATGCGGGCGCCTCACACACGGTCGCGAAACTGCTCGGCCAGCAGGATTACTGGGCACGGCGGCATCAGGATCAGTACGGCCGCGGCTCGCACGAGGGCCTCAACCTGACGAAGGGGAGCGGCGAGACCCGCTTCGACACGCGCAGCCGGCTCGGTCGGGAGTTGAACGCAAACCTCGAAATCGCCGAGGCCGCGCTTCTGCGCATCGCCGGTGCAATCCACGAAATTCGCCTTCAGATCGGCACCGACCTCCCGGCTTGGCGATCGGAGTTCGACATCTGGACGCAGCGCTACGCCGTCAAGCTCTCGATCCTGCACGCGCTGCTCGTACTCGGGGGCGCCAGCCTCATCCTGTACGTCTGGTCAATCGCAAGCCCGGATGCCGCCTACGCCGCGCAGGCCGTGCTGCTTTGGGATCCGCTCCCAGCCCGGATGCTGATCAGCCCGTTGGTCGGCGCAGCCCTGCTCGCCTACGCGGCCTTCGCCATCGCGCTGAAGATACACCGCCGTCAGCTCCTCCGCCGCCTCGACGGCGACCGAACCTTGGCCTGGCAGTACCTCGAGGCGAAGTGGTCGATCCACACGGACGCTGACGACTTCTTCGACATCGACCATTCGGAAGCCCCGCGCGAAGAGGCACGCTCTGACCATCGGCGCGAGACAGAGCAGACGTCGCCCAACACGCCGTGGCACGAAGTCCTCGGCGTCTCAGCGGCCGCCTCCGAAGCGGAGATCAAGACGGCTTACCGCGAGGCCATCAAGGGCTACCACTCGGACCGCGTGGCGAGCCTCGGTCCGAAGCTCCGCGCCTTGGCCGAGGAGGAATCGAAACGCCTCAACGTCGCCTATGACGAGGCGCGCAAGGCACGGCAATTTCGCTGACGGCATGGCACGGCCGCCCCTCTATCCAGAGGACGGTAAACGCGTCTCGAACCTTGCCATTGAAAATCGCTTCGTAGTCGCGAACGCGGCGAGGCCACAACCGCTGCGGGCGGGCCGCTGGCAGGCGTAAAGACGCGTCCTCCTGTATTGCGCCAGGCGAACCTTCGTCATCGGTGCGGCTAGCGGACGTTCGGCTTTCGCCCATTTCGGTCCCCTTAGCCGTTCTCGATCAATCATGAAAGCGGATGTTAACTGCAAGGGCTCCGGCCGGCCGACGCAGCCGCTTCGGGTTTGGCACAAAAGAAACGCAGTAGTCTTCCTAAAATCAGAGACACTGATCAATTCGCTTCGTTTGCCGTGTCAAACAAGAACGTCGAGCTAAGCTTGACCATAAGGAGGCGTGTGATAGCTTCCCGCATAGGTTGTGTGCGTTTGCGCAGCCTATTCCGGAGTTAGTGCGTAATGAGTAGGTCCACAAAGGCGCTCGGCGCGTTGGTCGGGCTCCTGGGCGCGGTTGCATGCAACTCACTCCCGACGGTTGGGCCTGCTCTCGCTCAAGGTGTGGTGCAGCGAAGCACTCCGGATGCCTCACCGGCCATGCGTGCCGCTGAGGCTACTGTCCGCGAGGCGATCTCGCGCGATGTGAGCACCACCCTGACTGCCGACGACAAGCGGGATGATCTCAAGCGGTTTCTCACCAGTTCGCTGCTCAAGAGCTTTAACAAGGGTGCGCGCGACTTCGATGGCGATCCGTTCACCGGCAGCCAGGAGCCGGAGTATTTCGTGATCAGATCGCTCTCGTCGATCCAGCAAGCTCCTTCGAGGGTCGATGTAACCGTGCACTTCGGTAATTCGACCGTGCCGGATCTTCAACCGGTGATCCGTTACGAGATGACCGCAGTTGGCGATCGATGGCAAATGGATAACATCGTCTACGTCACAGATAAGCAGAATTTGCGTCAGACCCTGAACCGGAAGCATTAGGCCAAACGCCTTCCCGCGCGTCACTCACTCCCGAGATCCAAGAGATGTACCGTAATTTTGTGCTGGCCGTGGCGCTTACTTTAGGTCCTGCCGCAGCGAAGGCCAAGGCTTTCAACACGCCGACAGTCCTGGACGGCACCTGCCTCCCGAGTAGCCACATCGCTGAGGGAGCGCAGACGGAGGATCTAACCAAGCGGCAGTCGCGCTTCTTCTGTAACTCGGTGGTGATCATCAACCCCAACAACGATGCCTCACGCGTCCTGTTCACCTTTGTCGAAAAGCAGTCCGAGACGAACCCGCAACTCGGCTACGCAGGCCACTTCACCGAACGAGACATGGTCCGAGTCGAACGTGTCTACCTGCGCAGCGGGGTGGCCCAGACCGTGGATGACGGCGCCTGCAAAATTTTCCGGAAGGGCGGCCAGATCTCAGGCATCTCGTGTGGCGCCAAGCTCGATCAGGGGGACCGCAGGACGGTGCCGATCGTCGGGTTCGACGTCCGTGAGGCCAAAGCAGCCGCCACCGAGAACGCTGGTGATCGCTATCCGCCTTATCGTCGTTCCGGTGTTGCCACCTGCACATGTCCAGGGACGAGCATCGAGTTCTTTCTCGATGGGGACGGTCACGCGCAGGTCACGAACGTCCAATCGAACTACGCAGGCTTTACCAGCGCATCCCGGGTGAAGCGCTGGTCGGCATCCGTCGTGGAGAAGGGTGGCCAGAAGCTGCTGGTACTGGACAACGGGCGGAAGTCCCGGATCATGACCGACACCTCGACGCAGAAAGCGATGGGCTTTCTTGCCGATGGCGGGGTGTCTGACATGTTATGTCAGGTGCTGGTCAAGCCAGATTGACGCCTTACGGCTCATCGAGCCGGAGCATGAGTATCGCTGGCAAGGGATCAACTTTTTTCCGCAAGAGTAAAGCTCCTCGCCCGGATCCAGGCAGACGCCTGACTTGAATGCTGCGATGTCCGGCTGAGCCTGGTCGAATGGCGAACGCGAAGGTACCAGGGCCGTGCGGATTGGAACGTGGAACGTCGAGTACGCTGCTGGGTGGGAGAAGAACGCGCAGCGCCGTGCTCTCCTTGAACACCATGCCTGCGACGTGTGGGTGCTCACCGAAACGCACGATGAGCTTGAACTCACGGCAACCCATGTCGCGGTCCACAGCGCTCAGCGGCCGACCGGGCGGCGCGGAGGCCGTTGGGCTTCGATCTGGACCCGCTACCCTGTCCTTCAACAGCTTGAAGTGGTCGACCCGCGACGCACCGTGGCCGCGCTGGTGGACGTACCCTCAAGGCCACTGATCGTCTATGGGACCGTCATGCCTTGGGCGAGTGACCGTGGCGACGCAGAACCAGCTATGCCGGCGCGCAACTGGTCCGAGCTTCACCGTGTCGTCGTGCAACAGGGTAAGGAGTGGGCTGCATTGCGCCGCCAGCACCCGGAGGCTGACTTGTGCGTCGCGGGCGATCTGAACATGAACCTCGGCGGGAAGCACTACTATGGCACCGCCCAGAGCCGCCAGCTCCTGCGCGAGGCCATGAAGGCATGCGGTCTGTTTTGCGCGACCGAGACCGAACGCATTCCTGCCGGAGCGCTGGCACACCCCCCTATCGATCACGTTCTGCTGCCCTCAGCTTGGGCGTCTCGCTCGGAGGTGGTCGCAGCTTGGGAGGGCAAGGCGAGTTCGGAACAGCGCCTGAGTGATCACAGCGGATTGGCGGTTGCTGTAGTCTGAGTGCGTTGGCACCTAACAGGGCTCTGGACGAGAGCCATCCCGAGGCTCGGGGCGAGCCTGGCTCGGTCGCAGCGGTTCGGGCGGGTCGCTGCCTAAGGTGGAGGTCATGCCCAGCCAGATCGCCCCTCTCGCCGCCAGCGCGTTGGGCCTGGCGCTGGACCATGGCGCGATCCTTCGACGGGGATACGTCCACTTCTGTCGTCCCGGTGGCGCATGACCACGACCGGCGTCGTCAGAGCGGGCCGGCAAGTTCCGACGCCGAAGCATCCACGGCGTCAGTGCCCAGGGATGTCAGCGCGACGGGTGCCGAGCAGATCTCCTCAGTTCGACCCTTCGAGCGCGAGGCGGCCCAAAGAGCACACGAGTGCCTACCGTCCAGCGGCAGGTTCGCCCACTCCAGTCTAGCGAGGAAACAGAAATTGATCAGTCCGCTGTTCGAGAAAACATCCGTGCGCGGCCTCGCCGTCCTGTCCTTCCTGGACTGGGCGCAGAGTTCAAACGATGCGCTGTCCGATGCCACGAGTGGCGCCGGGACACACGGCGCGTTGGTGCGCCAGTTCGGCATCTTGGCGCTGCCGCCGGTTCAGCGCAGCGCGGTCTGGCGCCCGAAGCAGGTCACGGACCTGTGGGACTCGCTGCTGCGCGGCCTGCCGATCGGAAGCTTCTACCTGATCGCACGGGGAGGTCAGACGCGGGTCCCCGTCCGCGCCCTCTCGCCTGAAGCCCGTACGCAGGAGTTGGCCGCATCGGGATACGATCTGCTCGACGGCCAGCAGCGCACCCGCGCCATGCTGCTCGGCCGCTGCGGGCCGACCCGCGATCATCGCTGCCTCTGGATCGATCTCTCCGCGCGGGCCAAGCATCGCCTGCATATGACGAGCGAGAGTCAGCCCTTCGGATACGAACCCGAGACGGGTCAAAAGCTGTCGCGCGAGGATCGCCGCAAGGCTCGTGAAGCGTTCGATCCTCACAATGCGCTCGTGACCGGGGACGGAACACGCACGCTCTACGACCACGAGATCTTCCAGCACGTCCTCAGTGCGGATACTCCGGTGTCCCGGCGCCTACCTAGACCGTTCAAGGCGTCGGCCCACACGCTCCGTCTCGACGAACTTCTGGCCGCCTGGACAGACGGCCGCGATGCGAACGGGGTCGGCTCAGCCGCGCTCGCCGCGTTCGCCGCCCTCCGCCTGCCGGACGCGGAGCCTTCCGACCTCGCGCTCGACCGGCTGCACGCCGACTTCGAACGTCTCGCGCAGGCAGAGGTCGCGCTGCTACGCGTCGATCCTGCCGGATTCGC
Source organism: Methylobacterium sp. 190mf (assembly GCF_900107945.1). Classification (NCBI taxonomy): domain Bacteria; kingdom Pseudomonadati; phylum Pseudomonadota; class Alphaproteobacteria; order Hyphomicrobiales; family Methylobacteriaceae; genus Methylobacterium; species Methylobacterium sp. 190mf. The sequence goes on along the minus strand of NZ_FNVI01000032.1, from coordinate 17,764 downwards.
CACGTCGGCGGAGGGTGCCCCCGACAGTCTCCTGATGCTGTTCGACCGCATCGGGGCGAGCGGGACGCCGCTTTCGGGCGACGAGCGGTTGTACTCGGTCCTCAAGTACCACCAGCCCCGGATCCACGACGCGGTCGCGGAAATCCACGCGGAGGTCGGCCGGGTGATCGCGCCGACCAAGATCGCGATCTCGGCGCTTCGCCTGGCCAACGCTCTCAGCAACTCGAAGGCCAACGGGACACCTGATGTGGCGACCTTCGCGGGTTTGATGGTCGACCAGACCGAGCCGGAGGTGGCGTTTCGTCGGGTGCTCTCGTCCCTGATTCCGGTAACGGGGCACGCCCAGCGGGATGCCCAAGCCGCGCGCCTGACGCGTGCCTTTCAGGCCCTGCGGGGTCTCCTACAGTACGACGCGCACACGAACCCGAACGGCCTACCGCATGTGGCCCTGGTGCAGCTCTCGGCCGAGCTGTGGCAGGTCCTCCTACTGTGGGCTGTCCTGCGCCTCGACGCGGGGTGCTCGGATGCGGATCTCGCGTCCTCGCGCGACGAACTCCTGCGCTTCACGCTGTTCTGGCGTCTCTGCGTGTACAACGAGGGGCGGGCCGCGGCTTGGTCCTACAGCCTGCTGCGCGGCCGCCTTTCAGGGGAGGCTTTCCCGGCCGGCGCACTCTACGCCCGCTTTATCGGCGTACCGAGCGGGGAACCCTGCGCCTATCGCCTTTTGCCTGCAGACACGTTCGAACGCTGGCTCGTCGGCGAGGCGGCGTCCGTCTGGCGGTCGGTCAAGCAGCGCTTCCAGCCCGAAGGCGCGCCCGTCGGCTACGAGCAGCTTGGCCTGGCTTGGTGGCGCGGCGCGCGCAAGATGCTGCCCTGGCTCCAGCGCGCCTACGTCGCGGGTGCCTTCCCCGGGTACGATCCTCTCTCCGATCGCGACGACGACCTACCCTACGATCTCGACCACCTGTGCCCGCAAGCACACTGGACCGGCGATCGACGTCCTGTCGAGCGCGCCGTCGCGGCGGGCGAGCAGGAGCGCAGGGCTATGGGCGCCGAGCGTTATGAGCTCGGCAATGCCATCGGCAACCTCCGCCTCATTGCCGCATCCGAGAACCGAAGCGATGGGGCTCGGCCGCTCGCCGAGAAACTCATCTTCTTGAGCGATGCACCGGCCGCGCCCGAGCTCGAGGTGACGATGCGCCACCTGGGATTCGACAAGGCTGATCGCCCGCTGTGGCGCGTCGCGTCGGGCGTAAACAGGCATTGGGATGCCGCTCGTCTCGAAGCATTTCAGCAAGCGGTCGAACTTCGCTCTGCGCGCCTCTACGCCCTGCTCTACGACGAGCTCGGCTTTGACACCTGGATCAGCGCTGTCGCGGCCGCAGAGAACGATCCTGCACCTGACGATGCGGAGGATGAGCCGGAGGCACCGGAAGACATCACCACGCAGGTAATGTGACCAAAGCTCACGATGTGATCGATTCCGCAGGCTGCGTCGGTCCACCGACGGCGCGGCCCGCAACTGACAGGCAGGCGCGATACCGTTCCTTGAGAGCTTCGGGCGCGAGGATCTCGACGTGCTCACCCCAGGTGAAGAGATGCCACGCCATCTCGGTCAGACCCGACGCACGGAACGCCACGGTGACGCTGCCGTCGTTCCCCGTGTTCACCTGCTGCTGCGGGTGGAAGCGAAAAGATCGCGCATCGGCCGCAACCGCCGGGGAGAACCGCCAGAGCACGTCGAAGACCTTCTTATCCCAGAACGCGCCGAAGGAGCGGGCCGCGTAGGCTGAGAGGTCGAAGGTCTCGTCGCGCGCGAAGCTCGCGCCGGTCAGGCGCAGCCGCGCGATGTTGGCGATCGCGTAGAGGCGGTACTCCTGGACCTTGGGATGGGGATTGAAGCCGACGAGGTAGGCGCGCGAGCCCGTGAGAAAGCCGTAGGGGTGCAGGATCGGGTAGGAGAGGGTGCCCGTGTCGCGCCGGCGGTAGACGAGCCGAACTTCGTGGCAGGCGAGCACCGCCTCGCGCAGTTCCGCCACGAGATCGGGCGAGATGGTCTCTTGCGGGCCCGGCCGGACGACGACGCCGGTCGCGGCGAGCAGGTCGGCGAGATCCGCGGCCACCGGCCGGAACGACGACCGGCTGCGATGCGCTTCGAGCTTCCCCGCGAGCGTGGCGAGCCGCCCCGCTTCGTGGTCGAGACCCTGTTGACGTGCGCGCTCCGCGGCGAGGCGCAATTCCAACAGCTCCTCCAGCGTCGGGGCGTGGAACGGCGTCAGGCGGCCGGCGGGCACCCGCCAAGCCTTCGTGCCATCGTCCCGCGTGACGAAGTTGAGGCCGCCGGGCAGGAGACGGTGGAGCGTGTCGCGCAGGCGCTCGGCAGTGCGACGCTTGACCCCGAGCAGCTCGGCCATCTGGTCGAGTGTCAGCCCGCCGCGCGCTTCAGCCAGCGCGAGCCCCAGTGCCAGCAGGCGTTCGGCGGGCGCGTAGCGCGTGCTCATCGTTGGCCCCCATACGTCCGGTTCTGACGCATGTGCGAGGTTTAACCCCCGTGGCACCCCGATCAAGGCCTGCGGCGATTTTAGACGGACGGTTCGGCGGGTGCGTGACGGGGAGGGTTGGCGATGGCGTGGGGAACCCGCACGATCGGGCGCGGTGAGATCGCCCGGGCTCAGGCCGAGGCACGTCGGGCTGAGCAGATCGCCGCCCGGGGCGGCTTCGTCGCCTGCACGATCGAGGCGGCGAGCGTACAGGCACTCAAGGATGCCGGCATCGTGAGCGATGGCGCCGAGACGGAGGCGAGCGGCACCTTGATCCTGACGATGATGCGCGATGCGTGCGACGCCCTTCTCGCCGAGCAGCTGCCCGGGGAAGGCAACGGCGCGACCCTGCTTCGCCTGTTGCGCCGCGATCCGGCCGCCTGGGAGGCGGCCCACGCCCGTGTCGCCAAGGCGCGGCGGCGGGCGGCGGCCCCCTTCACCCCCAAAGCGGAGCTCGCCGCCCTCGCCCGCGCGGCCGTGGCCGAGCGCGATCGGCTCGCCGGCCGCAGGTGAGAGCGACCGATCTGTCCGGTTCTGTCGCACGCTCCAGTCATGCTCGGAGACAGCGTGCGGCTTGGCAGTATCCAGCCCGATGCGGTGCGAGGCGTGATCATGAGCGAGCCACGATCGTGCTGGTCAGGCGCGGCCCAAGCCTTGACGCGTGAGGCGCTGGCGGCCGGCGCAGACGGCACCGGGCTGTGTCTCAAGCACAGCGCGGGACGCTTCGGCGTCTTGGTGGATGCGCGCCCGCACGGCGGATTGCGGGTTTTCGATCGGCGGGATGGGACGCGCCACACGTTCATGGACCCGGAGGCGCTGATCGCGGCCGGCTGGGTCGTCGACTGATGGGCCTCCACGTCGCTCCCCAGGAGGACTCCTATGTCGCGAGAGAACGCGTTCGATCGGCCGCGCGGCGCGGCGCACGTCTCCGTCGGCCTCTACGATCCTGCTGATGGCCGTGACCCAGGTGAGGATGTCGTCTTCGGTCCCGGCGAGGTCGTGCGGGTGCGCGATCCGCAAGCCAGCGTCGTGGTTCAGGCAATCGGCCGGCCTCTGCCGGATTGGGTGACGTCGATGCCGGTCCTCGATCGCTGCCCGACCGTCGAACTCGTGCTGCTGCACGAGGCGTCCTGGGCCGTGACGCCGAGTCAGCTCCCGCCGCGCCTGCGGGCGTTCTCACCGCAGGTGCGCTGGATCGTCCATGCCGCGGCTCTCGCGGACCGGTTGAGCGGGGAGGGGGTGTTGCCCCACGCGGCCCTGCGCATCTCGGCCCCGACGTCGGATCTGGACACCGTCGGCCTGGCGCTCGCCGCCTATACGCGGGGCTGCGAACGGCTCATCGGCTGCGATCTCAGCGATATCCTGGCGGTGACTGGCACCGCGGGCGACCTGACCGCCGACGGGTGCGCGGTGGTCGTCGAAGGACGCGCAGACGAGAGTCGCGGCGGTCGGCTGAGCGCGGCGCTCGCTGCGCTGGCGGCCGAGGGCTTCGAGGGCGGCCGCCTCCTGATCCAGCTCCTGCGCGCGGAGGATTTCCCGGCCTTCACACTCGAGCGCTTCGACGCCTGCATCACCGCAGCCCACGCGCACGACAGCGGGCGCTCCTGGGTGGCGACGATTCTGCCCGGGCGGGATCGGACAGCACTCGTCTTGATCGCCTTCCGCCTCCCACACGCGACGCCCGCGACGCTCAGGATGCGCGCGGTCCGAGCTGCTCACGGCGCCCCGCACGGGGACGCGGCCACGCGAAATCCCACGACAGATTGAATGGTGCCCGGGCTCGCCCCGGGTCGTGCGCAGCGGAGCGGATGGATGACCCAGGCTGACCAGCTCAACCTCTCCGCCTTCGTGGAGGAGCTCTACCTCGAGTACCTGCGCCTGCACAGCGTCTGGGGCTGCCCGGTCCGTATCCCCGCCGCGGCGCGGCTCTGGGCGCCCCACCCCAGCCCGACGCGGATCACCGCGAGGGCCGCGCGCGCGTTCCGCGACCGGGTCGAGGCCGCCGCACGTGGCACAGCGCCGAGCGAGAAGCAGGGCGGCCTGACCTATGCCGACGAAACCCGGCGTCTGTGGGAGGTCGTCGAGGCGGCCGTCCGCACCGGTGCCCCCGCCGGCCCGGACCGCCTCGGGACCTGGGGTTTCGCGCTGAGGTGGCAGGAAGAGGTCGCGATCCTCGATGTTCCGGCCGCTCAGCGCATCACCGCGCCCGCTCCCACCCCCGCGGCACCGGAGGCGGAGGAGGGCGGGACTGGGCTTGGACGCCCGCTCGCCCGGCGCGGGCTCCTCAGCCTCGTGGCCGCCGCGCCGGCCGCGCTGGTGCTCGCCTCGGAGGGCGCCCGCGGCGCCGATGCCGGTGCCCCACCCCGCGTGCCGCCGTCAGAGGCAACCGGGCTCGTGGCTGCGGGTGGGGCACCGATCCTCGCGGCGGCTGCCGCTCTGAGCCAGCTCGGGACCTTGCCGTGGGCGGATCGATACGCGCACGCCTGTGCGGAGCGGTTGGCCTGCCCCGAGGCGCGCCTGCGCGAGCTCGATGCCGGCCCGTTCGTATCGGCTGCCACGCTCGTGCAGCGCCTCATCGACACGCAGACGGGCACGGGCAGTCATCCGATGTACCGGGCGGGGGCACTGCGCGACCTCGCACGCGCGCAGACCGCCCAGCACGTGCGGTTCCACGCCTCGACCGCCGGCCTGCTGCTCGCCCGCCTGCGGCGCTACGCGGCCACGGGCACGACGTGGTACGCCCCCGATCGCGTCACGCACTCCCCTTGGGACGGGCTGGTGATGAACGCCACCTTCGACCTAAGGAATTTCTGCGCCTCGCTGCGGATGCGCGATGAATGCGTGGTGGCAGCGGACGACGCCCTCACGTTTGCCAACGAGATCCAGGTCACGCTCGGCCCGCTGCTGCTGCGCATCGACCGAGGTCACTCCCGCCTGCTCGGGCCGACGCTCTGCGCGTGGGTGCCCCCGCGGCTCCGGAGCGTCGAGGCCGAGGGTTCGGCTCCCGTCACCTACATCTGGCTCGTCAGCGACGAGGGTGCACGTGCGACGTGACACCCACACGGGCGCTTGCCGTCACGACGCAGCCTGGGCTTGCTCGTGTTCGATCTCGATCTGCGGAAAGCCGCGGCCCCAGGGGGCGCACCACGCTGGCTTTGTGTCCGGTGGATCGCGGTCGAGGAGCTTCTTGGCCACGAGCGTCGCGAGCGCTTCAGCCGGGAGCGTACCGAGCAGCTCGTGCATCTGCTGGTCGTCGAGGTGGATCGCGAGATCGAAGTCCCGTTCGAGCCGCATCCGGATCGCCGGCACAGCAACAGCGTCATCCTCCGCATCGAAGTAGGCTCGGCAGATCTCATCGACCTGCCGCTGCAGGGATCGTTTTTTGTCACGCAGGACGAACTCGTGTGCTCTTCGCATTGCCACCATAGCCTCTCCTTTATTCACCCCTCACATGAGGCGGTCGACGACCGCGAGTTTTTTTCGGCCGGGCGCGCCCAGAAGCTCATCTTGAACGCGTCCGGCCCCTCCGCTCACGCCGCGACCGACCAACCCCCGACGACGATCGCCTCGATGTGTTCGTACTCAGACACCTCACCCGTGCGGCATCGACGATGCGCAGACGCCCCTCGAGGATGTCGTCGGCCGCGATGAAGCCGGACTGACCGTTGCCATGCTGGAGGCGCAGCGCGTCGGCGCCGACGACATCGACGTTGATGAGCGCGGCGAAAAGGCGGGCGACGCCGTCGGTGAGGCCAAGCCCCTCGGCCGAGCTCTGAGCGGCGGCCAACCTCCGATCGTCGTCAGCCTCTGACAGCCATGGAGGTAAGCTCGCGTCGTCTGGGATTGGCATCATCACCTCGGCTTGTGTGTTCTGCGCGATGACGCCAACGGCGGCACCGCGACCGGGCGGGGCGGCCGGCTCACGCGCGCGCGTCCGGCCAACCATCAGGGACAAAAGCCGATGCGGGCTCGGCCGGATTGCGGCTTGACCGCGACCTCGGCCGTCAGAAGCGCGAGCAGCTCGGCCGGGTCGCGGACGCCGAGCACGGCGGCCTTGCGCGCGACGACGCTGAAATCGCCAGGCGCGAGCGGCCTGAGGTCGCGCAGACCCGCGGGCGCGGGATGACCGAACTGGGTCTCGAAGGCGCGCACGGCCTGCTCCGCGCTCATCGGGCGGAACTCGACCTTGAAGAGGAACCGGCGCAGCGTCGCCGGATCGAGGCTCTCCATCAAGTTCGTGGTGCAGGCGAACGGGTGCTGGGCCGCCTCCATGTGCGTGAGCATCTCGTTGACTTGGCTGACCTCCCAGCTCGCGCGCGCGCCGGCGCGGTCGCGCAGCAGCGAGTCGGCCTCGTCGAGGATGAGCATGGCGCCGCGCTCGGCCGCCTCCGCGAAGGCGGCGGCGATCGCCTGCTCCGTGCCGCCCACCCACATTGACAAGAGATCGGAGGCCTTGCGCTCGATCACGTCGACACCCAGGCGCGTGGCGAGGTGGCGCGCGTAGGCACTCTTGCCGGTGCCCGGCAGCCCATGAAAGCAGAAGGACAGGGCCCGGCCCGGACAGGCGGCGACGCGCTCGGCGAGGTGCGCGAGGTCGACATCGGCCGCCGAGAGACCCAGGTTGAACGGCGCAGGTGGCCGCAGGCTAGCGGTCGCGCGCCCTGAGAGGGTCTGCTGGATGGAACGCGCGGCGAGGCGCGCCGCCTTCGCACCACCCTGCGTGAGCTGGGCCACACGCAGCCCGCCGTCGAGGATCGCCGGGGCGGCCTCGATCTCGGCGAGGCTGTCGAGATCCTGGGGCGGCAGCACCAACCGACGCCGCTCGGCGATCCACCCGAGCATGATGCGCCGGCGTTCACGGCCCGGTTCGCTCAAGCGTATCGCCAGCGCCATGCGACGCATGACGGCCGGCCCGAGACGCTCGGGGTGGTTCGTGATCCAGAGGGTCGGCGCCTCCGTGGACTCCACCAGGCGGTTCATGAATACCTTGGAGCCTCGGCGCTTGCCGGCGTCGTCCTCATCGACGCCCGTGAAGATGTCGTCGGCCTCGTCGACGACGAGGAGCATGCGCCCCGCACGCGCCGCCAGCGCGCGCGCGACCGCGAAGGCCGCGATGCGGTCCTGGCGGTTCGGTTCGGCGTCGAGATCGTCGGCCTCGCCCACGAAGCAGGCGCGCGCTGACAGTCGGGCGGCCAACGTGCGCGCGAACTCCGTTTTTCCGGTACCGGGCACGCCGTGCACCAGGACATTCACGCCCTTGCTGCGCCGGGCGAGCGCGGCGCCTACCAGCGCCTCCGCCAGTTCGCGGATCTCGCCCAGATGCGCGAAGTCCTCCCAGGCGAGGTCGGCCGGCGCGGATCGCCCCAGCAGGGCGGTGCGCAGAGTCTCGTCCGTGCTCGCGCTGAGCCGAGCGATGTGCAGGACGGTGCCCGAGGGCGCGAAATCGCCGCCGTTGCGGTCTTCGAGCAAGCCGAGCAGCCGCAGCGGGCGTGCAGCTTTCAGGCGCTGCCGCACGCGCTCGAGCGGCTGCGCGGTGAGCGCAGCGAGGCCCGCCACGTTGATCTCGTCGCGCCCCGAATGCGCCTCACCAGCCAGCGCCGCGAGTGTCTGGAAGGGGGCAAAGAGCGCGGCCCGCACGGCGAGCTTCAGGATCGTGCCGTCGAGGGCCGAGAGGCCGAGCGTGCGACACAGCCACGCCAAGCGCCGCTCCAGCGCGGACGGCGGCGGCGCGTGCCTGCGCGTGGCCAAAGCCTCCACCACGGGTTTGAGGACGATCCAGGTTCGACGATCGACCTCGCCGATCCCGATCTCGAGATCACCGAGATTGAGCGCCGGCAACGGGGCGCAGCCGAGGCGGCTCGCGTTGTCGACGAACCATTTGACGAGGGCGCAATCGGGGGTCGACCCGCTCGATCGGGACCGTTCGGGCCGCAGGAGCGCGGTGTGGGCGCACAGGCGCAGGTGAAAGACGTCGTAACGGGTCATCAGCCTCTCTCAAAACCAGGCGAGAGAGAAACACGGCCGCTACGACAGAATAGGACGTATGCACGCGCCTTAGCACTGCCGTGCCCCCGATCACGACGCATGCATGGATCGAACGAGTGCGGTAACGCTCGTGGCGAACTCGACCTGCCGGCGATATCGGCGGATAAGAGTGCGGACCACGCATGACGGCCAGCGCCACGGACAGACGATCATGGCCAGCGCGGGACGAAGCGGCGCGAGCACGGTCCACTCAACGTCGCTCACGCGGATCGCAGTGAGACCGCATGCGAAGGGCGTCTACGGCGGCTCCGTCCGTGCCGATGAGCACGTTGGGCTCGGCTGGGTCCACATCCGAAAGGCTCCGCAGCTACGGGATCGGCTACTCCCGCCAGTCCCAGGGTTGACTGAGAATCACGGCGGTGTGCTGCGGCGGCCAGTCGGTTCGCTGACTCCGCCGGCATGCCCCTTCCGACTTCTCGTACGGAAGATCATAGAACGTGACGTGCCGCAGGCCTTGGCCCAGGACGACCGCGCGTCCGCCCTCGACCCTCGTCTCGACGGGGTCGAGCGACGTGTCGACGGAAGTCCACTCGGAACCGCCGCCATCGGCGAACCACATGCGAACCTTCTTCTGGGCTGGCAGGATTACGACCGACTGGATGACCCGACCCGACAAGAACTTGCATTCGAGAATGATCGGCCTCGCCGACGCACCGGTCTGCTGAGCTTCATGTCGGGCGCCGAAGCCCGCGGCCGACTGGGACGCTACCGCTGTAAGCAGAAGCCCCAATGTTGGAAGGACGGGAAATCTCATTCGCTGCCTGCGGTTTCGAGGATGGTCCGCAAGGCGTTCTGCCGCCGCACCGGTAAGAGATGGATGAAAGGCTTGCGTTCAATCGTGATGCACTCCGTCTTGACTTGGTGTTCCTATCGGTAGGCAGATCTGCGCTCGCTGCTTGCTTCGGGCGCATCGCGCCAGGTTGGTGCCGATCACTGCGGAAAGCCATCTGCCTGACAAACAGGCGCTTGAACCCTGGTGCTGAGCCGCGGCTTCAAGCGCATGCTCGAGGCTGTCCTTCCGGGGGCCCGGGCTTCGCGCGCGGCGAGCCCCTGCATGGAGAAGGGCATGATTGACGGCCTCGGACGATGTTTCGATCCAGAGGCGAGGGCGGCTGACGGACGGCTCAATGCGGACGCGGTCTCAAAGGGCCAGTGCCCTCCGCATAGTCCTCGAGGGCGCAGCCGTTGAGGAACTGCCGGCGCCACAGGAAGGCACGGTCGACTTCGCTCAAGGCCGTCTCGTCGCCGGAGCAAGATGCGCCGACCGCAGCAAAACGGGCTCGTCGGCTTCAGTGCGCCGGGCTGAACTTTATGCCGTTCCAGTAAAGCGTGGCTCCGCAGGCCTCGTTGCCAGCCTTGCCGCAGGACGATCCGTGCAAACCCAGGATCATGGCCGACCGACCATCGATGCGTTCGAACCTGATGCTGCGGATGTTCTCGTCCAGCGCCTTCACGTAGGCACCCTTCGACGAGACGAAGATCTCCCTCGTGCAGCCGGTCGTCCCGCAGAAGAACGCCGCATCGCCGCCGCAGGCGAACTGACCGTAGTCGAGGACAAAATCGTCGCTGCCGTCCCCGTTGACGTCGCGACGCTCGACGAAGGTCGTCCCCAACTTGATGGGCGCGCTTCCACACATCCTCTTCCGGGCGTCGACGGCCTCCCGGATCTCGAACGGCAGCTTCTCGAGGCGCGCATCGAAGCCCGTGTCCGACACGCGCTGCCGGAGGGCAGCGTATTCGAGTCGCAGCTGTTCGCGCTTCACCTTGAAGAAGGGGAAGCATTTGTCCACGTCTTCCGCATTCGAAAAGGCGATCTCGAGATGCTTCGGGTCGGCCACCGTGCCGAGCGTAAACTGGAGGTTCGTCATGACAAATTTTTCGGGAGCTGCGTCCCAATCCAGGCCAACCTTCGCGATGGCCCGGTTCGCCTCCTGCTGAACCTCGCGATCGAGGAGCTCCGGAAACCGGCATGCTCCGGGCACCACGGGAGCGGGTGCTTTGGACGCTGCCGCTACGGCACCGCCCCAACGCGTCTCGCGCCCCGCGCTCCCGCTCGCGCCGCCCCGGCCTGTGGAGCAGCCGTAGGGTTCCGTGCACGTCAGTCTCGACCGACGACAGAAGCTGTCGGCCGCTGCCGCAGCCCAGCCCAGGCGGTGGACAGCGACGACGTAAGCCGACGACTGGCAGTCCACGCCTGCTTGGCACTTCGAGAGATCCGGCGACGCCGCGTCGACGAGGGCCGAACGGCCGGATGCGGAGAGGTCGCGACCGTATTCCTCGAAGCCCCTCAGCTCGGTGGCGCCGTCGAGCCACTCGAGATGCCGCTCTGGGCACTGCCGAGCGAATTCACGCCGGAGGCTTTGACCGGCCGCGATCCGCTCCTGGTTGGTGGAGGCCTTGTGGGCCTTCGGCCGGCTCGCGGCGGGCGTACATCTCTGCCAGGTCGTGGACCGGCCGCCCGCGCGTTGCGTCAATCGATCTCCTTGAACGCGGAGATGGAACACGTCTCTGTAGGTCCTGCCCTCGCCCTCGCACATCGCCTCCACCGACCACCCGTCGGCGTCCGCGACGACCTTCTTGAACCTGCACTCGTTCTCGTAGCCGACCAGCTTGTCCGCGGTCAGCACGATCGGCACCTCGTCGGTGAAGCCGGGGTCGTTCCCGCACCAAGACAGTCTGTAGGCCCATTTCCCAACGTATGCCGGCGTTTCTGATCGTGCGCCGAAGTTGTGCGGTCCCGGGGATCCACCCGCGCCCGGGTTGTCCGGACCGCTATGCAAGACTTTGCCTTCCATGGCGTGGAACAGGGCGAGGTCTCGATCGGGCTGCCTCTGCTTCGCGCTCCAATCCACCGCCACGGCGGACGATGAAGATGCGCCTACGAGAACGACCGCAGCGAAGCAGGCAAACCGGAGCGGGAACATGGCTCTCTGTCGAAAGAGGGGCATGCCTCGAGTATTAAGGAGCGAACGCTTGAGTGCAGGTTTACGGAGGAAGACGACGTCAGAGGTAGTAAACGCCCCCTCAATCGAGGGCATAAAATCGCCTCGGCCAATCGACGTCCATACCGCAGTCTGGATCACACACGATCAGCTTGGAATCAGTATGTGTCGGCCAAGCCTGCCTTATAATTTTCCGATTCCTCAATCGCCTTGATCTCCCGGATCGGTCGGCGCTGCGACAGCTTGAACCGGCTCTCGCGATCGAAGCTGCCGCGCGCGCCGCATGCGCCGAGGCACCACGGGATGCCTTCGTTCTTATCGAGGTCGATCACCCGCATGTCGATGTGATCGCCAGTGTGGGAGATCGTCATCCGGCAGCGGAAGGTCCTACCGTTCGCGCTCCAGGTCCAAACCTTCTGATCCAAGACTTTGACCGGCTCCGACTTCTCGTAGACGTATCGCGCGCCGTCGACACGGAAGAGGCCGGCAGCGTCGCACTGATGCGCGTTGCTCCACGTGGTGTGGATCTCGATGTAAGCCTTATCTCGCCCACGCGGCAGGATGATCATCGTGTTTGTGCCCACACGCGGATCGGCGTTCCGGTAGGAGCCCGCGGTTCGAGCCACGAACCGGCTGGCCTCGTCGGCTAAGGCCGGTGAAGCGAGCAAAGCGATGGCGAGCGTAAATGAGGCGAGGACGGCATGGACCATGGACCGCTCCGAGTTGGCTGGGGCCTGTCGCAAACATTCAACGCCAGAAACAATCATCTTCGAGCGACGCGCCGCGATGCCTACGCACCCCTCCGATGAGAGAATTTGGGCTGTTCAACGGGCTAGATATTGGCCTCTCGCACCAGGATGTCGCCTTGCCGAGAACATAATTTTCTACACCGCACGATGTTCGCCTCCGTATCGCAGCTAGCTTATCCGAAACGAACGTGAGACAAGAGATACGAGATCTGTTGCCACATCTTAGAGGCGCCCTCGACCAAGTGCCACTAGCGGCCCCGATCATTGGTTAATACGTATACAGACACAACGTGGACAAAACCTTGATGCGAATTCGGTACTTCACCTTAATTCTCTCCATGCTCGCGCTCCTACCTCCATCGGCTCAGGCTCGCGAAGCATTCGAAGGTGTTTGGGCGCGCACTGACAAAGAGTGCCGCGACGAGGATGGGCCGAATTCACGCGTGGTGATCGATCTGAACAGCAAGGGCGGTCCGCTCGCCGAGCGCTATGAGTGGCATTGCAAGATCCTCAAACGAGCGCCTGTTGAGCAGGCGACGCGTGTGCACCTGCGCTGCCACGAGTTCTGGGAAGAGTATACCAAAAATCAGAACGGGGAATTGCGCAGCGAGACATGGAGTGTACGAAGCCCGACCCGGATGCTCATCGATGGCAAGCCCTTTGTGCGCTGCATCCGGTGATTCGATGCCGTGATCTGCATGCGCCACGCGGAAACTGATCTTGGATCTGACGCACTGTTCAGAAACCTTGGCAAGGCCGGCCCCGCCCCCTCGATCCGGCGCTAACCACTCGGTTTGAGATAGAGTTCAGAACCTTCGATCATCTCTGGCCAGAGATGATCCCACCTTGCGTTAACGCATGGCACCTAGGCTGACCGAATACCCACGAAGGTTGCCAGATGCCCTTGCGCGCCCGCCGAATCCGCATGATCGCGGCTGCTCTCTGTGTCGCTTCGTCCGCGCACGCCGACGATCTGAGATCTTCCTACATCTGGACCCTGTCGGCAGGCGGGGGTACGCCTAAGCTCGGCCTGCAGTCGCGCGATCCGGACCGGCGCTCTATGGCGTTCGAGCGGTTCTTCATGACTTGTCGCCGTGCCGGCGGCGTCGAGATTGTGGCATGGCCGGTTGACCCGAAGCAGAGGGATCCCGAACCTGGTATGCCCGCCAACCTGGCGACGGACACGACACATCACCCTCTGCGGGGCTGGCGGCGATCGTACAACGAAATGGACGAGGTGGTTCAAATCAGCGTGGTCGCGCCGGACCTGTCGCCGGTCCGGGATATGATCGGTGCCGCGAGCATTCGGTTCGGTGTCGAAGGGATTTCTCTCGCGCTGCCTGTCGCCACGTCGGCAGTCCGGGGATTTCTCACTCGTTGCACACGATATGCTCCGCATTGACCGACCGAACTGATGGCGCCTGGAGAGGCTTACAGCCCTTCCGGGCCCTGTCTTGAACGCAGCGGCCAAACGTCAGACCTAGCCGCTGCGCCTGTCCATGCGATCGGCACACTGTTCAGCGGCCCAGGGCGCGGAGTCGCTGAAGGCTGCCCCAGCGCCGGTGGCCGAGCCGACGCCGGCAAAGAGCACACGCGAGGGCAAGCCCTTCCTCGGCTACGACGTCGATTCGCACGATGTCAGCGTGAGTGCCGGGGGCGCAGCATCACACCGCCCATCCCGCGGCGCGGCATCGAGAGTAGCGAGCACCTGGGACACTCCCGCTGGATCGTAGAGTGCACCCTAGCGTGGTTGGTCGGCTTCCGTAGGCTCGCCACCCGTCACGCGCCGACCATCGCCGCGCCCTGACGACGCGTGCCGGCGCCCTCAGCTGCCGAACCTAGGCCGGACGGCTTTGTCCCTGCCTCTTGGTCGACGGGCCTGCAAACGGCTCCCATTGGCGCGAGCGCCTGTCGAACGCGGGTTGGGCTTTCGTGCCCAGACAAAGATCGACCCGATCCGCCTGTATGATTTCCGACAAACAGGTGAAAGCCCGAAACATTGACGGGCAAAACGGCCGCCAGTTGTTCAACGAAAGCCGAACCCCATTAGCGGTCTGTAAACCTTAACTGTGTCTGAAGGGGCTTACTTGGTTCTGCATTCGTTGCGTCGAGAGTGTTTATGATCCGCCGTTTGGTTCTGGCCGGCTATATCGGCTCGGTCTGGTCGGGAGCAACCTTCGCGGCGGATCTTCCGCTGCCGATGCCCATCGCGGCCGCGCCGATCCCGATCTTCAACTGGACCGGCCCCTACAGCGGCCTCTTCGCTGGCTACGGTCACCTGGACAACACCACGCATTCGGTCTGCACGGGACCGGGAGGTGCCGTGGGCGATCTCGGATGTCCGATCGTCGGCACGGGCCGCGCGCCCGACGACGCCTTCATCGCCGGCGGGGAGCTCGGATACAATCGCCAGTTCGAGATCGGATCCGGGCTGGTGATCGGCGGCGTCGCCGACTACCAGTTCACGCGGTTGCGCAACTACGGCCTCAAGACAGGCGACTTTCCTGCGGTCGGCGGGGAGTATCCCTTCAGCATCGCCCATGCGGGCCAGCGGCTCGACTACCTGACGACGGTCCGAGGAAAGATCGGCTTCGCCTCGGACAGGGTGTTCGTCTATGCGACGGCTGGTCTGGCCGCCGGGAATGTCCGCATCGATACGAACACGAGCGTGTGGGGCGTACTCCCGTTCGACGGACGGAAGGGAGAGTTTCGCACCGGCTACGTGGCCGGTGCCGGAATCGAGTACGCCTTCAGCCAGCGCCTCTCTGCCAAGATCGAAGGGCTGTACTACGACCTAGGAGAACAGACAGTTCGCGCTCCGGACTCCTACGGCGCCGCGCCGGGCTACCTTGTCGGGACGCGGGTGGCGACCAACGGCTTCCTGACCCGGGTGGGCCTCAACTACCGGTTCGGAGACGGGTTGCCGTTCCTGCCGCCGACCGATCTGGCCGATTCCACCCCGATCGCTCCGGGTGTGTGGAGTTTCGAGGCGGGCGCACGCTACTTCTATAGCTCGGGCACACACCGCTATACGCTGGGCGACCCCTACGTGCCCGGACAAGTCAACTCCCGCCTGACCTACAAGGGGTACGACGCTCAGGCAGGCGAAAGCTTTGCCCGCCTCGACCACAATCCGACCGGGCTGTTCGCGAAGGGCTTCCTCGGATCTGGCGAAGTCCTTCGAGGCAGCCTGCACGACGAAGATTTTCCGCCGGGCAACTCCCCCTACTCGAATACGGTATCCCAAATTAAGAACGGCGACATCGGCTACGCTGCCATCGACGCCGGCGTCAACGTCTTCGATCGCGACAACGTCAAGATTGGCGGCTTCGTCGGCTACCAGTACTTCTCGGAGTTGGCGAACGGTTTCGGATGCCGGCAGGTGGCCGGCGGAGAGATCTGCGCGGGCGACACCGCCGTCGGCGGCAACGTGAAGGGCCTGACGGAGAACGCGCGCTGGAACGCCCTGCGGATCGGCTTGATCGGCGAGGTGCGTTTCGATCGCCTGAAGATCAGCCTCGAAGGCGCGTACCTGCCGGTCGTGGCGATGGACGGCGTCGACCGCCACTGGCTGCGGCCGGACATCAATCCGCTGCCGCAGCGTGGCACGGGCGACGGCTACTTCGTCGAGGGCATCGTCTCCTACGACGTCACCCCTTCCATGAGCATCGGCGTCGGCGGCCGGTACTGGCGCATGCAGGCGAGCCCCGGCCGGACCCAGTTCCCGGCCGTTCCGCCAAGCCCGACCAAGTTCGAGACCGACCGCTACGGCGGCTTCGCCCAGGTCTCGTACAAGCTCTCGGATATGGGATTCGGTGCACCCACCGGACAGCCTGTGCTGCAAAGCAACTACTGAACTCGGGCGCGCCAGTGTTCAATCAATGTGATTGAACACTGGCGTCGAGACTGCCGGTAGATAGCTAGGATCGATCCAACATGCGCAGATCGAAAACGCTGCGTTTGTCAGCAAGCGAGCCCCAGATATCCAAGAGCGGTTAACTCGGCTCACCTAACTTGAGGCGAGGGACCGCGCACGGTCGGAACCAAGTGGCGTAGTCGAGATGCGCAAAGTCCGCCTCCTATCCTGCGTTTCCGTCCTGCTCGCTGCGGGTTCGATGATGGCCCCGGCCTCGGCCACGTTCGGTTCAGGGGCGGGGCAGTCCAAACACGCCAGTGTCGCACCCTTGGCGGGAACGCTCGTCGAGCAGGGCGAAGCGGGCGGAAGCGCCATGTTCTCGCTCACGAAGCCCGGCGCCAGCGCCACAGTGTTCGCTCGCAGCATGAGGCCTTCGTCGGCACTCGCCCTCGCACAGCTTCCGAGGCCCTCGGCATCTCTCAGATGGAGGCCTCGGAACTCGGGGTATGTGTACTACTCCGCACCCGAATCCGACACGATCGCGTCGTTGCGCTGCATCGGGCCGGGCGCCCTCGAGCTGACAGTCGGTGATCCCCACGAGAAATCCCGTGCTTCGAGCGAGCGCGTGGCCACCATCCTCGCGGGCACCGCGGTGGAGCAGGCGCGGTTTCGGGTCACGGAAGGCGACGGAGACCAACTCGTGTTGTCCATCCGTGCCGACGGCCCGGCCATGTCCGCGCTCGCCCAGGGCAACGACATCCGCGTTCGAGTCCCGACCGGCGGTACCACGCCTGTCGTGGGCGAAGGCGGCGGCCCGCTCATTCGCAGACTGAGGGCCTTTTGCGGTGGGACGTCGGCCACCGCGGTGCCCGTCGGTTCGGCAGTCTCGACGCCACGACGTACAGGCGGCGATGACAACGAGGGCTGGTGGGTCGTGCTGGCGACCGGATCCGACGCGCCCGACCGGGAGTCCAACGGCGGCGTCCAGGTGGACCGCGCAGCCGGCCGTTGCGGGGTCCGGACGTTCAACGACTTCTCCTCGAAGTTCGTGGGGTTCCAGCCCGGCTACAACGTGTTCGTCCTGTTGGGCTCACCCTACGGCAGCCGGGAGATGGCGGAAGCCAACCGGCGCCTCGTGCAGCCCTGCTTTCCAGGCGCCTACCTGAAGCGGGCGCGCTACCTCGGCGAGTGATCCGAGCGTCGCGACGCGATCCACGCATCCGGCCGGTCGGCTACGCGGCCGCCTATGCATGGCAGGCCGTCCACGCGCCGTCGGGACTGTCAGGAATTTCGTGTGGGGGCGGCCATAGTGGACCCGAAGGAGGTTCCCGATGGCACGACGCAAAGCACCCCGTATCCCTGACGCGATCCTGGACCAGCTCCTGGCCGGGGCCGATCCGAAGACGGCCTTCGAGGCCGATGGCCTGCTGGACGAGCTGAAGAAGGCCCTGGCCGAGCGGGCGCTCAATGCCGAGATGGACCACCATCTGGCGGGCGAGGACGCCGGCAACACGCGCAACGGCTATGGCCGCAAGACGGTCACCACCGAGACCGGCCGGATCGAGCTTTCGATCCCGCGCGACCGGCAAGCGACGTTCGATCCGCAGCTGATCGCCCGGTATCAGCGCCGCT
>NZ_FNVI01000061.1:0-6881 GCF_900107945.1 Methylobacterium sp. 190mf | reverse complement strand
CGGGCCAGGGCGCGGCGCAGCTCCTGCGGGTCGGGGTGCGCGCCCGGCGCCGGCACCGCGTAGGCCACGAGCCGCGCGGGGCCGTCGGGTTTGCGGCGGGCGAGGACGGCGGCCTGGGCGATGCCGGGCTGCGCGCGCAGGGCGGCGGCGACCTCGCCGGGCTCGACGCGCTGGCCGCGGATCTTGACCTGCTCGTCGGCGCGTCCGCGGTAGTCGAGGGCGCCGTCGGGGCGGCGGGCGGCGCGGTCTCCGGTGCGGTAGAGGCGCGCGCCGGGCCTTCCGAACGGGTCGGGCACGAAGCGCTCGGCGGTCAGGCCGGGGCGTGCGAGATAGCCGCGGGCGAGGCCGGTGCCGCCGATGTAGAGCTCGCCCACCACCCCCACCGGCACCGGGTGCAGCGCGTCGTCGAGGACCCAGGCCGTCCGGTCGCCCACCGGGCTGCCGATCGGCGCGTAGGGCGTGTCGCAGGTCGTGCCGGCGGGGACCTTCCAGACGAGCGGCGTCACCACGGTCTCGGTCGGCCCGTAGCCGTTGATGAGGCGGCGCGGCCCGAGGGCGCGGTTGACGCGCGCGAGCTCGTCGCGCGGCATCGCCTCGCCGCCGAAGGAGAGCAGATCGAGGGTCGGCGCGCCGCCCTCCTGCTCGGCCCAGCGCGTCAGTTCCCGGACGTAGCTCGGCGGGAAGCCGGCATTCGTCACGCCGTGCCGGCGGAACGCCGCGAACACCTCCGCCGGCGACCAGAGCGCGTCGTCGCGGAGCACGAGGCTGGCGCCGCAGGCGAGCGCCGTCAGCCAGCGCTCGTGCCCGCCGTCGAAGTTGAAGGTGATGAAGTGGAACTCGCGGGAGTCCGCGTCCATCTCGTAGAGCGGCGCGGTCGCGCGGACGTGCATCGCGAGCGGGCCGTGCGCGACCGCCACCGCCTTCGGCTTCCCCGTCGAGCCGGAGGTGTAGATCAGGTAGGCGAGGTTCTCCGGGTGGAGCGCCACCGGGGGTGGAGGCCCCGCGCCCGCGTCCGGCGCGTCCGCGTCGATCAGGATCCGCGGGACCGCGGCCGGCCCGCGGCCGGCATGGGCGCGATCCGTGACGAGGACGCGCGCGCCGCTGTCGGCGACCATCGCGGCGATCCGCGCGTCCGGGAGATCGAGCCCGAGCGGCAGGTAGGCGCCGCCCGCCTTGAGCACGCCGAGATAGGCGGCGAGCAGGCCGGGCGAGCGGGGCAGCATCACGGCGGCGACCGTGTCCGGGCCGATGCCGGCCTCGGCGAGACGGTGCGCGAGGCGGTCCGCCTCGGCGTCCAGCGCGCCGCGGCTCGTGGCGCGATCGGCGAAGATCACCGCGGTCCGTTCGGGGTCCGTGCGCGCGAACCCCGCGATGGTCACGTGAACGGGCTGCCCGTCGACCTCGGACGGCGCGGAGGGCGGGTTCAGCCGCGCGATCTCGCCCGGTGTGAGCAAGGGCGCCCCGTGGATCGGCGCGTCCGGCGCCGTGACGAGGCTGCCCAGCAGGGTCAGGAAATGGTCGCGCCAGCGCGCGACGGTGGCCGCGTCGAACAGGTCGCGGGCGTAGGTGAGGTGCGCGGTGAAGCCGCCCTGCGCGTCCTCCAGCGTGGTCAGGCCGAGATCCACGTGGGCGCTGCCGGTGGCGCGGGGGACGCGCTCGACCGACAGGTCGCCGAGGCGGATCGTGGCGAGCGGGCGCTCCTGCAGGTGCTGGACGATCGCCTGGAACAGGGGATTGCGGCCTGGATGCCGGTCGGGGCTCAGGGCGCTCACGAGCCGCTCGAACGGCACGGATTGATGGGCCTGGGCCTCCACGAGGAGCGCCCGCGTCGCCTCCACGCACGCGGCGAAGCTGTCCAGCGGGTCGAACGCGAAGGGCAGCACTAGGGTGTTGGCGAAGCTGCCGATCACGCCCGCGGTCTCGGGCCGGGCGCGGTTCGCCACCGGCACGCCCAGGCGGAGAGCGCGCTCGCCGCCGAGGCGCTGGAGCAGGATCGCGAAGCCGGCGGCGAGGACGTGGAACGCGGTCGCGCCGCCGCGGCGGGCCAGGGCGCGGATGCCCGCCGCGGTCGCGGGCGGCAGCGGGAAGGTCAGCGTCTCCCCGGTGAAGCTGGGCACGTCGGGGCGCGGCCGGTCGGCGGGCAGGGCGAGGACGGGGTGCTCCGTGCCGAGGAGTTCCGTCCAGAACCCGAGACTCGCGGCCTGGGCGCCCGCGTCCAGCATCCGCGCCTGCCAGGCGGCGTAATCCGCGTAGGTGATGGCAGGGGCCGCGCTCTCCGACGCGTCGGATCCGTAGCCGGCGGCGACCGCGTCGATCAGCAGGTCCATCGATACGGCGTCGCCGACGATGTGGTGCAGGGTCAGGAAGACGACGTGCCGGTCCGGCGCCTCGCGCACCAGGGCGGCGCGCAGCAGGGGCCCGCGCGCGAGGTCGAAGGGCGCCCGCTCGACGGCCGCCTCGATCGCGGCGCGGCGCGCCCGCGCCTCGGCCGCGTCGCAGCCGGTCAGGTCGTGGCGGGCCATCGCGAACGTGCCCGCCGGGTCGACCTGCTGCACCGGCTCCCCGTCGCGCAGGGGGAAGCGCGCGCGCAGGCCCGCGTGACGGGCGACGGCGCCGGCGAACGCCCGGTCCAGCGCCTCGGGGTCGAGCGGACCGGTCAGGCGCAGCGCGCCGACGATGTGATAGGCGGGGCTCTCCGGGTCGAGCTGCCAGAGGAGCCAGAACCGGCGCTGCGCGTCGGAGAGCGGTCCCGCGTCGCCGCCCTCCGCGGGCAGGATCGGCAGGCGGTCCGCGTCGAGGCCGCGCGCGGCGAGGTCCTGCACGAACCGGCGGCGCTTGCCGTCGGGCAGCGCGGAGAAGCGCGCCGCCAGGGCGCGCAGCTGGTCCTCCCGCGAGGGGCCGGTGTCGGTCATTCGGCGTGTTCCAGCGCGTCGAGGAGGTCGCTCATCGCGTCGATGTCGGCGTCCGCGCCACCCGCGTCCCGGCCGTCGATCGCGACCGCGAGATCCGCCAGGGTGCGCGCTTCGAAGACGGCGCGCAGGGGCAGGGCGATGCCGTGCGCCTCACTCAGGCGCGCGACGACCCGGGCGACGAGGAGCGAGTGCCCGCCCAGGGCGAAGAAGTTGTCGCCGCGCCCGATCGAGGGGAGGTTCAGCACCTCGGCCCAGGCAGCGGCGAGGCGGCGCTCCGTCCCGGTCCGCGGCGGGTCGGCGGCCGGGTCGGCGACCGGCTCCGGCGCCGGCAGGGCGGCGCGGTCGACCTTGCCGTTGGGGGTCAGCGGCAGGGCATCGAGCGTCACGACGGCCGCGGGCACCATCGCGTCCGGCAGCGTCGCGGCGAGCGCCCGGCGCAGCTCCGCGGGGTCGAGCGTCGCCCCGGGGCCGGGGACGACGTGGGCCACCAGCCGCGCGTCGCCGGGCCGGTCCTGCCGCGCGGTCACGACGGCCTGCGCGACGCCGGGTTGCGCGATCAGCGCCGCCTCGACCTCGCCGGGCTCGATGCGCACGCCGCGGATCTTCACCTGGTGGTCGACGCGGCCGCGGTAGTCGAGGGCCCCGTCCGCGCGCCAGCGCGCGCGGTCGCCGGTCCGGTACATGCGCGCGCCGGGCGGCCCGAAGGGGCAGGGGACGAAGCGCTCGGCCGTGAGCCCCGGCCGCCCGAGGTACCCGCGGGCGAGCCCGGCGCCCGCGAGGTAGAGTTCGCCGACCGTGCCCGGCGGGACCGGCCGCAGGCCGCCGTCGAGGATGTAGGCCTGCGTGTTCCACAGGGGCGCGCCGACGGTGACGGCCTCCGCGCCGGGCACGATCTCGGCCGCCGTGGACCAGATCGTGGTCTCGGTCGGGCCGTAGAGGTTGGTGACCCGCGCCGCCCGCGCGCTCAGGGCGCCCGCGAGGTCGGGCGGCAGCGCCTCGCCGCCCACCAGCACCCGCACGCCGCGCAGGGCGTCCGTCTCCGCGAGGCCGCGCCACAGCGTCGGCGTGGCCTGCATGAGCGTGATGCCCGCCTCGCGGACGAGCCGCGCCAGACGCCCGGGATCGAGCACGTCGTCCCGCCCGGCCAGCACCACGCGCGCGCCGCGGAGGAGCGGCCCGAACAGTTCGAGGCCCGCGATGTCGAAGCCGACCGTGGTCACGGCGAGCAGCCGGTCCGCCGGCGTCACGCCGAGGCGATCGACGAGGTCGTGCAGCAGGTTGGTCAGGCCGGCATGCGGGACCACGACCCCCTTCGGCCGGCCCGTGGAGCCGGACGTGTAGATCACGTAGGCGGGATGGGCCGGCACGAGCGGGCGCGCCCGGTCCCGGTCGGTCGGCGCGCGGGCCGGCGCGGCCGCGAGCGCCGCGCGCCCGTCCGGGGCGTCGAGCACCAGGGCGGGCAGGCCGTCCGGCCGCGGCCACCCGTCGACGGTCACGAGGTCGGCGGGCCGGGCATCGGCCAGCATGAGGGCGAGCCGCTCCGCGGGGTAGCCCGGGTCGAGCGGCAGGTAGGCCGCCCCGGCCTTGAGCACGCCCAGCAGCGCCGCGACGAGGTCCCGCCCGCGCGGCAGCACCACCGCCACGATGTCCTCCGGTCCGATCCCGCGGGCGATGAGCGCGTGGGCGATCCGGTTGGCGCGGGCCTCGAGCTCCGCGTAGCGCAGCACCTCCGAACCGGCCACCAGGGCGACGGCCTCCGGCGTGCGGTCGGCCTGCGCGGCGACGAGCGCCGGCAGGGTCTCGGGCGGCACCGCCCGCGCCGTCGCGTTCCAGTCCGTCAGGACCTGCCGCCGCTCGCCGGCCTCGAACAGGTCGAGATCCCCGATTGCCCGGTCCGGCGCGGCCGCCAGGGCCGCGAGCAGCCGCGCGAACCGGTCCGCGAGGCGGATCGCGCCGGCCTCTTCGAAGAGGTCCGTGGCGTATTCGAGGTGGCCGGCGACGCCCGCCTCCGTCCCGTCGGCCCCGCGCCGCTCGACGAGGTCGAAGGCGAGGTCGAACCGCGCGGCCCCGGCGCCGACCGGATCCGGGACGGCGCGCAGGCCGGCCAGATCGAACGAATCCGGCACGCCGTCCTGAAGCGCCAGCATGACCTGGAACAGGGGGTGGCGCGCGAGCGAGCGCGGCGGGTTCAGCACCTCCACGAGGCGCTCGAAGGGCACGTCCTGGTGCGCGTAGGCCTCGAGCGCGACGGCGCGGGCCCGCCCCACGAGGTCGCGCCCGCTCGGGTCGCCGGACGTGTCGGTCCGCAGCACGAGCGTGTTGACGAAGCAGCCGACGAGGCCGTCGAGGGCCTCGTCCGTGCGGCCCGCGATCGGGCTCCCGAGCGGGATGTCCTCGCCCGCGCCCAGGCGGGTCAGGAGCGCCGACAGGCCGGCCTGGAGCACCATGAAGAGGCTCGCCCGCTCGCGCCGCGCGAGATCCGCCAGCGCGCGGTGGAGATCCGGCCCGAGGGCGAGGGGCACGCGCCGCCCGCGGTGGCTCGCCGTCGCCGGGCGCGGCCGGTCGGTGGGCAGCGCGAGGCCTTCGGGCAGCCCTGCGAGCTGCGCGCGCCAGTAGCCGATCTCGCGGGCGATCAGGCTGTCCGGGTCGGCCTCGTCGCCGAGACGGTCGCGCTGCCAGAGCGCGTAGTCCGCGTACTGCACCGGCAGGGCCGGGCGCTCCGGCGCCGCGCCGCGGCACCGCGCCGCGTAGGCCGCCGCGAGATCGCGCATCAGCGGAGTCAGCGACCAGCCGTCGGCGGCGACGTGGTGGATCAGGAGGAGGAGCCCGTGCGCGTCCGGGCCGAACCGGTACAGCCGCGCGCGGATCGGCAGGTCGACGGCCAGGTCGAAGGGCGCGCGCGCCGCCGCGGACAGCGCGTCCGGCCACGATTCCGGGTCCGCCGCGCACAGGTCGAGGCCGGGCCGCGCCGCGTCGGGCGGCAGGACCTGCTGCGCCGGCGCCCCGTCGATCGCGACGATGCGGGTCCGCAGGCTCTCGTGGCGCGCGACCACGTCGGCGAGGGCCGCGCGCAGCGCGTCGGCGTCGAGCGGGCCCGTGAGGCGGAGCGCGATCGGGATGGTGTAGGGATGCGCGCCGTCGATCCGCGACAGCAGCCACATCCGGGTCTGGGCCGCGGAGAGCGGGACGACATCCGGCCGCGGGCGCGCGCCGAGGGGTAGGCGCGCGGGGCCGGCGCGTCCTGCCGCGTCGCCGCCGACCGCGGCGATCCACCCGCTCAGCGCCGCGACCGTCGGGGCCTCGAACACGGCGCGCAGCGGCAGCTCGACGCCGAGCGCCGCGCGCAGCCGGCTGACGAGGCGCGTGGCGAGCAGCGAGTGGCCGCCGAGGTCGAAGAAGCCGTCGTCGATCCCGACCCCGTCGAGGCCGAGCACCTGCGCGAAGGCCTGCGCCACGGCCGCCTCGCGCGCGGTGCGCGGCCCGCGCCGACCCGTGCCCGCCCAGTCGGGTTCGGGGAGGCGTCCTGGGTCGAGCTTCCCGTTGGCGGAGACCGGCAGGGCGGGTAGGGCGAGGATGCGGGCGGGGCGCAGCGCGTCGGGCAGCGTGTCGGCCAGGGCCCGCTGCAGCGCGGGCTCGTCGAGCGCGCCGCCGGCCGCCGGCACCGCGTAGCCCACCAGCCGCAGCCCCCCGTCCGGACCGGGACGGGCGACCACCGCCGCCTCGGCGACACCCGGCAGCGCCCGCAGCGCGGCGGCCGCCTCGCCCGGCTCCACGCGCTGGCCGCGGATCTTGACCTGATCGTCCGCCCGCCCGCGGTAGTCGAGCTGCCCGTCCGCCCGCCACGCCGCCCGGTCGCCGGTGCGGTACAGCCGCGCCCCGGCCGGCGCGCCGCCGCGCCCGGCCTCCGGGTCGGGCACGAACCGCGCGGCGGTCAGGCCGGGCTGGCCGCGGTAGCCCCGGGCGAGGCCG
>NZ_FNVI01000025.1:0-93403 GCF_900107945.1 Methylobacterium sp. 190mf | reverse complement strand
ATCACCAAGGGCTCGGCGCTGATGGCGCTCGAGGACAAGGAGCCGAAGATCGGCAAGGAGGCGGTCCTGGCGCTGATGGCGACCGTGGACAGCTACATCCCGCAGCCGGAGCGTCCGATCGACATGCCGTTCCTGATGCCGATCGAGGACGTGTTCTCGATCTCGGGCCGCGGCACGGTGGTGACGGGTCGCGTCGAGCGCGGCATCGTGAAGGTGGGCGAGGAAGTCGTGTTCGTCGGCGTCCGGGCGACCACCGAGACGACGGTGACGGGCGTGGAGATGTTCCGCAAGCTGCTCGACCAGGGGCAGGCGGGCGACAACGTCGGCGTGCTGCTGCGCGGCACGAAGCGCGAGGACGTGGAGCGCGGCCAGGTCGTGTGCAAGCCGGGTTCGGTGAAGCCGCACTCGAAGTTCAAGGCCGAGGCGTACATCCTGACCAAGGAGGAGGGCGGCCGCCACACGCCGTTCTTCACCAACTACCGGCCGCAGTTCTACTTCCGGACCACGGACGTGACCGGGATCTGCACGCTGCCGGAGGGCACCGAGATGGTGATGCCGGGCGACAACGTGACCATGGACGTGGCGCTGATCGTGCCGGTGGCCATGGAGGAGAAGCTGCGCTTCGCCATCCGCGAGGGCGGCCGCACCGTCGGCGCCGGCGTCGTCGCCGCCATCAACGACTGACGATCGATCCGGGGCGGCGCCGCGCGCCGCCCCGCCTCTCCGACGCCGGCTCCCGTCTCGACGGGGCCGGCGTCGTCGTTTCGGGCGGGCGGGGTCCTGTCGGCGCCGCTTCCCGTCTACTTCCCGCAAGCGACCCCTTGCAAGCCGCGCCGCGATGGGGCATTGGGCGGTGCGCTAGGAGTGTAGCTCAACTGGTCAGAGCGCCGGTCTCCAAAACCGGAGGTTGCGGGTTCGAGTCCCTCCACTCCTGCCAGACATTCAGCCCGATCCCGCGCGGCGGCCCGGTCGACAAGCCAGGGGACTTGCGCTAGAGCGGGCGCAATCCGAGATCTGAAGCGACCGTCGGTGCGGGCCCATCCGGGTCCTCGGCGCCGACATTCGCATTCCCGGATGCGGTCTCTGCCTCGGGGCCGAACACGCACAGACACTGGCGCCATGGCATCGAACGAAGCGACCAAGAAGGTGGACCTAGTGCGCGGCGCGGCCCGCGGTCCCGCGAATCCGCCGCCCGCCCGGCCCGCGACCCCCGCCCGCGCGCCGCAGAAGCGCGCCACGCCGGGCGAGTTCTTCGCCCAGGTGCGCGACGAGGCCCGCAAGGTCACGTGGCCGACCCGCCGGGAGACCACGATCACGACCATCATGGTGTTCGTGATGGTCGTCGCCGCGAGCCTGTTCTTCACGGTCGTGGATCAGGCCCTGCGCTTCTTGGTCGGCCTGATCCTGGGCGTCTGAGAAATCCTGGGCGTCTGGGGGCGGCTCGCCGCCGATCGGGGGTGACCCCGGGGACTTGTCGGAGTTGAACGGAACCGTGTCGAAGCGCTGGTACATCGTCCACGCCTACTCGAACTTCGAGAACAAGGTTGCCCAGTCCATCAAGGACCAGGCGGCCCAGCGCGGGCTGACCGAGCTGTTCGACGAGGTGATGGTCCCGACCGAGAAGGTCGTGGAGGTCCGCCGCGGCCGGAAGGTCGACGCGGAGCGCAAGTTCTTCCCCGGCTACGTGCTGGTGAAGTGCGACCTCACCGACGAGGTCTACCACCTGATCAAGAACACCCCGAAGGTCACGGGCTTCCTCGGGGCCGACAAGTCGAAGCCGGTGCCGATCCCGGACGCCGAGGCCGAGCGGATCAAGGGCCAGGTCGCCGAGGGCGTCGACCGGCCGAAGCCCTCGATCTCCTTCGAGATCGGCGAGACCGTCCGGGTCGCCGACGGCCCGTTCGCCAGCTTCAACGGCACCGTCGAGGAGATCGACGACGCCCGCTCCCGCCTCAAGGTGGCCGTGTCGATCTTCGGCCGCGCCACGCCGGTCGAGCTCGAATACGCCCAGGTCGAGAAGGCCTGAGCCTCCTGAGTCCGGCGGCCGCCCGGCCGCCCATCTTTCCCGGCCCTCGCTGAGCGGCGGCCGCGAAGCCGCCGCATCCCGTTCGCGGATGCGGCACCATCCGCGGGAGAACCGCCCGGCTTCGCCTCCGGGATCCACGGCTCGCACCGCGACCTGCAACCGTCCGACCCGCCGCGCTTCAGGCCGCACGGGGGCGGATTTTCATTGGGAGCAGTCCCATGGCGAAGAAGATCACGGGCTACGTGAAGCTTCAGGTCCCGGCCGGCGCCGCCAACCCGTCGCCGCCGATCGGCCCCGCGCTCGGTCAGCGCGGCCTCAACATCATGGAATTCTGCAAGGCCTTCAACGCGAAGACCGCGCAGATGGAGAAGGGCACCCCGATCCCGGTGATCATCACCGCGTATCAGGACCGCTCCTTCACCTTCGAGATGAAGCAGCCCCCGGTCACCTTCTTCCTGAAGAAGGCCGTCGGCCTGAAGCTCGGCAAGAAGCCGGCCTCCGGTTCCAAGACCCCGGGCAAGGGCCCGACCGTCGGCAAGATCACCGAGGCGCAGCTTCGCGAGATCGCCGAGAAGAAGATGCCCGACCTCAACTGCGACACGGTCGAGTCGGCCGTCGCGATGATCCGTGGCTCCGCGCGGGCCATGGGCCTCGAAGTCGTCGCGTAAGGGAGGGCAGCATGGCTAAGGAAGGCAAGCGCATCCGCGCCGCCCGCGAGGGCATCGAGGCGACCAAGCTCTACGCGCTCGACGAGGCGATCAAGCTGGTCAAGGAGCGGGCGACCGCGAAGTTCGACGAGACCGTCGAGGTCTCGATGAATCTCGGCGTCGATCCCCGCCACGCCGACCAGATGGTCCGCGGCGTCTGCAACCTGCCGAACGGCTCCGGCCGGACGGTGCGCGTGGCGGTCTTCGCCCGCGGCGCCAAGGCGGACGACGCCAAGGCCGCCGGTGCCGACATCGTCGGCGCCGAGGATCTCCTCGAGATCGTGCAGAGCGGCAAGATCGAGTTCGATCGCTGCATCGCGACCCCCGACATGATGCCGCTGGTCGGCCGTCTCGGTAAGGTGCTGGGCCCGCGCGGCCTGATGCCGAACCCGAAGGTCGGCACCGTCACCATGGACGTGAAGGGCGCCGTCGCCGGCGCCAAGGGCGGCTCGGTCGAGTTCCGCGTCGAGAAGGCCGGCATCGTCCATGCCGGCGTCGGCAAGGTCTCGTTCGACGCCGACAAGCTCGTCGAGAACATCAAGGCCTTCGCGGACGCCGTCGCCAAGGCGAAGCCCGCGGGCGCCAAGGGCACCTACGTCCAGCGCATCGCCGTCACTTCGACGATGGGCCCGGGCGTGAAGGTCGAGCCGAACACGGTCCTGACCGCCTGAGGCGCGACGAATCGTCGACGCTGCGGAGCGCCCGGCCGGGAACGGCCGGGCGCTCTGCGTTCGCGGGATCGGTGCTCGTCCCTGTCTCGGACCTGTCTCCGACGCAGGCCTGTCCAGGGCGCGTGGCAGGCGCGGAATACGGTCGGTGACGCGACAGGAAGACAAGCCGCGATGGGCCGGCCCGAACCTGCGTCCCTCACGCCATTCTTAACCGCCGAGGGGGGCGCCAACGGCCGCGGCTGTGCTAGATAGGCCGGCATGCGATGCACCCTGACGGTCACCTCCAAGCGACGCATCCTGTGCGTCTTTCCCGCCTACACGCCGTCCTTCGGGACATTCTCCCACGCCTACCCGCTGATGGGCGGGGTGAAGGCGTTCATGCCGCCGCAGGGGCTGCTGCTGATCGCGGCCTACATGCCGGAGGCTTGGGAATGCCGGTTCATCGATGAGAATATCCGCCGCGCGGGCCCGGCCGACTTCGCCTGGGCCGACGCGGTCTTCGTCTCCGGGATGCACATCCAGGAGCCGCAGATCCACGATATCCGCGACCGCGCCCGCGCGGCCGGGAAGGTGACGGTGCTGGGCGGCCCCTCGGTCTCGGGCGCGCCTGAGAAGTACGGCGACTTCGACTACCTCCATATCGGCGAGATCGGCGACGCCACCGACCAGCTCGTCGCCCGCCTCGACGCGGACCTCACGCCGCCGCCCGCCCAGGTGGTGCTGGAGACCAAGGATCGCCTCCCGCTCGCGGACTTCCCGGCACCGGCCTACGAGGCGGCGCCGCTCAAGCGCTACCTGATCGGCTCCCTGCAATTCTCCTCGGGCTGCCCCTACCGCTGCGAGTTCTGCGACATCCCGCAGCTCTACGGCCGCCAGCCGCGCCTGAAGAGCCCGGAGCAGATGTGCGCCGAGCTCGACGCCATCGTCAGCCAGCCGGGCCACCCGGCGGTGGTCTACTTCGTCGACGACAACTTCATCGGCAACCGCAAGGCGACCCGCGAGATGCTGCCGCACCTCGTGGAATGGCAGAAGCGGAACAGCTACCCGCTCCAGTTCGCCTGCGAGGCGACGCTGAACATGGCCAAGCAGCCCGAGATCCTGGAGCTGATGCGGCAGGCCAACTTCATGACGGTGTTCGTCGGGATCGAGACCCCGGAGGCGGACGCCCTCAAGGGCATCGACAAGACCCACAACGCCGCCGTGCCGATGTACGAGGCGATCGAGACCCTCAATTCCTACGGGCTCGAGGTGACCTCCGGCATCATCCTGGGCCTCGATTCGGACACCGACAAATCCGAGCAGAACCTGATCGACTTCATCGACCGCTCGGCGATCCCGGTCCTGACCATCAACCTGCTCCAGGCCCTGCCCAAGACCCCGCTCTGGGACCGGCTGGAGCGCGAGGGCCGGCTCCTCCACGACGCCAGCCTCGAGTCGAACGTCCTGTTCAAGCGCCCCCACGATTCGGTGGTGAGCAGCTGGCGCCGGGCGATCGCGCACGCCTACGAGCCGGAGAAGATCTTCGAGCGCTTCAAGCACCAGTGCGCGGTGACCTACCCGAACCGCATCACCACGCCGACGGCCGGCAAGCTCACGTTCACCAACCTGCGCCGCGGCCTCATCCTGGGCTTCAACATCATCACCCGCGTCGGGATCTTCTCCGACTACCGCAGGCCGTTCTGGAGCGCGGCCGGCTACGCGCTGAAGCGCGGGCAGATCGAGGCGGTGTTCAACATGGGCTTCGTGGCCCACCACCTGATCCGCTTCACCCGCGAGGCCCTGCGCGGCGAGCACAACGCCTCGTTCTACGCCGCGAAGGCCGCGGAGGCGAAGGCCGCCCGCGACCGCAGCTGGTGGGAGACCGCGCGGCGCAAGCTGGTGCCGGAGCGCGAGGCGGCCTAGCCGGGGATCCCGGGAAGGGCCCCGAGCGATGCAGCGGCGGCAGGGTACCCGCGCAAGTCCTTGCCTGCGGCGGAAAAGTCGCGCTCCGGCCCTTGGCAGGCGGCTTGCTAGGCTCTATACACCGCGCCTCACGCATTTCATCCTCACGGAAGGAGAGCGGCCGATCGGCCGGTTTCCGCTCGAAATGTCGCCCGGGCAACCGGGTGGCACTGGCCGGAAGGATCCCAGGGGCGACGAGTCCCGCGGAGCCTTGTCCGGCCATGTCCTGTCCGAGACTGCAGGTGCCGGTTCGCCGGCTTAATCCGCCAGCCTGCACAGACGGGGAAGACCGAATTCGAAAAGCCTCGCCCCGGCCCCGGCCGCGGAGGGGTGTCGGTTTGAACCAACTCGCCCGAGGCGGCCCGAAGGGGCACGCGCGGGGACAGGGCCGCGAAGCGTCGTTCGGACGTTCCCGGTCTTCCTGAAGGCCGAGACCACGTCCGGGCGGCATGTGCAACCGGCGGACCCGAGACCGGGTTCCGCCAACCGGAGAGAGCCCAGTGGACCGGACAGCTAAAGCTGATCTCGTCTCGACGCTCAACGGCGTGTTCAATCAGAGCGCCGTCGTCGTCGTGGCCCACTACAAGGGCCTCACGGTCGCCGACATGCAGAAGCTGCGCGCGCAGATGAAGCAGGCCGGCGCCACCGTGAAGGTCGCCAAGAACAGCCTCGCCGGCATCGCACTCGATGGCACGGACGTCGCCTCCATCAAGCCGCTCCTGAAGGGCCCGACCCTGCTCGCCTATTCCGGCGATCCGGTCGCTGCCGCGAAGGTCGCGGTCGATTTCGCCAAGGTCAACGACAAGCTCGTGATCCTCGGCGGCGCGATGGGGAAGACCGCCCTGAACCCGGACGGCGTGAAGGCGCTCGCCTCGCTCCCGTCCCTCGACGAACTGCGCGCCAAGATCGTGGGCCTCGTGCAGGCGCCCGCGACCAAGATCGCTCAGGTCGTCAACGCGCCGGCGGCGAAGCTCGCCCGCGTGTTCGGGGCCTATGCCAACAAGGACGAGGCCGCCTGAGGCCCTTCAAAATCCATCCGTTCAAACCGATATCTGAGAGGAATTCAAAATGGCTGATCTCGCCAAGCTCGTCGACGACCTGTCCTCGCTGACCGTGCTCGAGGCCGCTGACCTGGCCAAGATGCTCGAGGAGAAGTGGGGCGTCTCGGCCGCCGCTGCCGTCGCCGTGGCCGCCGGCCCGGCCGCCGGTGGCGCCGCCGCCGCTGCCGAGGAGCAGACCGAGTTCACGGTCGTCCTCGCCTCCGCCGGCGACAAGAAGATCGAGGTCATCAAGGAGGTCCGCGCGATCACCGGCCTCGGCCTCAAGGAGGCCAAGGACCTGGTCGAGGGCGCGCCGAAGCCGATCAAGGAAGGCGTCGCCAAGGACGAGGCCGAGAAGCTCAAGGCCCAGCTCGAGAAGGCCGGCGCCAAGGTCGAGCTCAAGTAAGTCGACGATGGGCCGGTCCCGGCCCATCACCCCACGAAGGCTCCGCGCGAGCCTGTCGTGACCGGAGCCCGCGGGTCAGCGCCCGCGGGCTTTAGGCCGCTTCGGCGGATGGTCCCGGAACGGGACCGGCAAGAGATTCGGTTCGGTGGCGCGGCTCGGCGGGGCGCGCGTCACGGCCCGGTGCGGGAGGTCCCTTTCGGGAACGCTTCCCCGGGCGCGAGGCACGCGGGTAGGAGCGAGGTCACATGGCCAACACGCTGGTCGGTCGCAAGCGCATTCGGAAGTTCTTCGGCAAGATCAAGGAAGTTGCCGAGATGCCGAACCTCATCGAGGTTCAGAAGGCGTCCTACGACCAGTTCCTGATGGTCGACGAGCCCGAGGGCGGGCGCGCCGACGAGGGGCTGCAGAGCGTGTTCAAGTCGGTGTTCCCGATCTCCGACTTCGCCTCCACGGCGCTGCTCGAGTTCGTGCGCTACACCTTCGAGGCCCCGAAATACGACGTCGACGAGTGCCGCCAGCGCGGCATCACCTTCGCGGCCCCGCTGAAGGTCACGCTGCGCCTCATCGTGTTCGATGTCGATCCGGACACCCAGGCGAAGTCCGTCAAGGACATCAAGGAGCAGGA
This sequence comes from Methylobacterium sp. 190mf, assembly GCF_900107945.1. Lineage (NCBI taxonomy): Bacteria > Pseudomonadati > Pseudomonadota > Alphaproteobacteria > Hyphomicrobiales > Methylobacteriaceae > Methylobacterium > Methylobacterium sp. 190mf. The sequence continues at coordinate 85,987 of NZ_FNVI01000025.1, read as the reverse complement.
CGTCTACATGGGCGACATGCCCCTGATGACGGAGAACGGCACCTTCATCGTCAACGGCACCGAGCGCGTCATCGTCTCGCAGATGCACCGCTCGCCGGGCGTGTTCTTCGACCACGACAAGGGCAAGACCCACTCCTCGGGCAAGCTCCTGTTCGCCGCCCGCATCATCCCGTACCGAGGCTCCTGGCTCGACGTCGAGTTCGACGCCAAGGACATCGTGCACGTCCGCATCGACCGGAAGCGCAAGCTGCCGGCGACGTCGCTGCTCTACGCCCTGGGTCTCGACGGCGAGGAGATCCTGTCGACCTTCTACAACAAGGTCGTCTACGACCGGGACGGCGCCGACTGGCGCGTGCCGTTCGACGCCGAGCGCATGAAGGGCATGAAGGCCACCGTCGACCTGATCGACGCCGATTCCGGCGAGGTCGTGCTCGAGGCCGGCAAGAAGCTGAATGCCCGCAACGCCCGCCAGATCACCGAGAAGGGCACCAAGTCCCTCAAGGCGACCGACGAGGATCTCGTCGGCCAGTACGTCGCCGAAGACCTCGTCAACGTGCAGACCGGCGAGATCTGGGCCGAGGCCGGCGAGGAGGTCACCGACAAGCTCCTGAAGAGCCTGGAGGAGGTCGGGATCACCGAGCTGCCGGTGCTCGACATCGACCACGTCAACATCGGCCCCTACATCCGCAACACGCTGGCGGTGGACAAGAACTCCAACCGCGAGGGTGCGCTGTTCGACATCTACCGGGTCATGCGCCCGGGCGAGCCGCCGACCCTCGAGACCGCCGAGGCGATGTTCCACTCGCTGTTCTTCGATTCCGAGCGCTACGACCTCTCGGCGGTCGGCCGCGTGAAGATGAACATGCGCCTCGACCTCGACGCCGCCGACACCGTGCGCACGCTCCGCAAGGAGGACATGCTGGCGGTGGTCAAGGCGCTCGTGGAGCTGCGCGACGGCAAGGGTGAGGTCGACGACATCGACCACCTCGGCAACCGCCGCGTCCGCTCGGTGGGCGAGCTCATGGAGAACCAGTACCGCCTGGGCCTCCTGCGCATGGAGCGCGCCATCCGCGAGCGCATGAGTCAGGTCGACATCGACACGGTCATGCCGCAGGACCTGATCAACGCGAAGCCCGCGGCCGCGGCCGTGCGCGAGTTCTTCGGCTCGTCGCAGCTGTCGCAGTTCATGGACCAGACCAACCCGCTCTCCGAGGTGACGCACAAGCGCCGCCTCTCGGCGCTGGGCCCGGGCGGTCTGACCCGCGAGCGCGCCGGGTTCGAGGTGCGCGACGTGCACCCGACCCATTACGGCCGCATCTGCCCGATCGAGACGCCGGAAGGCCCGAACATCGGCCTGATCAACTCGCTCGCCACCTTCGCGCGGGTGAACAAGTACGGCTTCATCGAGACCCCGTTCCGCCGCGTGCGCGACGGCGTGGTCACCGACGAGGTCGCCTACCTCTCGGCCATGGAGGAGGCGAAGTACTACGTCGCCCAGGCGAACGCCCAGATGGACGAGAACCGCAAGCTCACGGAGGACCTCGTGGTCTGCCGCCGGGCCGGCGAGGTGATCGTCGTCGGGCCCGAGCGCGTCGACCTCATGGACGTGTCGCCGAAGCAGCTCGTCTCGGTGGCCGCGGCGCTGATCCCGTTCCTCGAGAACGACGACGCCAACCGCGCGCTGATGGGCTCGAACATGCAGCGCCAGGCGGTGCCACTGGTCCGCGCCGACGCCCCGTTCGTGGGCACCGGCATGGAGGCGGTGGTCGCCCGGGATTCCGGCGCCGCCATCGCGGCCCGCCGGGCCGGCATCGTCGACCAGGTGGACGCCACCCGCATCGTCATCCGCGCCACCGAGGAGGCCGACGCCAACAAGCCGGGCGTCGACATCTACCGGCTGCAGAAGTTCCAGCGCTCCAACCAGTCGACCTGCATCACGCAGAAGCCGCTGGTCCGCGTCGGCGAGTTCGTCAAGAAGGGCGAGATCATCGCCGACGGTCCCTCGACCGAGTTCGGCGAGTTGGCCCTCGGCCGGAACGTGCTCGTCGCGTTCATGCCGTGGAACGGCTACAACTTCGAGGACTCGATCCTGCTCTCCGAGCGGATCGTGAAGGATGACGTGTTCACCTCGATCCACATCGAGGAGTTCGAGGTGATGGCCCGCGACACCAAGCTCGGGCCGGAGGAGATCACCCGCGACATCCCGAACGTCTCCGAGGAAGCGCTCAAGAACCTCGACGAGGCCGGCATCGTCTACATCGGTGCCGAGGTGAACGCCGGCGACATCCTCGTCGGCAAGATCACCCCGAAGGGCGAGAGCCCGATGACGCCCGAGGAGAAGCTGCTCCGCGCCATCTTCGGCGAGAAAGCCTCGGACGTGCGCGACACCTCCCTGCGGGTGCCGCCGGGCGTCACCGGGACCATCGTGGAAGTCCGCGTGTTCAACCGCCACGGCGTCGACAAGGACGAGCGCGCCCAGGCGATCGAGCGCGAGGAGATCGAGCGCCTCGCCAAGGACCGCGACGACGAGCAGGCGATCCTCGACCGCAACACCTACGCCCGCCTCGCGGACGTGCTGATCGGTCAGGCGCCGGTGGCCGGCCCGAAGGGCTTCCGGAAGGACACCACGCTCACCCGCGAGCTGATCAACGATTACCCGCGCTCGCAGTGGTGGCAGTTCGCCGTCATCGAGGACCGTCTCATGACCGAGATGGAGGCGATGCAGAAGCAGTACGACGAGTCGAAGAAGCGCCTCGAGCAGCGCTTCCTCGACAAGGTCGAGAAGCTGCAGCGCGGCGACGAGCTGCCCCCCGGCGTCATGAAGATGGTCAAGGTCTTCGTGGCGGTGAAGCGCAAGATCCAGCCGGGCGACAAGATGGCCGGCCGTCACGGCAACAAGGGTGTCGTGTCGCGGATCGTGCCGATCGAGGACATGCCGTTCCTAGAGGACGGGACGCATGCCGACATCGTGCTCAACCCGCTGGGCGTGCCCTCGCGCATGAACGTCGGCCAGATCCTGGAGACGCACCTCGGCTGGGCGGCTGCGGGCCTGGGTCGCAAGGTGTCGAAGGCGGTGGATGCCTATCTGAAGTCGCAGGACATCGCGCCGCTGCGAGAGGAGATGAAGGCGATCTACTCCCCGGGCGAGCTCGACGGCCTGACGGACGAGGAGCTGGCCGAGGCCGGCAACAACGTCCGCCGCGGCGTGCCGATGGCCACGCCGGTCTTCAACGGCGCCAAGGAGGCCGATATCGAGCAGATGCTGGAGATGGCCGGTCTCGACCGCTCGGCGCAGTCGACGCTCTACGACGGGCGCACCGGCGAGCCCTTCGACCGCAAGGTGACGATGGGCTACATCTACATGCTGAAGCTCCACCACCTCGTGGACGACAAGATCCACGCGCGCTCGATCGGCCCGTACTCGCTCGTCACCCAGCAGCCGCTGGGCGGCAAGGCGCAGTTCGGCGGCCAGCGCTTCGGCGAGATGGAGGTCTGGGCGCTGGAGGCCTACGGCGCGGCCTACACGCTGCAGGAGATGCTGACGGTGAAGTCGGACGACGTGGCCGGCCGCACCAAGGTCTACGAGGCGATCGTCCGCGGCGACGACACCTTCGAGGCCGGCATCCCCGAGTCGTTCAACGTGCTCGTCAAGGAGATGCGCTCGCTCGGCCTCAACGTCGAGCTGACGTCCTCCAAGAAGGCCGCCAACGACCAGCTTGAGCCCCCGGCCGACGCGGCCGAGTAAGAGAGAGACCACACCTCCCGTGGCGGCGGTTGCCCGCCGCCACGGTCGAGCGGGAAGGGGAGGGGCCTTCCGGGGTTCGACGACGGTGAGCAGCGCCCGCGCGGGGCGCGGCGCCGGATCTTTTTCAGGACGCGGTGGCCCGGCGCGGGGCTGCCGGCGTCAACAAGGAGCGGATCATGAACCAAGAGGTCATGAACCTTTTCAACCAGCAGGCCCAGCCGGTCAGCTTCGATCAGATCAAGATCTCGATCTCGTCCCCGGAGAAGATCCTCTCCTGGTCGTACGGTGAGATCAAGAAGCCCGAGACCATCAACTACCGGACCTTCAAGCCCGAGCGCGACGGCCTGTTCTGCGCGCGCATCTTCGGGCCGATCAAGGACTACGAGTGCTTGTGCGGCAAGTACAAGCGCATGAAGTACAAGGGCGTCATCTGCGAGAAGTGCGGCGTCGAGGTCACCCTCGCGCGCGTCCGGCGCGACCGCATGGGCCACATCGAGCTGGCCGCCCCCGTCGCGCATATCTGGTTCCTGAAGTCGCTGCCGAGCCGCATCGGCCTGCTGCTCGACATGGCGCTCAAGGACCTCGAGCGGATCCTGTACTTCGAGTCGTACTGCGTCATCGAGCCGGGCCTCACCCCCCTGAAGGAGCGTCAGCTCCTGTCGGAGGAGGAGTACCTGCGCGCGCAGGAGGAGTACGGCGAGGACTCGTTCACCGCCATGATCGGCGCCGAGGCCATCCGGCGCATCCTGCAGGAGCTGGACCTCGACAAGATCGCCAACGATCTGCGCGAGGAGATCGCCGTCACCACCTCGGAGCTGAAGCCCAAGAAGCTCCTGAAGCGGCTCAAGATCATCGAGGCCTTCCAGATGTCCGGCAACAAGCCGGAATGGATGATCCTCACGGTCGTGCCGGTGATCCCGCCGGACCTGCGCCCGCTGGTCCCGCTGGACGGCGGCCGCTTCGCGACCTCCGACCTCAACGACCTCTACCGCCGCGTCATCAACCGCAACAACCGCCTGAAGCGGCTGATCGAGCTGCGCGCGCCCGACATCATCATCCGCAACGAGAAGCGGATGCTGCAGGAGGCCGTCGACGCCCTGTTCGACAACGGCCGCCGCGGCCGCGTCATCACGGGTGCCAACAAGCGCCCGCTGAAGTCGCTCGCCGACATGCTCAAGGGCAAGCAGGGCCGGTTCCGCCAGAACCTGCTCGGCAAGCGCGTCGACTACTCGGGCCGCTCAGTCATCGTGGTGGGTCCGGAGCTGAAGCTGCACCAGTGCGGCCTGCCCAAGAAGATGGCGCTGGAGCTGTTCAAGCCGTTCATCTACGCCCGCCTCGACGCCAAGGGCTTCTCGGCCACCGTCAAGCAGGCCAAGAAGCTCGTGGAGAAGGAGAAGCCGGAGGTCTGGGACATCCTCGATGAGGTGATCCGCGAGCACCCGGTGATGCTGAACCGCGCGCCGACGCTGCACCGCCTCGGCATCCAGGCCTTCGAGCCGAAGCTGATCGAGGGCAAGGCGATCCAGCTGCACCCGCTGGTCTGCGCCGCGTTCAACGCCGATTTCGACGGCGACCAGATGGCCGTGCACGTCCCGCTGTCGCTCGAGGCGCAGCTGGAAGCGCGCGTCCTGATGATGTCGACCAACAACATCCTGCACCCGGCCAACGGTCAGCCGATCATCGTGCCGTCGCAGGACATCGTTCTCGGCCTCTACTACCTGTCGATCGTGGCCGAGGGCGCGCCGGGCGAGTTCAAGCCGGGCAACACCAAGAACCCGATGCAGGGCGTCTACGGCGACATGGGCGAGCTGGAGCACGCTCTCGCCGCCAAGGCCGTGTCGCTGCACTCGAAGATCAAGTGGCGCTGGACCGGTATCGGCCCGGACGGTGAGCCCCTGACCAAGACCTACGAGACCACCCCCGGCCGCGTGATCCTCTCCGGCGCCCTGCCGAAGCACGCCAAGGTGCCCTTCGACGTCGTCAACAAGCTGATGACCAAGAAGGAGATCTCGGCGATGATCGACACCGTCTACCGCCACTGCGGTCAGAAGGAGTCGGTGATCTTCTGCGACCGGATCATGGCGCTCGGCTTCAACCACGCGTTCAAGGCCGGCATCTCGTTCGGCAAGGACGACATGGTCGTGCCGGAGAACAAGTGGTCGATCGTCGACACGACCCGCGCGCTCGTGAAGGATTACGAGCAGCAGTACAACGACGGCCTGATCACCCAGGGCGAGAAGTACAACAAGGTCGTCGATGCCTGGGCCAAGTGCTCGGACAAGCTGGCCGCCGAGATGATGGGCCGGATCTCGGCCGTCCAGAAGGACGAGCACGGGGCCGACAAGCAGGTCAACTCGATCTACATGATGAGCCACTCGGGTGCCCGCGGCTCGCCTGCCCAGATGAAGCAGCTTGCGGCGATGCGCGGCCTCATGGCCAAGCCGTCGGGCGAGATCATCGAGACCCCGATCATCTCGAACTTCAAGGAAGGCCTGGACGTTCTGGAGTACTTCAACTCCACGCACGGTGCCCGTAAGGGCCTGGCCGACACCGCCCTGAAGACCGCGAATTCCGGCTACCTGACCCGCCGCCTCGTCGACGTGGCCCAGGACGCCGTCATCCGCGAGGTCGATTGCGGCACGACCAACGGCATCAAGATGCGCGCCATCGTGGATGCCGGCCAGGTCGTGGCGACGCTCGCCACCCGCATCCTGGGCCGTGCCACGGCCGAGGATCTGGTGGCCGCGGACGGCACGGTGATCGTCAAGACCGGCGAGACCATCGAGGAGCGGCACCTTCCGGCGATCAACGCCGCCGGCATCCAGGAGGTGAAGATCCGCTCGGTGCTGGTCTGCGCCACCAAGAGTGGCGTCTGCGCCACCTGCTATGGGCGCGACCTCGCCCGCGGCACGCCCGTCAACATGGGCGAGGCCGTCGGCGTCATCGCGGCGCAGTCGATCGGCGAGCCGGGCACGCAGCTCACGATGCGCACCTTCCACATCGGCGGTGCGGCCCAGATCGCCGACTCGTCGTTCATCGAGTCGAGCTTCGAGGGCACGATCAAGATCCGCAACCGCGCGATCGCCAAGAACTCCGATGGCGATCTGATCGCCACCGGCCGCAACGTGGCGGTGGTGGTCGTCGGGTCGGACGGGGTCGAGCGGGCGGTCCACCGCCTGCAGTACGGCGCCAAGCTCCGAGTCGACGAGGGTGACAAGATCAAGCGTGGGCAGCGCATCGCCGAGTGGGATCCCTACACCCGTCCGATCCTCACCGAGGTCGACGGCATCGTGGCCTACGAGGACTTGGTCGACGGCCAGTCCATGACCGAGACCACCGACGAGTCGACCGGCATCGCCAAGCGCGTCGTCGTCGACTGGCGCGGCTCGGCCCGGACCTCTGACCTCAAGCCCGCGATGGTCGTGGTCGATCGGGACGGCAAGGCGCTCAAGCTGCCCCGCGGCTCGGACGCCCGCTACTTCCTGCCGGTCGACGCCATCATCGGCTTCGATCCCGGCGCGAAGGTGAATGCCGGCGACATTCTCGCCCGCGTCTCGACCGACTCGGCCAAGACCCGCGACATCACCGGCGGTCTGCCGCGGGTGGCGGAGTTGTTCGAGGCAAGGCGCCCGAAGGACGCGGCGATCATCGCCGAGAAGTCGGGCACCATCGCGTTCGGCCGCGACTACAAGAACAAGCGTCGGCTCACGCTGACGCCGCACGACGGCTCGGAGGCGGTCGAGTACCTGATCCCGAAGGGCAAGCACATCCACCTGCAGGACGGGGACGTGGTCGAGCTCGGCGATTACATCGTCGACGGAAACCCGGCCCCGCACGACATCCTGGCGATCAAGGGCGTGGAGGAACTCGCGGCCTACCTCGTCAACGAGATCCAGGAGGTCTACCGGCTGCAGGGCGTGTCGATCAACGACAAGCACATCGAGGTGATCGTCCGTCAGATGCTGCAGAAGGTCGAAGTGACCGACGGCGGCGACTCGGACATCCTCTCGGGTGACCAGATCGACCGGACGGAGTTGACCGACTTTAACGAGAAGCTGCTCGCCGAGGGCAAGAAGCCGATCCAGGGCGTTCCGGTCCTGCTCGGCATCACCAAGGCGTCGCTGCAGACCAAGTCGTTCATCTCGGCGGCCTCGTTCCAGGAGACCACCCGCGTCCTCACCGAGGCGGCGGTCAACGGCAAGGTCGACACCCTGGAGGGCCTGAAGGAGAACGTCATCGTCGGGTCGCTGATCCCGGCGGGCACGGGCTCGATGGTGGCGGATATCCGCTCCATCGCCCGCCGCCGCGACGCGATGATCCTGCAGCAGAAGCAGGCCGAGAGCGGCGCCATGCCGGTCGAGGAGCTTCCGCCCGCCGCCGCCGAGTGAGGCCGTCGGCAGGTTCGTGACGCGAGAGGGCGGCCTTCGGGCCGCCCTTTCTCGTTCCGGCCTGCCTTTGTCCGGCCGTGTCCCCTCACCAACTCGAACGCCGTCTTTGCGAGCGCAGCGAAGCAACCCAGTGTCGCGCCACGCTGGAAGACGTCCCGCTGCCCTGGGTCACTTCGCTGCGCTCGTGATGACGGGCCGGGCAGTGTCGACTGCAACCCCGAAACCGTATCGAGACGCGCGCGACCGTCCGGCCTTAACGGCAGGTCAACCATACCGCGCGATAAATTCGGCGCGGCCGCAGAAACACCCTGGAAACGGGGAGGATCGGGCCGGTTCGGGTGCGTGAGTGCGGGTCTGGCGTCGTGGGCACGAGACGAGGACGGGAATCGAGCCTGCGCTGGCTCTCGGCGGCCCTGACGCCCTGGATGGTCGGTCTGGGCCTGCTGGTGTCGTTCACCGCCGACGCCGGCACGGAGAACGCCATCGGGGCGAGCCGGCTCGGGGTGATCGATGCCGACACGGTCCCGCCGCTGCCGCCCGGCACCCTGCTGATCGGATCGGCCCTCCGCCGCCTCGGCGACGAGCCGCCCCAGGCGACCTTCAAGACCGGCGCGCACGTTTTCCCGGTCGTGCAGCGGGCCGGCAAGGGCGACCCCGCCCGGCCGCCGGCCGAGAGCTTCGCGCGCCGGGCCGCGAACCTGCGCGAGGCGGGCGGCGCCCTGGTGTTCGGCGACGTTACCGGCAGCGTCACCGGCGTGCTGACGCAGGGCTCCGCGATCTGGGACCCGGAATCCGAGCCGGAAGCCGCCTTCGTCCCCGTGCCGGATCTCGGCCTCACCACCGGCAGCGGCACCGCCGCCTCCACGGGCGCGGGGACGGCCGACCTCACCGAGGATGGCGGCCCCGAGCGCTTCGACGGCTCGACCCCGCCGGTGCCGCGGGCCATCGCGCTGTCCTCCACGACGCCGGCACCCGCCGACGCCATCCCCGTCGAGATCGCCGCGGCGAGCCTCGCGCTCCCCGATTTCGCGCTCCGCACCGAGCGGCCCGACAGCGCCCAGCCGGTGCCCGAGGACGCGCGCCGGCGCTACGCCGACCTGATCGACCCGAACGCCCTCGACAAGGAGCAGCGCTGCCTCTCCGAGGCGGTCTATTTCGAGGCCCGGAGCGAGCCCGAGGCCGGCCAGGCCGCCGTCGCCCAGGTGGTGCTCAACCGGGTGAAGAGCGGCCTCTACCCGGCGAGCGTCTGCGGCGTCGTCTACCAGAACCGGCACCACTACATGGGGTGCCAGTTCTCCTTCGCCTGCGAGGGCAAGTCGCTGCGCATCACCGATGCCGGCGCCTGGGAATCCGCCACCCGCATCGCCCGCTCGGTGATCGAGGGCCGGACCTACCTCGCGGAGGTCGGCGCCGCGACCCACTACCACGCCGACTACGTGCGTCCGGGCTGGGCCCGCCGTCTGCGCAAGATGGACGTGATCGGCCGGCACATCTTCTACCAGCTCCGGGCCGGCCAGACCTGACCCGGGCCGGACCGGACTTCATAAGAGAGACTGTCGAAGATCCGAACAATCCTACCTAGGTAGGCGACGCCTAAGCAGTCGAAACCAAGGGTTAATTTTACCTTCGTTCCCGATAATGCTTGCGCGCCGGGCAACGAGTCTGGCCTCTGGTACGTCGAGACGAGCGCCGCGTCCGCGCCGCGTCTCGTAGTAATGCGTATCAGAGGACTTCCATGACCGCGCCGGTCGCTCGCACCGCTCTCCTCGCCGCCGCCCTCGGCGGCGCGCTCCTCGCCGCACCCGCCCAGGCCGGCGGCTGCTACGGCTCCGAATGCTATCGCCGCGTCGTCACGCCGCCGGTCTACGACACCGTGCAGGAGAACGTGCTGGTGCGCCCGCCCCGCACGGTCTACCGGACCACGCCGCCGGTCTACGACACGGTGTCGGAGCGCGTGATGGTCTCGCCCGGCGGCCGCTACTGGCAGACCAGCCGCGGCCCCGGCGGCGAGCTGATCGGCTGCTGGGTGACCACGCCGCCGCGCTTCGCCGTCCGCACCCGGACCGTGCTGATCCGCCCGGCGCAGACGATCCCCGAGACGATCCCGCCGGAGTATGCCAGCGTCAGCCGCCGCGTCCTCGTCGCGCCCGCCCGGGCCGGCTGGGCGCCGATCGGCGGCGGTTACGGCTACCGGCCCGCGGCCTACGGCGGCCCGCTCGTCGGCTCGATCCCTGACGCCCTCGGCATCACCGGGGCCAGTTCCTCGGATATCGGCGTCGGTCTCGGCTTCTACACGGGCAGCCAGTACGAGGGATACTGAGCCGGTCACGACCGCGCCCGTCTTGATTCCGGGCGTCCCGGCCACACCTCACCGCGCGAAGCGGGAGGTGACGATGGGGACGTTCAAGGCCTGGGTGGTCGAGAAGAACGAGGCCGGCCAGAGCCTCGCCTTCACGGACTTCGACGACGCCGACCTGATGGACGGCGACGTCACCGTGCGGGTGACGCACTCGACCCTGAACTACAAGGACGGCCTCGCGCTCACCGGCAAGTCGCCGGTGGTGCGCCGCTTCCCGATGATCCCGGGCATCGACTTCTCGGGGATCGTCGAGACCTCGGACCACCCGGAGTACCGGCCGGGCGACGCGGTCGTGCTCACCGGCTGGGGCGTCGGCGAGACGCATCTCGGCGCCTACGCGCAGCGCGCCCGTGTCAAGGGCGACTGGCTGGTGCCGCTGCCCCAGGGGCTCACCGCCGAGCAGGCCATGGCGGTCGGCACCGCCGGCTACACGGCGATGCTGTGCTGCATGGCGCTCGACGCCCACGGCGTGAAGCCCGAGCACGGTCCGGTCATCGTCACCGGCGCCTCGGGCGGCGTCGGCTCGGTGGCGGTGGCGCTCCTCGCCCGGGCCGGCTGGCACGTGATCGCCTCCACGGGCCGGGACGGCGAGTCCGATTACCTGAAGGGCCTCGGGGCCGCCGAGATCCTCGACCGGGCGGAGCTGTCGAAGCCCGGCAAACCCCTCGGCAAGGAGCGCTGGGCCGCGGGGGTCGACGCCGTCGGCTCCACGACCCTCGCCAACGTGCTCGCCATGACCCGGGCGGACGGCGCCGTCGCGGCCTGCGGGCTGGCGCAGGGCATGGACCTGCCGACCTCGGTGGCGCCCTTCATCCTCCGCGGCGTCTCGTTGCTCGGCATCAACAGCGTCACCACCCCGCAGCCGAAGCGCCGCGAGGCCTGGGCCCGGCTCGCCCGGGAGCTCGACCTGGCCAAGCTCGCCGCCATGACGAGCACGGTCCGCCTGGAGGAGGTCGGTCGGCTCGGCGAGGAGATCCTGGCCGGCAAGGTCCGAGGCCGGACCGTCGTGACGGTGGCGTAGGTCCGGCGCCCGTCAGGCGGCTTTCCGGGCCTGGAGCAGGTAGCTCATCGGCAGGAGCCGGTCGGCGGCGAGCACGTCGCAGGCCGTGCTGCTGATGTTGTCCGGAAACTCCCGGAACCGCTCGATCGCGAGGCCCGCACCGATCAGGCTCTCGATCAGCATCCCGACGGGATGGGCGAACCAGTAATGCGGTCCGACCCGCGGGGCCGGCCCGTCGCCGTACACGATGGCGTCCTCGCCCACGAACGGCGCCGTGCGGAAATAGGAGTGCCGGACCAGGAGCGGCTGCTCCGCCCGCGGCTCGAACATGTTCACGACGGGGTGCTCCTCGTGGATGAGGATCCGGCCGCCCGGGTGCAGGAGGCGCGCCGCCACGGCGAGGAAGCGCGGCAGGTCGGGCATCCAGCCCAGCACGCCGATGGTGATCACCGCGAGGTCGTAGGCACCGTCGTGCTCCGCGTCGATCGCGTGCACGTCGCCCGCGACGAAGCGGCAGTCGCGCCCGGCGATGCCGGCGAGGTCCCTGGCCTGGGCGAGGAACGCCTCCGACTGGTCGAACCCGGTCGCCGACCGGGCGCCCAGATTCATCAGCGACACCGTCTCCCGCCCGTTGTTGCAGCAGAGCTGCGCGACGGAGGTCCCGGCGAGCCCGAGCGCCCGCAGGGCCGCCTCCATCGGCGGGTCGAAGCAGGAGAAGCCGGGATCCCGCGCGAAGTTCTGCGTCAGCCGGTCCCAAGACGGGTCGCTCCGGTGCAGCGGCGCGGAGGCATCCCAGGCCTGGCGGTTGGCGGCGACGGCCTCGGCGGCGGACAGGGACGACATCGACGGCTCCGGATGAATCGCCGGAGAGTCTAGCGAGCGGTGCCCGTGTCGCGCCACGGCGAAAACGCCGGGCCGGCCGAACCGCCGTCGCGCGGGAACCTTTGCCGTACCTCGCGTGTTGGCGTCTTCATGAGCGTCGCATTCGTCAAAGAGCCCGAGGGTGGGGAAGCGTTCGAGAATCTGCCGGATCGGCCGATCTCGCCGCACACGAACTTCGTCACGCCGGAGGGGCTCGCGCAGATCGAGGCCGAGGTCGCGCGTCTGGAGAAGGAGGTCGCCTCGCTGGATCCCGCCGACAAGGCGGAGGATTCGCGCATCGGGCGCGACCTGCGCTACTGGGCGGCCCGGAAGAACACCGCGCAGCTCGTGGAGCCCAGGGGCGGCGACACCGTGCAGTTCGGCTCCACCGTCACGGTGGTCCGCGAGGACGAGTCCGGCAAGGAGACCCGGCAGACCTTCCGGATCGTCGGCGAGGACGAGGCCGACCCGCACAAGGGCTCGATCTCGTACGTGGCACCGCTCGCCCGCGCCATCACGGGCAAGACGATCGGCGACGTGGTCGAGGTGAACGGCCACGAGGTCGAGGTCGTCGAGATCCGCTGACGCGGGTCAACGGCCCTCGAAGCGCGCCCGCAGGGGCAGCAGCGCCTCGGCGACGTGCTCCATGAAGGCCCGGACCCGCGCCGCGTGGCGCAGGTCCGGATGCGTTAGGATCCACAGGTCCGCCCCAAGTTCCGGGTGTGGCCCTGACAGCCGTCGCAGCGCCGGATTGAGGTCCGCCGTGAAGCAGGGAAGCGGACCGATGCCGAGACCGGCCTCGACCGCCGCCTCCAGGCCCAGCACCGCGTTGATCCGCAGGCGGACACGGTCGGACGGTACCCGCGCCTCCACGAACCGCGTGAGCGAGCCCCCCGCCACCAGCGGCCCCGGACTGATCCACGCCTCGCGGGCCAGATCACCGTAGGCGCGGTCGGCGCGGCCGTAGACTCCCCAGGCCGTGAGGGCGAGGCGGCGGCCGACCAGGGTCTCGCTCGGCTCGCGGCTGATCCGGATCGCCACGTCGGCGTCCCGGCGCGAGAGGTTGAGCGTCGCCTCCGCGAGGATGAGGTCGATCCGAATCTCCGGATAGCGCTCGGCGAAGCTCGCCAGCATCGGCATAAGCAGGTCGGCGGCGAAGCCGGCCGGCGCGGTCACCCGCAGCTCGCCGGAGGGTGTCTCGCCCTGTCCCGCCACCACGCGGGCGAAGCGCGTCACGTCCGCCTCGATCCGTCCGGCCGCGTCGATCATCGCCTGCCCGGCGGCGGTCGGCACATAGCCCGTGCGCAGCCGCTCGAACAGGCGCGTGCCGAGCCGCGCCTCCAGGGCGGCGAGGCGCCGGAACGCCGTCGAGTGGTTGATCCCGAGCTCGGTCGCCGCCGCGGTCAGGCCGCCCCGATCGGCCACGGTCTTCGCGAACCGGAAGTCGTCCCAGTCGAGCGCCACGCGCGGATCCTTGCGTCTGTGCAAGATCAATCTTGCACGTCGGGGCATTCTTGCAAGGCGGCAAATGCGCGATGGAATGGCCTTCCGCCGGCCGACGATTCGGCCGGACGTCCGACACGCAGGAGAGATCATCCGATGGCGAAGGTTCTGGTGCTGTACTACTCGACCTACGGCCATGTGGAGCAGATGGCCTACGCCGTCGCCGAGGGCGCCCGCGAGACGGGGGCCGAGGTCGTGGTGAAGCGCGTGCCGGAGCTGGTCCCGGAGGAGGTCGCCCGGCAGAACCATTTCAAGCTCGATCAGGCGGCGCCGGTCGCGACGGTCGCCGAACTCGCCGATTACGACGCGATCATCTTCGGCACGCCGACCCGCTACGGCAACATGGCCTCGCAGATGAAGCAGTTCATCGACCAGACCGGCGGTCTCTGGATGAAGGGCGCGCTGGTCGGCAAGGTCGGCTCGGTCTTCACCTCCACGGCGTCGCAGCACGGCGGCCAGGAGACGACGCTGACGAGCTTCCACACGGTGCTGTTCCACCACGGCATGGTGGTGGTCGGCCTGCCCTACAGCTTCCAGGGGCAGGCGGGCGTCGAGGCGGTGAAGGGCAACACGCCCTACGGCGCCAGCACGATCGCGGACGGCGACGGCTCCCGCCAGCCGAGCGCCGTCGAGCTGGAGGGCGCGCGGTTCCAGGGCCGCCACGTGGCGGGCATTGCCGCCAAGCTGGCCCGAGACTGAGAAGCCAAGAAAAAAGGCTCGGATTGCTCCGAGCCTGGAAGGAAAAAGGCCATTGGGGGCTGAGAAGGCCTTCGTGATCAGTAAACGGATCAGGCCAAACTCTGTTCCGCTGCCGGCGAAAAATTCTCCGTCAGCGGGGCGCGGCCGCCCGGGCGAGGCGGTCGCGGATCGCCTCGCCGAGGCCGTCCGCGGGAATGGGCGCCACCGCGATGGTATCGGCCCCCGAGGCGTCGAGGTCCCGCAGGGCGCCGAACAGCCGGGCAGCGGCCTCCGCGGGGTCGCCCGCCGGGCTCAGGTTGAGACTGGCGCGCGCGGTCTCGTGACCGGTCGGGGGGCGGGGCCCGAACAGCAGGACCGCCTCGCCGGGCTCGACCCGCACCGCGTCGAGCCGGACCCGCGCCCGCGGTGCGTAGTGCGAGGCGAGCATGCCCGGGCCCGCCGGCCGGTCGGCATCCGCCGCCTCGGGCGCCGCCGGGTCGAGGCCGAGCACTGCCCGGAGCGCCGCCCGGGTGACGCCGCCGGGCCGCAGCAGCCGCGGCGTGCCGCCCAGGCAGGCCACCACCGTCGACTCGACGCCGACCGGCGTGTCGCCGCCGTCGAGCACCGCGGCGATCCGGCCGGCGAGATCGTCGAGGACGTGGACGGCCCGGGTCGGGCTCACCCGCCCGGACCGGTTGGCCGAGGGCGCCGCGACCGGCCGCCCGACCTCCGCCAGGAGATCCCGCGCGAGCGGGTGCGCCGGAACCCGCAGGGCGAGGCTCGGCAGGCCGGCGCGGGCGAGGTCGCAGACCCGCGTGCCCGCGTGCGCCGGGACGACCAGGGTCAGGGGTCCGGGCCAGAAGGCCTCCGCGAGGCGGCGCGCCGGCGCGTCGAAGACCCCCTCCGCCAGGGCCGCCGCCGCGTCGGGCAGGTGCGAGATCAGCGGGTTGAAGCGCGGCCGCGCCTTGGCGGCGAAGATGCCCGTCACCGCCCCGGGGTCGGTTGCGTCCGCCCCGAGCCCGTAGACGGTCTCGGTCGGGAAGGCGACGAGGCGGCCAGCCCGCAGGAGCGCGGCGGCCTCCGCGAGGCCGGCCGCGTCGGCGGTGAGCCGCCGGGTCGCGGCCGGGACCGTTGACCCGAGATCGTTCATGCGGGAAGCCGTCTCCGAGGTCATGGCGGTGCGAGTCCCGCGCGCCTATCCTCGCCCCGCCCTAGCGCCGGTGCGCGGGCGCGGTCAAACCCGCCCCGGATCGAACGCGCGGGCGGGCCGCCACACGGGAGGATCGTATGAGTTACCGCGCCCCGGTCCCCGAGATGCTCTTCACGCTGCGGCACGTGGCCGGGCTCGACGCGGTCGATCCCGACGACGCCGAGGCGATCCTGACCGAGGCCGGGCGGATCGCCGCCGGCGTGATCGCGCCGCTCAACCGGGTCGGCGACCGGCACGGCACCCCCTTCGCGGACGGGCAGGTCACCACGCCGCCCGGCTGGCGCGAAGCCTACCGCACCTTCACGGAGGGCGGCTGGAACGGGCTCTCGGCCGAGGCGGACCACGGCGGCCAGGGCCTGCCGAAGCTGATCGAGGCCGCCTGCACCGAGATGTGGAACGGCGCCAACCTCGCCTTCGGCCTCTGCCCGCTCCTGACCCAGGGCGGCATCGAGGCGCTCGCGGCCCACGGCTCGGACGACCTGAAGGCGCGCTACCTCGAGAAGCTGGTCTCGGGTGAATGGCCCGCCACCATGAACCTGACCGAACCGCAGGCGGGCTCCGACCTCGCCCTGCTGCGCACCCGGGCCGTGCCGGCGGGCGACGGCACCTACCGGATCACCGGCAACAAGATCTACATCACCTACGGCGAGCACGACCTCGCCGACAACATCGTCCACCTCGTCCTGGCCCGGCTGCCCGACGCGCCCGCCGGCACGCGGGGCATCTCGCTGTTCCTGGTGCCGAAGGTGCTGCCGGACGGCACCCGCAACGACCTCCGCTGCTCCGGCATCGAGCACAAGCTCGGCATCCACGCCTCGCCGACCTGCTCCATGGCGTTCGGCGACCAGGGCGGCGCCACCGGCTGGCTGATCGGCCAGGAGAACAAGGGCCTCGCCTGCATGTTCACGATGATGAACGCGGCGCGGCTCAATGTCGGCCTGCAGGGCGTCGGAATCGCCGAGGCCGCGACCCAGCGGGCGCTCGCCTACGCGCAGGAGCGCCGCCAGGGCAAGGCGGTGGGCGCCGCCGAGGCGACCAGCCCGATCGCCGCCCATCCGGACGTGCAGCGCATGCTGCTCACCATGAAGGCCTCGACGGCCGCCGCCCGCGCCATCTGCTACCTCACCGCCGCGGCCCTCGACGCGTCGAAGGGACCGGAGGGGCAGGCGGCCCTGGACCGCGCCTCGCTGCTGACCCCGGTCGCGAAGGCGTTCGCGACGGACCTCGCCAACGAGGTGACCTCGCTCGGCGTGCAGGTCCACGGCGGCATGGGCTTCGTGGAGGAGACCGGGGCGGCGCAGCTCATGCGCGACGCCCGCATCCTCGGCATCTACGAGGGGACCAACGGCATCCAGGCCATCGACCTCACCGCCCGCAAGCTGCCGCTGAACGGCGGGGCCACCGCGCGGTCGCAGATCGCCTGGATGCGCCGCGCCGCGGAGGGACTGCTCAAGGCCGGCGACCCCGCCTTCGGCCACATGGCGGCGCGGCTGCGCGACGGGATCGGCAGCCTCGACCGGGCGACGAGCCACCAGCTCGCCACGCTGAGCTCGAACCGCCCCGAGGCGGCGCTCGCCGGCGCGACGCCGTACCTGCGCCTGTTCGGCCTGACGCTGGGCGCCGCCTGCCTCGCCCGGGGCGCGCTCGCCGCGAGCGCCGCCCGGAAGGCCGGCGAGACGGATCCGGCGCACGCGGCCCGCATCGCGCTCGCGCGGTTCTACGCCGAGAACCTCCTGGTGGCCGCCTCCGGCCTGGAGCAGGCGGTGGTCGAGGGCGGCGCCTTTACGGACGACGCCGCCCTGGCGCTGGCGGTTTGAGGAGCGGATCATGGCCGAACCCGTCACGATCGACGACCTCGCGGGCGGCGTCCGCCTGATCACCCTGAACCGCCCCGAGAAGAAGAACGCCCTCACGGGCGCCATGTACGACGCGATGCGCGCGGGCCTGGCGCAGGCCGACGCGTCGGACGCGGTCGGCGCCGTGGTCTTCGCCGGGCAGCCCGGCATGTTCAGCGCCGGCAACGACCTCGCCGATTTCATGGGGCATGCCGGTGATGGATTCAGTTCCTCGCCGGCGCTGGCCTTCATCCGCCAGCTCGCACGGACCCGCACCCCGATGGTGGCGGCGGTCGACGGGATCGCGGTCGGCATCGGCGCGACCCTCTGCCTGCACTGCGACCTTGTCTACGCGAGCCCGGCGGCGCGCCTGCGCATGCCCTTCGTCGAGCTCGGCCTCGTGCCGGAGGCGGCGTCGAGCTACCTGCTGCCCCTGCGGGTCGGCCGGCTCCGGGCGACCGAGCTGCTGCTCCTGTCCCGGCCGCTCGAGGCCGACGAGGCGCAGGCCCTGGGCCTCGTCAACGCGGTGCTGCCCGCCGACATGCTGGTCGAGCAGGCCATCGCGCAGGCCGCGCGCCTCGCCGCCCTGCCGCGCGGGGCGCTGACGGCGTCCCGGGCACTGATCCGGGGCGACCAGGCGCAGGTCGAGGCGGCCCTGGAGGCTGAGGCGAAAGCCTTCGACGCGCAGCTGCGCTCGCCCGAATCCCAGGAGCGGCTCGCCGCCTTCCTCAACCGCGCCAAGCCCGCCTCGGCGTGAGCGCGCCTGACCTCTCCCAGAAGATCTGCCTCGTGGCGGGCGCGTCGCGGGGCGTCGGCCGGGGGCTCGCCCGGGCGCTGGGAGAGGCGGGGGCCACGGTGATCGTCACGGCCCGCTCCAGCGAGACCGGCCCGCGCACCGAGATGCGCGCGGAGGCGATCGAGGATACGGCCCGCGCGGTCGACGCGGCCGGCGGGCGCGGTCACCACTACCTCTGCGATCACCGCTCCGAGCGCGCCACCGACGCGCTGGTCCACTGGGCTCTGCGCCGGTTCGGGCGCATCGACGTCGCGGCCTGCAGCGTGTGGAGCGGCAACGAGGGCTACGACGGCGAGCGCTACCCGGACGGGGCCGGCTGGGGCACGCCGTTCTGGCGCCGCTCGGCCGAGCCGTACATCGGCCTCCTCGAGGCCGGGCCGCTGCCGGCCCTGTTGCTCGCCCGGGCGGTCGCCCCCGCCATGGTGGCGGCGCGGGCTGGGCTGCTGGCGCTCGTCTCCTTCGGGACCGAGGAGTACCTCGGCGACGTGTTCTACGATTCCGCCAAGGCCGCGACCAACCGGCTGACCCTGGCCTTCGCGCGGGAACTCGCGCCCCACGGCGTCACCGCCCTCGGCCTCTCGCCGGGCTTCGTCGCCACCGAGCGGGCGCGCGACCTCGGTCACATCCAGCACGCCACCGAGAGCCCGCTCTACGCCGGCCGGGCGCTGGCGGCGCTCGCCGCCGACCCCGGTATCGCCGTCCGGGCGGGCGCCGTGCTGCATGCCGGCGACCTCGCGCGGATCTACGGCTTCACCGACGCCGACGGGACGCGGCCGGAGCGGTTCCGCGTCGGGCCGTGACAGGCCGTGATGGGCCGGGACGATTTTGGCGGGACCTGTCGCCCGAATGGCGCAGCCCCGCGGCAAACGGGCCGGATCCGCCCCGGGACCCGTCGGCGGGGTTGATTCGCGGGGCCCGGACGCGCGTCCTGTCGGGATCGGCGGCTCCGATTGCTGCGGGAGCGAAAAACGGCCTTAATTCGCCCGCAGGTCAGGGGAGCGATCCTGTACCCGCCCCGATCTCCGGTCGGGCCGGGACCGTGCGTGTGAACGAGGGAAACTGGCATGTCGGAAGCGAACACGGCCCCGCGCGTGCTGATGGTGTTCCCGAAGTTCTACGAAAACTCGATGTGGAACTTCAAAGAGGCCATGGAGCTGCAGGGCGCCCGCGCGCCGGCGCCGCCGCTGGGCCTCATCACGCTGGCCGCGATGCTGCCGCCGGCCTGGCAGGTGACGCTCGTCAACCGCAACTGCGAGGAACTGACGGACGCGCAGATCCAGGCCGCCGACCTCGTGATGACCGGCGGCATGCTGCCCCAGGAGCCGGACTGCCTCGTGGTCATCGACCGCTGCGTGGCGCTCGGAACCCCGGTCTGCGTCGGCGGCCCGGCCCCGACCTCGACGCCGGAGGTCTACGACAAGGCCGACTTCCTGGTGCTGGGCGAGGCCGAGGGCATCCTCGACACGTTCGTGGCCGCCTGGGAGGCCGGCGAGCGCCGCGGCCGGCTCACGGCCGAGAAGTTCAAGGCCGACGTCACCAAGAGCCCGATCCCGCGCTTCGACCTGCTGACCTTCAGCCACTACCTCTACATCGGCGTCCAGTTCTCACGTGGCTGCCCGTTCACCTGCGAGTTCTGCGACATCATCGAGCTCTACGGCCGCGCCCCGCGGACCAAGACCACGCCGCAGATGCTGGCGGAACTCGACCGGCTCTACGGCCTCGGCTACCGCGGGCACGTCGACTTCGTCGACGACAACCTGATCGGCAACAAGAAGGCGATCAAGCTGTTCCTGCCCCACCTGATCAAGTGGCAGGAGGAGCACGGCTACCCGTTCAAGTTCTCCACCGAGGCCTCGCTGAACCTCGCGGACGACGACGAGCTGCTCGGGATGATGCGGGACGCGAATTTCTTCGCCCTGTTCACGGGGATCGAGACGCCCGACGAGGCGACGCTGATCCAGACGCAGAAGAAGCAGAACACCAAGCGCTCGATCGCCGACAGCGTGCACAAGCTCTACGAGCACGGCATGTTCGTCACGGCCGGCTTCATCGTCGGCTTCGACACCGAGAAGGACAGCATCAGCAAGGCGATGTCGCTGTGCATCGGCCAGACCGGCATCCCGATCGCCATGGTCGGCCTGCTCTTCGCGCTGCCGAACACGCAGCTCTCGCGCCGCCTGCGCAAGGAGGGCCGCCTCTACGAGAACTACGCGGCGACCACCGCCGACCAGGGCGACCAGTGCACGCAGGGCATCAACTTCGTGACCCTGCGGCCGCAGCGCGACGTGCTGGCCGACTACCGCGACGTCCTCCAGGAGATCTACGACCCGCCGAACTTCTTCGACCGGGTCCGGGTGGTCGCCCGGCGGGTGAAGCGGCCGAAATTCGCCGCCCAGAAGCTCAACTGGGGCCACATCGCCCACGATCTCTACTCGCTGCTGCGGGTGTGCTGGCGGATGACCGTGCGGCGTCCGGAACTCGCCAAGCACTTCTGGAGCGTGTTCCTGGAGACCGCCCGCCGCAACCCGGCCGCCCTGGAGGCCGTGGTCACCAACATGGTGATCTACCTCCACGTCTACCCGTTCTCGCGCTACGTCATCCGCGAGATCAACGGCCGGATCGCCGACCTCGATGCCGGCCGCTGGGTGCAGCCGCCGGTCCTGGCGCCCGAGGCGGAGACCTGCAAGGCGCCGCCGGTCGGCAAGGTGGTGGCCAAGGCCGAGGTCAAGCACCTCGCCGCGGTGGCCTGAGGGATCCGCGGCCGCTGCGCTTGCGGGCTCGGCCGATCATCGCTAGCTGACCCGCCGCGAGGCCACGTCCTCCCCCCGCCACGCGGGGCACAAGTCCGGGACGGCCCGGCCCTTTCGGGAGGGCCGCCGTGGCCTGGATCTATCTCGTCACCGCGGGCGTGCTGGAGGTCGTCTGGGCCTTCGCGATGAAGCAGTCGGAGGGCTTTACGCGCCTCTGGCCGACCGCCATCATGGCCGTGTCGATGGCCGGCAGCGTCGGCTTCCTGGCGCTGGCCATGCGCACGCTGCCCCTGGGCACCGCCTACACGATCTGGACCGGAATCGGCGCGGTCGGCGCCTTCCTGATCGGCATCGCCGTGCTGGGGGAGCAGGCGAGCGCCAGCCGGATCCTCGCGGCCGGCCTGATCGGCTCCGGGCTCGTCCTGATGAAGCTGTCGAGCCCCGGCTAAGCCTGAGGCCGAGCCTCAGGCCGCGCGCACGGTGTGCAGGAAGGCGTCGATCTCCCGGCGCAGCTCGGCGGCCTCCTCCGAGAGACTCGACGCCGAGGCCAGCATCCGCGTGGCGGCCGTGCCCGTGTCGTCGGCCGCCCGCGCCACCGCGTCGATCGTCCCGGTGACCGCGCCGGTCCCGGACGCCGCCTCGGCCACGTTCCGGGCGATCTCCCGGGTCGCCGCGCCCTGCTGCTCGACGGCGGCCGCGATCGAGGTCGCCACCCCGTCGATCTCGCGGATGCGCGCCGTGATCCCGTCGATCGCGTCCACGGTCTGCCCGGTCGCGCCCTGGATACGGCCGACCTGACCGGCGATCTCCTCGGTGGCCCGGGCGGTCTGGGCGGCGAGCTGCTTCACCTCGCTGGCGACCACCGCGAAACCGCGCCCCGCATCGCCGGCGCGGGCCGCCTCGATCGTGGCGTTCAGCGCCAGCAGGTTCGTCTGGCCGGCGATGTCGGTGATGAGGCGCACGACGTCGCCGATCCGGCCCGCGGCGGTGCTCAGTTCCTGCACGAGGCCGGCCGTGTCGCCGGCCTGGACCACCGCGCTCCGGGCGAGTTCGGCGGACCCGTCGACCTGGCGGCCGATCTCCTGCACCGAGGCGCCGAGTTCCTCGGCGGCCGCCGCGACCGTGCCGACATGCTGGGCGGCCTCCTGCGCGGCGCCCGCCACCGTGGCCGAGCGCTCCGCGGTGTGCGTGGCCGTGCCGCTCATCGCCTCGGCGTCGGCCCGCAGGCCGAGGGCGGCGTCCGCCACCCGGGCCAGCACGCCGCCGACCGCGGCCTCGAAGGACTCGGCCATGGCGTGGACCGCGCGCCGGCGCTGCGCCTCGGCGCCCTCGCGCGCCAGGGCGGTCTCCCGCTCCAGGGCGCGGGTGTGGATCAGGTTGTCCTTGAAGACCTGCACGGCCGCCGCCATCGCGCCGATCTCGTCGCGCCGTCCCGTATGCGGGACCGGCACGGTCTCGTCGCCCTCGGCGAGGCGGCCCATCGCGCCGGTCATGCGCTCGATGGGGCGCGCGATCCCGAACAGGGCGAACAGCATCGCGGCCGCCGCGACCGCGAGGCCGACCACCGTGGCGATCAGCGCGATCAGCTTGGCCCGCGTCGCCGCCTGCACGGTCTGGGTGACGTTGGCCTCGGTCTGGCCCCGCGCCGCCGCGATCGACTCGGTCAGGCTGGCCACCGCGGCGTCGTTCTGCGCGCCCGTCGCGGGATCGAGCACGAGCGCGAGGGCGCCCGGCTGGTCGCCCGCGATCATCAGCTCGACCACCTGCAGCTGGATGTTCTGATAGGCGTTCCACGCGTTGGTGAAGCGCTCGTAGATCGCCCGGGCTTCCGGGCTCGTCAGGCGGTCCTGATAGGCCTGCCGGAGGCCGGACAGCTCGCCGAGGGCGTCGGTCAGCGCCGTCTGGTTCCTGTCCAGGGCCGCCGCGTCGGGCGAGGCCACCGCGAGCCGGTAGAGCCGCAGGCGCGCGTCCCGCACGGCCGTCCCGATGGCCTCGGCCTGGTTCTGCGCGGGCAGGGCCTGCTGCGAGATCGCCGCGGCGTTCCGCTCGATCTCCGACAGGCTCACGACGCTGGCGATGCCCTGGCCGACGGCGGCGAGGGCGAGCAGGCCGATGGCACCGGCGAGGACCGTCTTGAGGGAGAAGCGCATGGGAGGTTCCGTCTTCGCGGCCGCGCCGCGCCTTCAGGCCCAACCATGCTCCCGTGGAGGTCTTAAGATTCTGTCGGCTCTATACCGGCGTTTGTTGTCAGAGCCACTTCTTCCACCGGAAGAAGAAGTAGGGAAATACCGCCGCCACGACCATCATGATCAGCGCCATCGGGTATCCGAAGGCGAAATCTAGTTCCGGTATGGACTTAAAATTCATGCCGTAGATCGACGCGATCAGGGTCGGCGGCATGAAGACGACCGCCATGACCGAGAACAGCTTGATGATGTTGTTCTGCTCGAGGTTGACGAGCCCCAAGGTCGCGTCGAGCAGGAACTGGATCTTCGTCGACAGGAAGGTGGCGTGCTCCTCGAGGGACTGAAGATCCCGCAGGGTCGAGCGCACGTCCTCGCGCAGGTCGCGCGGGGCCTTGTTGGTCCGGTAGGTCGCCGACAGCGAGAGCAGGATCCGCTCCATGGAGACGAGGCTCTCGCGCTGTTTGGAGATGAGATCGCCGTGCCGGCCCAGCGCCCGCAGCGTGTCCTGCAGCGCGGTGTTGCGGGCGGAGGGATCCTCCTGCACTTCGAAGATCTTGCCCGACAGGCGGTCGATGCGCTCGCCCTGGAGCTGCAGCACGTCGGCGGCGCGGTCGATCACCGCCTCGATCAGCCCGGCCAGGATCGATTCGCCCGAGGGTGTCGAGGCGCCGCCGTTGCCCATGGAGCGCCCGGCGCGCTGCGTGTACATGCGGAAGGCCTGCGGCTCCTCGTGGCGCACCGTCACCAGCCGGTTGCCGCGCAGGATGAAGGTGATGCCGGCCAGCCCCGGCTCCTCGGCGTCGCTGACCTTCGAGAGCACCCGGCCGGTCATGTAACGGGCGCCGTCCTCGACGTAGAGCAGCTCCGAGGGCTCGATGTCCTTCATCTCCTCGCGGGTCGGCACCTCGATGCCCGCGAACGACTCGACCTTCAGTTCCTCCTCGCGGCTCGGGCGGATCAGGTCGAGCCAGACCGTGTCCTCGGGGATCGTGTCCTGGAGATCGATGACGCGGCGCTCAAGCAGCGTGGCTCCGGCGCCGACGGCGGGCTGGTGGATGAAGATCACGTACGGGTCTCGGATGCGGATCGGTCACGGGACAGCGCGGGGCCGCAGCCCGCATCCGGCACCGCGACGGTCGATGCAAGCTGTGCCGCGGATGTGGCGCTGTTTTCTGACGCTTCCGTGACATCGCGGCCCGACCCGTCAGAACAGCTCGATGTCGGGCGCTACCGGGTCGAGGGCTTGGTCGACGACGTGGTCAAGGGCCTGGGCGTCGACGCGGCGCTGGATCTGGGTGACGTAGCGCGCCCGCGCGGTCTCGAGGATCGCCGCCGGCGCGCTCGCCCGCCCCGGCCCGGTGCCGATCAGTCGCCGGCGCAGGCCGTCGAGGCAGAGCTGCAGCGCCGCGTTGGCGGCATCGACCGCCTCGATCTGCTGGCGGACGACGTCCTGGAACTGAACTTGGCCGAAGACCGACAGCACCTCGTCGCCCACCGCCGCATTCTGCGCCTTGACCTCGGCGAGGTCCGTCCGCGCCATCCCGAGGAGGACCCGGGTGGTCGTCTCGGCGATCCCGCCGAGTTCGGCCATCAGCGCGCGGAGGCGCTCCTGCTCGGTGCGGGTCGCGTCGTCCCCGCGATCGGCGATCAGCACCCGGCTGATCGTCTGCTGCGCGTCCGCCACCTGCACGCGCGCCTCGGCCATCGCGGTCTGGGAGGTCTGCGCGAGATCCTGGAGCTCCCGGGCGATGACCCGGAAGCCGGCTCCGTGGGCCCCGGCGCGGGCCGCCTCGATGTTGGCGTTGAGCGCCAGCATCCGGGTCGCCGCCCCGACCTTCTCGAGGCTGAGGATCAGGGCATCGAGCCCGCGCATCTGCCCGACGGCCACCTCGACGGTGCCGCGTTCCTCGCGGGTCTCGTTCAGGCGCCGGTCGAGATAGGCGCCGAGGGCCGCCGCCAGGGATTGCAGCGCGGCGTCGCTCTGCTCGGCGAAGCCGACGATGCGGTCGTGCGCGCCGCCGATGCAGGCGGCGCTGCGCGCCTGGGCGGCGTCGAGCCTCTGCAGCGAGGCGAGGATCGCGGCGGCGGCCGCCTCGGTCTGCGCGACGATGCTGCGCAGCTGCTCGCCCGTCACGGCGAAATAGGGGTCGAGGTCGCCGAGATCCCGGGCCACGGCCTCGGCGCAGGCCGCTCCGTGCGCCGGGGCGGCCGCCGGTTCGGCCCGAAGCGTGACCGCCATCGGCGGGGCATCCGGCTCGACCGCGCGGCAGGACGGTTGCAGCCCGCGGGTCACGAGGCCCCCGCAGAGCGCGGCGGCGGCCGCGAAGAGGAGCTGCGCCGGCTGCGCGATCCCCAGGATCAGCGGCACGGCCCCGACCGCGCCGCCGGCCGCGGCACTGAGCAGGAGCGTCCGCAGCTCGGTCTTCGCGGAGGGACGGGCAGCAATCTGCATCGCGGGAACGGTCATTCGGTCGGAAGCGGTGGCGCGGGGCCGGGCGAGGCCGAGGCCCGCGGAGCGGGCTTCAGCGGAGAGGGGTCGCCCGGATCAGGCGGCGCGGCGCTGAATCGCGGGGGCGACCTGTGTGAGGACCTGCAGCAGCTTGTCGGCCTGGACCGGCTTCACCAGCCAGCCGGTCGCCCCCGCCTGGCGCGCGCCGTCGCGCTTCTCCTGCTGCGATTCCGTCGTGAGAACGAGCATCGGCGTGAAGCGGGTCGGCGCGAGCTTCCGCAACTCCTGGATCAACTGGACGCCGTCCATGCCGGGCATGTGGAAGTCCGTGATCACGAGGGCCGGCTTCAGGCCTGCCTTGACCTTCGCGAGTGCCGTCTCGGCATCGGCGGCCTGTTCGGTTTCATATCCCGAACTGCGAAGTATTCCTGACATGCTCGAAAGAATGGTCGGTGAGTCGTCCACCAGTAATATCGTATTCATTTCTCGCTCTGAACTCCATGTCTGTGTGAACGGCTAAGTTTTAATCGTTCCAATCTGCCCGGCAATGCATTTTTCCATGACGTGGTCGCATAACAGCTCGAAGTCCTGCACCGCCCGCGCACGGGGCTTCACGTACCGAACCGGCTGTCCGCACCCGAAGGCCTCCGCCAGAGCGATGTCCGTGCGGATCCCAGCCAGGAGGCGCTCCCGGCCGAACCGGCTCGCGAGCTGCTCGAGGGCCTCCCGCTGCATCGTGATCCGGAGATCCACCTGCACCGGCACGATCGAGAGGCCGCGCAGACCGGGATTGAGGCTCGTCGCCACCCGGAAGAACGCGCGCGCGAACTGCCCGACGCCGTCCACCGCGAGGTGGCTGAGCTGTGTCGGAACCAAGACGTGGTGCGCGCTCGCCAGGGCGCTGATCAGCAGGGCGTCGGCCGTCGGTGCGGTGTCGATCAGGATCACCGCGTAATCCGTCGCCAGGGGCTTCAGCGCCGCCGCGAGGCCGAGGGGCGCGACGGCGCCGTCGGGGCCCGAGAAGCCGCGATCGGCCGGCAGCACGTCCACGTTCGGCACGGCGGCGCGCCGCACGGCGCGCCCGAGATCCGTCACCCCGGTGCCGCGGAACAGGTCGTGCACCGTCGGCTCGCCGGGCCTCGCCCGCACGCCGAAGCCGAGGCCGGCATGGCCCTGGCTGTCGAGGTCGACGAGCAGCACCCGCCGGCCGCGCTCCGCGAGGCTTGCGGCGAGATTCACGGCCGTCGTGGTCTTGGCGGTGCCGCCCTTGCGGTTCGCCACGGCGAGGATGCGCCCGGTCCCCGGCTCGGTCATCCGCGCTCGGCCTCCGCGGCGCCTTCCGCGGCGGCCTCGGGCAGCGCGGCCAGGCAAGCCGCCGGCACCGCTCCGGCCGGCCGGCCGCGGAGGGCGGGTGCCGCGACCATCAGCACCTGGAGGACCGCCGTGTGGAGCCACGCCGCGCCGGTGAGGTCGACGACGGCCTCCGGGGTGGCGCGCAGGATATCGAGCAGCGGCTCGGCATCCTCGACCGGGCAGTGGCCCGAGAGCCGGATGCGGGCGCCGCTGTGTTCGAGGGCCATCAGAGCAGATCCGACAGGTTGAGGACGAGGAGAACCCTTCCGTCGCCGAGGAGCGCCGTCCCGGAGAAGCCAGCGAGGCCGGCGAGGAGACCGTCGAGGGGCCGCACGATGACCTCCATGCGCTCGCGGAAGCCGTCGACCACGATACCGACCCGCTCGCGTCCGACACGGGCGACCATGACGGCCTCCTCCTCCGGCGGCGCGTCCGAGGCCGCCGGGAGGCCCAGGCTGTCGGCGAGCCGGATCAGGGGGATCATCGCGTCCCGCAGGACGAAGGTCTCGCGCTGCTTGATCCGGTGGATCTGGTCCCGCGGAACCTTCACGGTCTCGGCCACCGCGTCCATGGCGACCCCGTATTGCTGGCCCCGCGCCACCACGGTGACGATGCGGGTCACCGCCATGGTCAGGGGCAGCTGCACGGTCACGCAGGTGCCCGCGCCCGGCTGGCTCGCGAGCCAGACGTCGCCGCCCGCCCTGCGCACCGCGCTGCGCACGACGTCCATCCCGACGCCCCGCCCCGAGAGGTCCGAGACCTGATCCCGCGTCGAGAAGCCGGGCGCGAAGACGAGGTTGACGAGATCCTCCGCAGTCATCTGGGCGGTCTGATCCGGGCCGATCAGGCCGCTGCGCAGCGCCTTCTCGCGGACCGCCTCCGGGTCGATGCCGCGGCCGTCATCGGCCACCTCGATGATGACGTTGTCGTTCTCCTGCCGCGCCGCGAGCCGCAGGGTGCCGCGCGCCGGCTTCCCGGCGGCGATCCGGATCGCGGGGGTCTCGATGCCGTGATCGAGGGCGTTGCGGACCATTTGGATCAGCGGGTCGGCGAGGCTCTCCAGCACGTTCTTGTCGGCCTCGGTCTCCTCGCCCAGGATCACCAGCTCGACCTCCTTGCCGAGCTTGCGCGTGATGTCGCGGACGAGCCGGGGGAAGCGCTGGAAAACCTGGCTCACCGGCATCATGCGGATCGCCATGACGCCGACCTGCAGGCTCTGGGCGATCCGGTCGATGACCGCGTACTGCTCCTTGATCTCCCGACCGAGCTGGCGCGAGCCGCTGACCTGCTCGACGCGCCCGGCGAGATACGCGAGCCCGTTCTTGGCGACCGTCAGCTCGGCCGCGAAGTTCATCAGGGCGTCGACCTTGCCCTGCTCGACCCGCAGCATGCGCGTCGGACCCTTGGCGTCGGGGCCGGATCCCTCCGGGGCATCGCGCGGCTCGGTCGCCGGCGGCGGGGCCGCGGTGGGCCGCGGCGCGGGCTCTCCGGAGGGTGTCGGCATCGGCGGTGCGGCGGCCGCGCCGCTCGCCACGCCGCGGAGGACGGCGCCGAGGGTCTCGGTGGCGCCCGCGCGCGCTCGGCCCAGGGCTGCTTCCAGGGCGACGGCCCGGCTGGGCGCCAGATGCGGCAGGCAGCGCCGCACCACCGTGCGCACGGACTCGAACCGGCCCTCCGCGACGGCCGGGTCCGTCGGCACGGCCAGCATCTCGGCCTGCGCGGCGAGGATCGCCTCTGCCTGCTGGCGCAGGGCGAAGTCCGGGGCGGGCGCGTCTGCGGGCGGCCGATCGGTCGGCGGCGAACCCGAGGCCGGCCGCGGGCCGCCGAGGTCGGCGGCGAGGCGGCGCAGCGTCTCGGTCTCCGCCGTGGCGGCCAGCGCCGCGATCCAGCGCAGGGCGCAGGCCTGCCGGGTCCCGGCGCCGACGATCCCCAGCAGGGCGGCGGCGGCGGCGGCGAGGTCCGCCCGGGCGTCCTCGGCGAGGAGCGTTCCGGCCCGCGCGGCGAAGTCGCCGAACACCTCGGCCTCATCCTCCGTCCCGGTCAGGACGATCAGGTCGTCCGGCCGGATCGCGCCGACCCGGACCTGATCGGCGACGTAGCGCAGATGGTCGGCAACCGCCTCGGCGTCGGCGACGCACAGAACCTCGAAGCGGAGCCAGCTCAGCACCGGATCGCAGGTCTCCGGCGACGGAGTTGCGGCGCGCGGCCGTACCCGCAGCGCGACGAGGCCCGGGGCCTGCGCCACCAGATGGGCCGGGTCGTCGCCGCGGAAGAAGCAGGTCTCGTCGGGCTCGTAGTGCCAGGCGATCAGGAGGGCGCCCGAGGCCGCGGCGCGCCTCCAGGCGGCCTGCCGGTCCGCCTCGGGGAGGTCGGCGAGCCAGTCCGGCGGCCCGTAATCGGCCCGCGCGACGGTGGCCTCGATCGCCGCGGGGAGCCACGCCCGCATGGCCGTCACCCGGCCCGCCATGACGGCGTCGGCGTCGTCCGGCAGGACCGCGCGGCTCTCCAGGACGTCGATCCAGTGGCCGACCAGATCGAGGCTGTCGAGGAGCCCGTCCACGATGGTGGGTTCCAGGACGAGCGTGCCGGCCCGGACCTCGACCAGAAGGTCCTCGGCCACGTGGACCAGATGGGTCAGCGGCGCGATCTCGAACAGGCCGGACGTGCCCTTGAGGGTGTGCACCGCCCGGAAGACGTCGTCGAGGGATTCGGCGCCCGGCGACTTCTCCAGGGCCAGCATGCCGCTCCCCGCGCGCTCCAGGAGCTCGCGGGCCTCGGGGATGAACTGGGCGAGCAGGGCGTTGGTCACGGTGCGGCTCCGGCCATCACGGTGGCGACCGCGACGAGGGCGTCCGGGCGCACCGGCTTGACGAGGTAGAGGTTGGCGCCCGCCGCGAAGGCCCGCGCGCGGTCGGCGCCGGCGCTCTCCGTGGAGATCATCACGGCCGGCACCGCCTGGAGCTCCGGCATGGTCCGGCCCTGCCGCAGGAAGGCGTAGCCGTCCATCTTGGGCATGTTCACGTCGACGAGGACGAGGTCGAAGCCCTCGGCGACGGCCTTCTCCAGGCCCTCGTAGCCGTTCACGGCCTCCTCGACCGCGAAGCCGGCCTCTTCCAGCACGTCGCGGTAGTACAGGCGCACCGTGGTGGCGTCGTCGATGACGAGGATCCTGGCCATGTCAGGCCTCCGCGCTCAGGGGCTTCTGGTAGACGATCGCCTCCGCGAACTTCCGGAGGTCGAACAGCGCGGAGATCCGGCTCATCGACTCGGAATGGCCGAGGCAGACGAAGCCGCCGGGATCGAGCGCCTCGTAGAGCGTCTGGGCGGCGCCGCGGCGGGACGCGTCGTCGAAGTAGATCAGCAGGTTGCGGCAGAACACGACGTCGAAGCCGCGGAACTGCCGGGTCGAGAGCGGGTCCGAGAGGTTGACCTGCGCGAAGGCGATCGACTCGCGGATGTCCGGGATCACCTCGTGGGCGCCCTGCACCCGCCGGGTGTAGCGCTCCAGGGTCGCCCGGGGGACGTGCTGGACCGCGCGGTCGCCGTAGAGGCCGCGCTTGGCTTGGTCGAGCACGGCGGTGTCGATGTCCGAGGCGACGATCTCGATGTCGTACCGGTCGACCTCCGGCCACGTGTCGAGGAGCTGGAAGGCGATCGAGTAGGGCTCCTCGCCGGTCGAGCAGGGCACCGACCAGATCCGCACCGGCTCGCCCGGCCGCTTGCGCCGGGTAACCTCCGGGAGGATCGACCGGACGAGGCAGCGGAACTGGTACTCCTCGCGGTAGAAGTAGGTCTCGTTGACGGTCATCAGGTTGACGAGCGTCTGGAACTCCTGGCCGCTGGCCTGGAATCGCAGGGTGTTGAAGTAGTCGCGGAAGACCGGCAGCGCGCTCGCGAGCATCCGCTCCTGCAGGCGCTTGTCGACGAAGTAGCGCTTGTTGTCGGCGAACATGATGCCGGTCTTGCGGTAGAAGAAGTCGCGGAAGCGGACGAAGTCGGCATCGGTGACGACGGGCGTCGGCGGCGGGAACGGTGCGGTCATGCCGGCCGCCGGTCAGGTGATGCGGCGGCAGGCGGCCCTGGCCGCGAAGCGCAGGAACGGCGCGTCGGGGAAGCGGGCGGCGGCGGCCTCGATCTCCGGCACCATCTCGGGCGTGCCGATCTCGGCGAGCACGTCGAGGGCGGCGGCGCAGACGTTGACGTGCCCGTCCTCGACCAGGACCCGGCGGGCGTAGGTCGCGGCCGCCGGGTGGCGCAGGGAGACCAGCACGTTCACCGCGAAGATCCGGCGGTCGCTGTCGGGATCGGCGAGGGCCCGCTCGAGGGCGCCGAGCACCGCCGCGTCCATCTCCTGCAGCGTCTCGATCGCGGCGTTGCGCAGCCAGACGTCCTCCGAGCCCAGCAGGCCGAACAGGCGCTCGGCCGCCGCCGGGGTGCCGATGCGGCCGAGGGCGCCGAGGATCGCCTCGCCGACGCTCCGGTCCGCCTCGCGGGCGAGGCGGTCGGCCAGCAGGCCGGCGGCGTCGGGATCGGCGGCCAGGCGATGGGCCGCGTCGCGGCGCCCGGCGGCCGTCGGGCCCTCCAGGGCGATCCGGGGATCCTCTGGGGCTTCCGCCGGCGCGGGGAGGGCGGGGTGCTTGCGGACCAGGGCCATGTCAGTCTCGGTGTCGATCTCAGGACAGCCAGCCGACGAGCTGGGCCGGGATGGAGCGGGCGGGCAGCGTCAGGGTCGCGCCGCCGAGGCGGATCAGCTCGGCCGGCATGCCGAACACGACGGCGCTCGACTCGGCCTCCGCGATGGTGCGGCCGCCGGCAGCCCGCAGGGCCGCCAGGGCGGCGGCGCCGTCGTCGCCCATGCCGGTGAGTTCGACGCCGATCAGGGCTTCGGGCAGCAGGTGATCCCGGGCGCTGCGGACGAGGCGGTCGACGCTGGGGTGCCAGCGCAGGGCCGGGTCGCTCGGGACGGTGGCGACCGCGAGCCGGCCGAGCCGGCGCTCGATCACCACGTCGGCGTCGCCCCGGCCGATGTAGACGCGGCCCGCCGCGAGGGGGACCGGGGCGGTCACCTCCACCACCCCCAGGGCGCAGAGGCGGTCCAGGCGCTGGGCGAAGGCCCCCGTGAAGGAGCCCGGCATGTGCTGGGCGATCACGACCGGCCAGGGCAGGTCGGCCGGAAGCTCCGGCAGGATCTCCTCCAGCGTCCGCGGTCCCCCGGTCGACACGCCGATCAGGACGCAGCCCTCCACGCGGGCCGCGGTCCGGGGCGCCGGGCGGCGCTTCGCGATCTCGCCGCGCCCGCGCCGGACCCGGTCGAGGAGGCCGCGGGCGCGGCCGGGCTTGGCCCGGGCCGCGACGCGGACCTTGGCGACCATCTCGTCCCGGACCTCGCCGATGTTGAGGGAGACGGTGCCGCCGGGCTTCTCCACGTAATCGACGGCGCCGAGCTGCATCGCCTCCAGGGTCACGGCGGCGCTCTCGCGGGTCAGCGACGAGACCATGACCACCGGGCGCGGGCGCGCCGCCATGATCTCGCCGAGGCAGGTGAGTCCGTCCATCTCGGGCATGTTGATGTCGAGGGTGACCACGTCGGGCTCGAAGCTGTCGATCTGGTCCAGGGCGTCGCGGCCGTTGCGCGCCGTGCGCACCTCGAACTGGCCCGTCTCCTCGAAGATCAGGCGAAGGTGTTTGCGCATCAGAGCGGAGTCGTCGACGATCAGGAGCTTGGGCATGGCGGGTTGCGTGGCAGGAGCGGCCTCGGACCGGGCCCGGAGACGGCGGCTCAGGCCGCCTGCAGATCCGCGACCTCGTGCCGGCTGAGGAGCCGGTCGACGTTCACCATCAGGATGATCCGCTTGGCGGCGGCGAGGTTGGCGACCCACTCCACGGCGCTGTCTTCGTCCTGCGCGAGGTCCGGCGCCGGCACGATGGCCGAGCGGGGGATCT
Source organism: Methylobacterium sp. 190mf (assembly GCF_900107945.1). NCBI lineage: Bacteria > Pseudomonadati > Pseudomonadota > Alphaproteobacteria > Hyphomicrobiales > Methylobacteriaceae > Methylobacterium > Methylobacterium sp. 190mf. The sequence continues at coordinate 52,931 of NZ_FNVI01000025.1, read as the reverse complement.
TCAGGACCTCCGAGACCGAGTCGACGATGAAGCCGGTCCGCACCCCCGCGATCGCGAAGACCATGATGCGCTGGCGGTCGTTGCGCGCGGCCTCCGGGAGCCGGAAGCGGCGGCGCTGGTCGACCACCGGCAGCACCGCCCCCCGCAGGTTGACGATGCCCTCAATGAAGCCGGGCGTCCGCGGCACGTGGGTGAGCTGCTCGGGGACGCGGACGATCTCGTGCACGGCGTCGATCGGCACGCCGTACTCCTCGTCCGCCAGGCGGAAGACGACGAACTGCTCCTCCTCGTCGGCGCGCGTCGGCGCGGTCGCGGTCTGACGTTCCTGCACGGGTCCCTCCTCTGCGGCTCCGAGGCCGGCGAGGCCGCCGGCGATCCCGGTGGTGGCGAACAGGCGGGCGGCCGACAGGATCGAGACCAGCCGCCTGCCGCCGCCGAGCCGGCAGATCGCCTCGACCTCGCGCAGCGCGTCGCCCTGCGCGAGCAGGTCGGGCAGCGGGTCGACCACCGCGCGGGGCACCCGCAGCACCTCCTTCACCGTGTCGGTGACGATGCCGACGGAGCCGGCGGCTTCCCGGGAGGCGACCACCACGATCCGGTTCTGCTCTCCCAGGGGCACGCCCGGCAGCCCGAACAGCGCCCGCAGGCTGACCAGGGGCAGCAACCGGTCGCGCAGGTTGATCACACCGATGACGTGGCGCTCGGCCTTCGGCAGCTCGCTGACGCGGTCGGGGACCTGGACGATCTCCTGCACCTGCTCGATCGGCAGGGCGTATTCCTGGCCCGCGAGCTCGAAGGACACGAGCTGGATCTCGTCGGAGAGCCCGGCCTCGCCCTCCGGCCGCGCCGAGGCCGCGCCGCCGGCCTCGATCGGCCCGACCGCGTTCCGTCCGCCCGACCCGCCCTCTGCGCCGGCGCGCACGGACCCGCTGCGCTGCAGCAGGCGCCCGAGATCGATGATCAGCACGATGCCGGCCGGCCGCTTGATCACGCCCGCGAGCAGCTCGGTCGCCGCGGTGGCGGTGAGGCCGTCAGTCCCCTCGATCTCCCCGGGCTCGGCGGTGATCACGCTCGCCATCCGGTCGACCACGAAGCCGGAGGTCCCGCCAGCGCCGCCGCCGTCGCCGGACCCCTGGCCGACCACGACCACCCGGGCGGCGTCGTCGTGGACCCGGTCGGGCAGCTCGAACAGCCGCCGCAGGCTCGCCACCGGCAGGACCGAGCCGCGCAGGTTGGCCAGTCCCACCAGGGCGGGGGGTGCCAGGGGAACGTCGACCATGTCGGGCAGGCGGATGATCTCCTGCACCTCCGCGAGGGGCACCGCGTAGGTCTCGCGGGCGACGTGGAAGGTCACGAACTGGAGCGCGGAGGCGGTCTCCGACCGGTCGGTCGCGGCCGAGGCTGAGGCGTCGTTGGACATGGCGGGCTCCGGGCTGAGCAGGATTCGGGTGGGGCCGTCCCGGCCGGGCGCGTCTCAGTCCTGGTTCTGGAGTTCGTCGGCCAGCGACGCGACCTCCTCGATGGCGGCGGCGAGTTCCTCCGCGCCGTTCGCCTGCTCGCGGGCGGCCTGCTGCGCCTCGTTCACCGCCTGGCCGCCCTGGCGGGCCGCCGTGGCGATCTGGTCGACGCCGCGCTTCGCCTCCTCGACGTTGCGGATGATCAGGTCGGCGCCCTGGAGGATCTGCCGGTTGCCGTCGAGCACCACGCCCATGTCGTCGGCGGTGGTCTCGAGGTCGCGGGTGATCGCCCGGTTCTTCTCGACCTCGGCGGCGGCTGCCGCGGAGATCGCCTCCAGGTCCCGGCGCACCACCACGATCTGGTCCTGGATCGCCTTCACGAGGTCCTTGATCCGCTCCGCGTTCTCCGAGGAATCCCGGGCGAGGTTGCGGATGTCGGTGGAGACCACCATGAAGCCTTTGCCGAACTCGCCGGCCCGGGCCGCCTCGATCGAGCCGTTCACCGCCAGCATGTTGGTCTGGATCGCCACCGTGGTGATCGCGTCGACGATCTTGTCGATCTTCCGGCTCACCTGCTCCAGGGCGTTGATCTGCTCTCGGCTCCGGTCGGTCTCCGCGAGGGCATTGCCGACGCCCGCGACCAGTCCGTCTACCGCGGCCCGGTTCTCCTGAAGCTGGCTCGTGATCAGGCCGCCCTTCTCCAGGGCGTCGCGGGCGCTGTCCTGGGCGAGGAGCGCTCCCTTCTCGATCTGCGCGATCGCGGCGGCCGATTGCTGCGCGGCTGCCGTCTGCTGCTGGGCGCCCCGGTCGATCTGGTCGAGCGCCGTGGTGATCTGCGCGGCGGCCCGGTTGATCTCCTCCACCGCCGAGGACAGCTCCTCGGCCGCCGAGGCGACCTCCTCGGCGCTCTTGCCGACGTCGGTGGCGTTCTTCAGCTCGTCCGCCAGGGTCGCGAGCTCGGTGGCAGCCTGCTCGCTCTCCCCGAGGGCGGTGGTCTGCTGCTCGATGGTCTTGAGCGATTGCTGGCAGGCGGAGGATTGCTCCTCGGCCGCCGCCGCGATCAGCTCGGACCCCTTCTGCGCCTCGACCGCGGCCTTCTCAGACTCGACGGCCACCCGGGCGATGGTCTCGGCGCCGCGCATGATCTCGACCATGGCCTGCCGCACCGCCTCGAGCTGGGCGGTGATCGTCTCGCCCCGCGCGACCTCTTGGCGCGCGCCCTCGGCCGCGCGGTTGATGCCCTCGGCGATGACCTTCACGTCTTCCTGGATCCGGCCGATCAGCGCCTGGATCTCCTGGGCGCTGCGCTCGGAGGTCTCCGCCAAGGTGCGGACCTCGTCGGCGACCACCGCGAAGCCCTTGCCGTGCTGGCCGGCCCGGGCCGCCTCGATGGCGGCGTTCAGGGCCAGGAGATTGGTCTGGTCGGCGATGCGAGCGACGGCGCGGACGATGTCGCCGATATTGGCCGCCTGCCGCTCCAGCTCGACGATCAGCGTGACCGAGGCCGCCTGACGCTCGGCCGCCGTGGCGATCGAGCCGACGCTGAGCCGGATCTGCTGGCTCACGCCGGCGATGAGTCCCTGGAGCGCCTCCGATTTCTGGCGCGAGGTCTCGGCCTCGGTGCGGGCGGTGCCGATTACCTCCGACACGGTCGTGACGGCGCGCTGCGACTGCTCGGAGGCCCCGGCCGCCTCCTCGGCGCCGGCGGCGATCTGCTCCATCGCCTTGCGCAGCTCCTCGGCCGCCGACGAGGCCTCGGCGACGCCGCTGGCGAGCTGGGTTGTCGCCGCCGCGATGCGCTCCGCCGCCTTCTGCTGCTTGGCGAAGGTCCGGGCCTTGCGCCGGCTCTCCTCGTTGAGGCGCCCGAGCTGGCTCAGACTGGCCGGCTCGCCCTTCCGGACCTGCGCGTGCGATCCCGACAGGGCGGCTTTCTTCACGAGGGCCATGGCGGCGTTTCCTTCACTTGAAGTCGCGGCTGTACGTCGCCGCCCCCAGGCTAGGACCCGCGACGCGCAAGTCTTACGAAGCATCAAGTTGCGAATCAATGAACGAGAACACGATTTTTGAGCAATGATCCGCTGTAGGTGCCGCCATATCCGTGCATATGAAGATCAATATTTGGAGTATATCTACAAAATGACTTGCTTGAAGATAGAACATTGGATTATGAATATGGATATACTGCAACCAATATGGAAATATGCGCTGGCAACAATCCTGTTCGCCGGTCGCTGCTGTATCGAGCCGGCGGTTTGGCCAAGCCCCTCGGCGGACCCGCGGGGCCCGCAGGCCGGAGCGAGCGCGATCTGAAGTTCCGCGCCGCCCGAGGTCGCGCCGAATGGAGAGCCGTTTGTGGGGCACGGCCCGGTCGAACACCGCAACCCGGACTGGCGATGGTCTGAGCGGGAACCCGGCCCGAGCGACCCCGACCCGATCTCAGTTGCAACCGTCGCAGATGCTGCCTTCGATCTTGTCGGTCAGAGCGCGCTCGCGCCGCCGCTGCTCCGGGGTCGGCACCTCGCCGGGGCCGAGAGACGTGCCGGGCGGCTTGGTGACGCCGAGGCTGTTGGTGTTCGGCGCCGTGATGGTCGAGACCGGGCCGCCGCCCGTGCCGGTCTGGTCGGGCGCTCGCGTCTGCACCGCGAGCGGGGTGATGAGGGCGAGGCTCAGCGCACCGAGCGTCGCGGTACCGAGGAATCCGCGGATCATGGAAGGTCTCCCGTCGCCGGGAGAACGGGAAACGTGGCCGCCGGTTGCGTGGCCTAGCGCCGCCGCGCGGGCTCGCGCCGGAACACCCCGACCATCTCGACATGGCCCGAATGGCGGAACTGGTCGACCGGCGTGACGGTCTCCAGCCGGTAACCGCCGGCGACCAGCGTCGCCGCGTCCCGCGCGAAGGTTCCGGCGTCGCAGGCGATGCCGATCACCAGGGGCACGCGGGCGGCGGCAAGCTGGCGGGCCTGGGCCTCCGCGCCGGCCCGCGGCGGGTCGAACACCACCGCGTCGAAGGCATCGAGTTCGGGGGGCAGCAGGGGCCGCCGGAACAGGTCGCGGCGCTCGCCGCTGATCTTGCGCAGGCCCGCGGCGGCGCGCGCGGCCCGCTCGAGGCCCGCGAGGGCCGCGGCATCGGATTCGACGGCGTGGACCGCGGCCGTCCGGGCGATCGCCAGCGTCAGCGGCCCGCAGCCCGCGAACAGGTCGGCGACGCGCCGGATGCGGGGGCCGAGGGCCGCCAGAGTCAGGTCGCAGAGCGTCGCCTGACCGGCCGCGGTCGCCTGGAGGAATCCGCCGGGGGCCGGGTAGAGGCGGGTCGCCGCGGCGGGGCCGTCCGCCGTGACCGAGACCGGCTCGGCCTCCATCAGGCGCTCGCCGTGCAGGGAGAGCCGAGCGAGGCCGAGTTCGCCGGCGATCCGCACCAGCGCGGCGCCGACGCCGGCGCTGACCGGTCCGTGACCGCGCAGGTCGACGTCCAGGCCCTGGTCGGTGGCCGTCACGGCGACGTCGAGGGGCTTGCGCCCGTGGCCCAGCGGGGCGGCGAGGCGGCGCGCGACCTCCGGGGCCGGGTGGAGCGCCGGCACGGTGATCGGGCAATGGTCGATCGGCACCAGCGCGTGGCTGCGCGCCGGCATCAGCCCAGCCTCGGCCCGGCCGCCGATCTCCCGCACGTGCAGGGTGAGGCGGCGGCGTCCCGCCCCGTGGGCGTCGATGGCCGGCCCGGGCGTCACGTCGAGGCGCGCCTGGGACAGGGCCTGGGCGACGAGGTCGCGCTTCCAGGCGAGTTCCGCGGTCCGCGCGAGGTGCTGGGTGCGGCAGCCGCCGCAGCGCATGTAGTACGGGCAGAACGGCTCGACCCGGTCGGGCGAGGCCTGCGCTAGGCCGAGCAGGGCGCCGCGCCGCGCCTCCCGGCGGATCTCCGCGCGTTCCCCGGGCAGCGTGTAGGGGACTAAGGTCCCGTCCTCGGCGATCCCGTCGCCGCGGGCGCCGAGCTCCCGGATCGTGACCGTCTCGCTATCCGCTGGCTCGCTCACGGCAACCTCGCACCGATCAGGAATTCGGCATTGCCGTCGCCGCCCGGCACCGGCGAGTCGATCAGGCCCAGGATCGCGGCCCCGAGCCCCTCGAGGGTCCCGCGGACGGCCGCGCAGACCTCGGCGTGGACCGCCGGGTCGCGCACGAGGCCGCCGCGGCCGACCCGGGCGCGGCCGGCCTCGAATTGCGGCTTGATCAGCGCGACGATCGCCGAGCCCGGCCTCAGCAGGCCCGGGAGGGCCGGCAGCACGAGGCGCAGGCCGATGAAGCTCACGTCCACGCTCGCGAGGTCGGGGGGCGGGACGAGGGCCTCCGGGCCGAGGCCGCGGATGTCGGTGCCCTCGCGGTTGGTCACGCGCGGGTCCCCGGCGAGCCGCGGATGGAGCTGGCCTCGGCCCACGTCGAGGGCGTGGACGTGGCGGGCGCCGCGGGCGAGCAGCACGTCGGTGAAGCCGCCCGTCGAGGCGCCGACGTCGAGGGCGACCCGGCCCTCCGGATCGACGCCGAACGCGTCCAGCGCGGCGGCGAGCTTGAGGCCGCCGCGGGAGGCGTAGGGGTGCTCGGGCTCCGCCTCGACCCGCGCCCCCGGGGCGATCGGGTCCGAGGCGCGCGCGAGCGGGCGCCCGTCGACCCGCACGAGCCCGGCACGGATCGCCGCCTGGGCCCGGGCCCGGCTCTCGAAATGGCCGTGCGCCACGAGATACAGGTCGGCGCGCCGCGGCGCAGGGTTCTCCGCGGGATCGTCCGCGGGGGCCGCGCGGTCCGGGCTGGTCCGGTCTCGGGTCATCGGGGCTTCGTGCGGTTCCGGCAGGTCTGCGGCGGAGGTTTCGGGCCGCCGCCCTGTCGAAGGCCGGCGCGCTCCCTAACTAGACCGGGCCGTAAAGGAGAGCCACCGCATGACCCGCACCCTGCCGCTGCTCGCACTGCTCGGGACCGCCGCCGCCGGCGGCGCCCTGGCACAGGAGCCTCCCAAGGAGGCGGCCAAACCGGCAGAGACCTACACGGCGCCGATCAAGAACGCGAAGGGCGACCCGATCGGCACGCTGGCGATCCGCGACGGGGCAAATGCCCTGGTCCTGCGCGTGACGATCCAGCCCGGTGGCCTGCCGCCCGGCTGGCACGGGATGCATTTCCACGCCGTGGGCGACTGCTCGGACCCGAAGTTCATGAACTCCAAGGCGCACGTGAACCACGACCAGAGCAAGCACGGGCTGCTCAACGCGGAGGGCCCCGACGAGGGCGACCTGCCGAACCTCTACGCGGCGCAGGACGGCTCGGCCAATGCCGAGGTCTCCAGCGAGACGCCGCTGAACGGCGAGGGCGGCCTGAAGGACGGGGACGGCGCGGCGCTGATCATCCACGCCAACGAGGACGACCACAACACCCAGCCGATCGGCGGTGCCGGCGACCGCGTCGCCTGCGGGGTGATCAAGTAGTCGTCGCGGACGGGGACGGCACGGCCGGCGGGATCTGCCGCGGCCGGCCGTCCTCGTCGATGGCCACGAAGGTGAAGGTGGCCTGCGTGACCCGCTCGCGGACCTGGGTGCAGAACCGCCGTGCCCAGGCCTCGACCTCGATCTTCATCGAGGTCCGGCCGACATGCGACACCCGGGTGTAGACGCACAGCACGTCGCCGACCCGGACCGGCCGGATGAAGGTCATCGATTCCAGCGCCACGGTGACCACCCGGCCCTGCGCCCGGTCGACGCCCGCGATGCCGCCGGCCTGGTCCATCTGCGACAGCACCCAGCCGCCGAAGATGTCGCCGTTGGCGTTGGTGTCGGCCGGCATGGCGATGGTGCGCACCGTGAGATCGCCCTTGGGCAGATCGACCTCAGCGGGCGGCGCGCCTCCGGCCGGTGAGAGTGCGACGTGCTGCATGCCGTCCATCCGCCCCCCGCACGCCGTCAGGACATCACGCCGGCGAGCTTGAGCCCCGCCGCCAGCAGAACGGCGACCGCGCTCAGGATGCATTCGAGCGGGATGGATTGCCAGAGGTCCGGCGCCGCCGCCGCGGGCTCGGCGCGTTGCGCAATATCGTTCATCGAGCTTCCTCTCGGGCGCGCCGATCTGCCGTCGGCGGTCCCGTTACCGGCACGATAAAGCAAGGCTCGCGGTCGCGCACCCCGAATCGGGGCGTGAAAAAGCCCGGCGGCTCGCTGGAGCCGCCGGGCCGGTCAGGTCGGAGAGCCGATCAGTAGTAGAACCGACGGCGCCAGTAGGGACGACGGTAGTAGGGCCGCGGGCCGTAGTAGAACCGGCGGCCGTAGTACGGGCGACGCCAGTAGGGCCGCGGGCCGTAGAACCGGCGACGGTAGTAGTACTGGGCCTTCTCGGCCACCGCCGGCGCGGCTTCGGCGGGCAGAGCCAGCCCCGGGCCGATGGGCGCGGCGGACGCGCCCTCCGGCGCCGCGGCCGCGAAGCCCAGCGCCAGCAGGGCCGCGAGCAGGAATTTCCTCAGCACGGTCTCGACTCCCTTTGTGTCATTCGTCCTGGTCGACGAACCGCGCAGGGCGACGGGCTCCGCTCGGTCCGAACCGCTGCAACGCGTGGGCGAGCGGAAGCGTTGCAGCTTAACCGCTGCGACGTTTCGGACAGGGTTGATCGCAGGTTGAGACGCGCGGGGTCAGGCGATCTTCGTCGTCATGTCCTCGATGCGCGCCTCGGCGCTCTGGCGGACCAACGCGATGCCGTGCTCGCAATCCTCGCGGCGGACATAGCCTTCGCCCGAATCGGCGATCACCTCGCCGTTGCGCGCCCGCAGGCGCCAGCGCCACTCGCCCTTGGCGTCCCGGTAGAGTTCGAACCGCATGTCGCAGGCCCCCGCTTCGTCCATCCCTCAGATGGGGGCGCGCCCGCGCAAGGGAAGGCGGGGCGGTGAGGGCGCCGCGGGGCGGACGGGCCACCGAGCGGCGCGCGTGCGCGATCGGCCGCCGGGATTCGAGTTAGAATTTTTCTTCCTCTCATTGTACGCTTCGCCGATCGGGATCCGGGACGCCTGAACAATAACGGGACGCCCGCGGCCGGTGAGGAAGAGAGTATGAACGAGATCGTCCAGCCCGAGGCCTACTCGGAGGTCTTCTACGGAGGCTGCCCGCACGATTGCCCCGACACGTGCTCGATGCTGTTCGAGGTGAAGGGCGGCGAGCTCCTGAGCGTGCGCGGCAACCCGGACCACCCGATGACCCGCGGCGGTCTCTGCGTGAAGCTGAAGGATTACGAGAAGCGCCACTACCACCCCGACCGGCTACTCTACCCGATGAAGCGCGTCGGCCCGAAGGGCTCGAAGCAGTTCGAGCGGATCACCTGGGACGAGGCGCTGGACACCATCGTCACCCGCTGGAAGGCGATCATCGACCAGTACGGGCCGCAGGCCATCGCGCCCTACAGCTACCTCGGCAACCAGGGCCTCGTGCACGGGCTGAACGGCGGCGACGCGTTCTTCAACCGCATGGGCGCCACCGTGACCGAGCGGACCTTCTGCGGCGAGGGCTCATGCACGGCCTGGCTCCTCACCGTCGGTCCGACGGCCGGCCTCGACCCGGACAGCTACATCCATTCCAAGTACATCGTCATCTGGGCTTGCAACTCGGTCAGCACGAACCTGCACCACTGGGCGATCGTGAAGGACGCCCAGAAGAAGGGCGCCAAGGTCGTGGTGATCGACACCTACGCGTCGCGCACCGCCAAGGCCGCCGACTGGCACATCGCGCCGAAGCCCGGCACCGACGGCGCGCTCGCCATGGCGCTGATCAACTCGATCATCGAACAGGGCCTCGTCGACCAGGACTACGTCGACAACCACACGGTCGGCTTCGCGGAGCTGAAGGAGCGGGCCAGCACGCGCACGCCCGAATGGGCCGCGGCGATCACCGGCGTCTCCGCCGACGACATCCGGAAGCTCGCCCGCGAGATGGCGACCGAGCAGCCGGTGGGCATCCGCATCGGCGTGGCGCTGGAGCGGCACTACGGCGGCGGCCAGACCATCCGGGCGGTGACCTGCATCCCGGCGCTGACCGGCGCGTGGCGCCATGTCGGCGGCGGCATCACGCAGTTCGGCGTCTGGGAGCATCCCTACAAGTTCGACGTCATCTGCCGCCCGGACCTGATCCCGGAGGGGACCCGGGTCGTCTCGAACCTTCAGATCGGCCGGGCGCTCACCGGCGAGATGCAGCTCGACCCGCCGATCATGTCGATGATGTGCTGGAACTCGAACCCCGTGACGCAGGCGCCCGAGACCGACAAGATCGTCGAGGGGCTGATGCGCGAGGACCTGTTCATGGTCTCGGCCGAGCACTTCATCTCGGACACCGCCTCCTACGCCGACATCCTGCTGCCCGCCACCATGGGCGCCGAGATGGAGGACATGATCCTCTCCTGGGGGCACCTCTACCTGACCTACAACACCAAGTGCGCCGAGGCGCCGGGCGAGGCGATCCCCAACAACGAGATCTTCCGCCGGCTGGCCGCCCGGCTCGGCTTCGAGGAGGAGAACTTCAAGTGGAGCGACAGCGAGTGCCTTGAGCACTACGTCGACTGGTCATCGCCGGCCTGCGAGGGCATCGACCTCCAGTACATGCGCGAGCACGGCTTCGCCCGGCTCAAGGTCGGCACGCCGGACGACCGGGCGCCGCACCGGGAGGGCAACTTCCCGACACCGACCGGCAAGTGCATGCTGAAGGTGGAGGGCGCCACGAACTTCGTCGCCCCGCCCTTCCGGCAGATGTACGAGGGCTTCCAGCCCGGCGAGGCGCTCGACCCGCTGCCGGACTACCTCGGCCCGCGCGAGTCGCACACGAACGATCCCGAACTCGCCAAGCGCTACCCGCTCAACATCGTCTCGCCCAAGAGCCACTACTTCCTGAACTCCTGCTACGCCAACATGGAGGACAAGCAGAAGGGCCAGGGCGAGCAGTTCGTGATGATCAGCCAAGCCGACGCCGGCGCGCGCGGCATCCGGGACGGCGACCGGGTGCAGGTCGCCAACGACCGCGGCGCCTTCAAGGGCGTGGCCCGCATCACCGACGACGTGAAGGCAGGGATCGTGGTGGCGACGCTGGGCTACTGGCGCCAGCTCAACGAGGGCACGGTGAACAGCATCTCGTCCGGCGCCTTCACCGATATGGGCCACGCGCCCTCGTTCTCCGACAACCTCGTCGAGGTCTCACGGGCGAACTGAACGGCTCCGCGCGCGGCGATCCGCTCCCGATCGCCGCGCCGGGTTCACACGGAGGGTCGAGCCGTCATCCGGTTGCGGTTTCGCCGCTCGTCCGGCGCGGTCACCGGAAACGAAGCCGCCCGGGACGGATCCGTCCCGGGCGGCTCGATCGTCACTCAGGCCATCTTCGCTCAGGAACGGGGCGCCCGCTCCAGCCAGCCGATGCTGCGACCCTCGCCGCCGCCACCGCCGCTGCGCGGACGGGCATCGGCGCGCTGGGGCCGGGCGTCGCGGCTCGGGCGACCCTGATTCGGGCGCTCGCCCTGCGGGCGGGCGGGCCGGTCCGCGCGGGCGTCGCGGCCCTGCGGGGCGTGGCCGCGATTGTCACCGCGGTTGTCGCCGCGGCCGTCCTGGGGTCGGCCCTGCCGGGGCGCGCCCTGGCCGGGACCGCCGAAGCCGCGGCCGCCCTCGGGCCGGCCCTGCTGGGGACGGCCCTGCTGCTGCCGGGGCCGCTGGCCCTGGCGGCCGCCGCCGGGGCGCTGCTGCGGACGCTCGGGCCGGCGCTCCTCCTCGCGGGCAATCTCGGCGGCCTCCTGGCGGGACGGCGGGGTGAAGCCCTCGGGGAAGCCCGCCACCGGGACCTTCTGCCGGGTCACGCGCTCGATGTCGCGCAGGTAGGCCTTCTCCTCGTCGTTGCAGAACGAGATGGCGAGGCCGTCGGCGCCGGCGCGGGCCGTGCGGCCGATCCGGTGGACGTAGCTCTCCGGCACGTTAGGCAGGTCGAAGTTGACCACGTGGCTCACGCCCTCGACGTCGATGCCGCGGGCCGCGATGTCGGTGGCGACCAGGACCCGGCAGGAGCCGTCCTTGAAGGCGGCCAGCGCCCGCTCGCGCTGGGGCTGGCTCTTGTTGCCGTGGATCGCGGCAGCCGCGATGCCGACCTTGTCGAGGCCGCGCACGACCCGGTCCGCCCCGTGCTTCGTCCGGGTGAAGACGAGCACGCGCTCGATCGCCGGATCGCGCAGGATGTGCCCCAGCAGCGCCTGCTTGGCGCCGGTATGGACGAAGATCACCTCCTGCTCGACCCGCTCGGCCGTGGTGGCGACCGGCGTCACCGCGACCTGGACCGGATCGGTGAGGTACTGGGACGCCAGGCCCGCGATGTTCTTGGGCATGGTGGCCGAGAAGAACAGGCTCTGGCGCTTCTGCGGCAGCATCTTCACGATGCGCTTGAGGGCGTGGATGAAGCCGAGGTCGAGCATCTGGTCGGCCTCGTCGAGGACGAGGATCTCGACGCCCTCCAGGGTCAGCGAGCGGCGGTCGACGAGGTCGATCAGCCGGCCGGGGGTGGCGACGAGGACGTCGACGCCCGGCGCCAGCGCCCGCTCCTGGCGGCTGATGGTGACGCCGCCGAACACCACCGTCGTGGTGTAGGACAGGTGCCGGCCGTAATCGGTGAACGACTCGGCGATCTGGTTGGCGAGCTCGCGGGTCGGCGAGAGCACCAGCACCCGACAGCCGCGGCGCGGCGCGCGGCGGTCCGAGAGCGAGAGGCGGTGCAGGATCGGCAGCGCGAAGGCCGCGGTCTTGCCGGTGCCGGTCTGGGCGATGCCGCAGAGGTCGCGGCCCGCCATGGCCGGCGGGATCGCCTGGGCCTGGATCGGGGTCGGCGCGACGTAGCCGGCCTCGCTGAGCGCCCGCAGCACGGGCTGGGCGAGGCCGAAATCGGTGAATTGGGTCAAGGATGTATCCGATGCAGCAGGGCCGGCCGGGCGCCTCGCGTCGCTCGCGAGCTGTGCCGTGTATGAGCCGGTCCGTTGGCAGGGGGCAGCCCGCGTGATGGGGCGGCCCGGGTGCATGCACGTTATGAAGAGGGGGGCCGGATCACGCCGGGTGGCGCCCGATCCGTCACGCAGCCCCCTCAAGCGGGCCGTGGCGGCCGCTGACGCTGCATCGCCGATATGCGTGTGTGCGGCTGCGAAGTCAATGCAGGGCCGGGTTGCGGTCCGCTCAGGCTGAGCGCCGCCGTCGCGCCGGTGAACAGCAGGCGCTCGTCCGACGGTGCCGTGCCCCGTGCACTCGGGATCGCCCGAAGACGCGGCTCGGCTGCCGATACGTGTCGATCACGTCTTCCCGATGTGGTCGGGGCGGGCGTTTATCGTCGTTGTGACCGAGGATCGCCTCTGATCTGTCCGTTGAGATATAATTGTTTCAGAATTGACGGTATCGTTGGATCGTCCGAGCGTGAAAGTGTATCTAAAGATACGCAGCGATCGGTATTCAACGATCGCTGCGCGGCCGCGACTTCAGATATTGCCTATGCAGACAGTGTTTTCGACGGAGGGTCTCCACCCCCGGAGCGGCTTCAAGCTCTGGCGAGACCTTCTCGGGGAGCGGCTCGTGCCGATCGAGGTCGAGCGCCTCGACGACGGGCCGTTCCGGGGCAGGCTCGACGTCGCGGAGATCGGCGCGCTGTACCTCTCGCGCCTGACGCAGAGCGCCCTGCGATGCGAGACGACGCCCAGCGCGGCCCGGCGCCACGACAGGGCCGGGATGGTCGTGGTGCTGTTCAAGCTCGCGGGCCTGTCGACGAGCGTTCAGGGCGGCCGGGAGGCCGTGCAGCGGCCGGGCGACATGGTCGTGCTCGACCATCGCCCCTCCGTGCTGACGACCCACAGGGACAGCCAGGCCCTGTTCCTGGAGCTGCCGCGGGAGCGCCTGGAAGGCGTGCTCGGCTCGACACGGCTCTACACCGGCCTGTCGGTCGGGGCGGACCTCGCCTCGGCCACGCTGGCGACCGGCTTCATCCACGACCTGATCCGGGTGCGGCACCAGCTCACGCCCGACGCCGCCGAGCGCATGTCGGCGATCGCGGTCGACCTGATCGTGGCGAGCCTCGCCGAGCGGCTCGCGCAGGATGTGCCTCGCCCCGTCCACGGCAGCGTCGTCGTTCAGCGCGCGAAGGCGCATGTCGAGGCCCATCTGGACGATCCGGGACTGGACCCGCCCCAGCTCGCGGCCGCCACGGGGGTCTCGCTGCGCCGGCTCCAGGAGCTGTTCCACGAGCGCGGCCAGCACATTTCCGACTGGATCTGGGAGCGCCGACTGGCGGCGGCGGCCAAGCGGCTGTCCGACCCAGCCTGCCTGCACCTGTCGATCGGGATGCTCGCCTACGGCTGCGGGTTCACCAGCCAGGCGCACTTCTCCCGCCGGTTCAAGGACCGCCACGGCCTGACCCCGCGCGAGTACAGGGAGGCCGCCCTGCTGCGGGCTTCCGGTGCTCCGTCGGCTCCCTGATCGGGACGGTGGCCGGCCTCCGCCGATCCCGCGACGTCCCGGCGCGGAATGATGCGCGCGGTCCTCGCGCAACCCCTGGCCGGGCGCAGGCGCCTGCGCCCGGCGTGCGAACGGCACGCGCGTCGCGACCCGGCGCGTCGGCTCAGATAATGGTGTATCGTGATCGGCGGCGCACCGCCCTGTCATGCACCACATCCGGGTTGCCGCAGGTCCGGGCAACCGAAACAATGTGGTGCGGCCAAGAGGACTCGAACCTCCACCCCTCTCGGGACTAGCACCTCAAGCTAGCGCGTCTACCAATTCCGCCATGGCCGCATCGGACGCGAAGACCGGTCCGTTCGCCCGACCGTCGCGCGCCGCGGGAGAACCCGGGGCCGCTTTCGTGTCGCGCGGCGCAGCGGATAACAGATCGTCCGGCCGCCGACAAGCGCAGTCACGGGGAATCGTAGCCGCCCTCCAGGAAAGGCGCCGCGCCGTCGCCGATGCTGACGCCCGGCTCGACGATCGAGGCCGCCTTGCGGATCAGCTCGGTCACCTCCACGGAGATGCGGTCGCCCGTCACCACGATCTGCCCGCGCGCGATCGGGTGGTCGTTGGCCAGGATCTCGACCATGTCGCTGTCGCTGGCTTCGAGCTCGATCACGGCGCCGCGGCCCATCCGGAGGAGCATGTGCAGCGGCATGCGGGCCCGGCCCAGCACCACCGTCAGATCGACCTTCAGGGTCTCGAAGACCGCCACCGTCCGCCATCCCGTCTCGCAGCCGGAACCTTGCAACCGCCGGCCGCGGATGTTGAGGCTTCGACCATCGACGCAGGATGGTGAACTCTTGGTAAACGCGCCCCGCCTCACGGTCAGCCCGCCCGCCTTCCCGAAGCGGCCCGGCACCGATCCGGTCGCCGGCCCGGTGGGCTGGCGCGTGAGCGACGCGGCAGTGGATTACGCCGCCGCCCTCGCCTGGATGGAGGCGCGCGCGGAGGCGATCGCCCGCGGCGCGGCGCCCGAATGCGTTTGGCTGCTGGAGCACCCGCCGCTCTACACGGCGGGCACGTCGGCCCGGCCGGAGGATCTCGTCGCGCCGGACCGGTTCCCGGTCCACGCGACGGGGCGGGGCGGGCAGTACACCTATCACGGCCCCGGCCAGCGGGTGGCCTACGTGATGCTCGACCTCGACCGGCGCAGCCGCGACCTGCGCGCCTACGTGGCGAGCCTGGAGGCGTGGCTGATCGAGACGCTGGCCGCCTTCAACGTCCGCGCCGAGCGCCGCGAGGACCGGGTCGGCGTCTGGGTGCGCCGGCCCGAGAAGGGGCCCGGCGGCGAAGACAAGATCGCGGCGATCGGCATCCGGGTCCGCCGCTGGGTCAGCTTCCACGGCATCAGCCTGAACGTGGAGCCCGACCTCGCGCATTTCGACGGGATCGTGCCGTGCGGCGTCCGGGAGCACGGCGTGACGAGCCTCGTCGACCTCGGCCTGCCGGTGAGCATGGCCGAGGTCGACATGCAGCTCCGCGCCGCCTTCGAGGCGATCTTCGGGGCGACCGCGATCGAGGCGGCGGAGTGAGCAGGGCCGCGCCATCGGGCGATGCCGCCGTCGTCGCGAGCGCAGCGACCCAGGGGGCGTGTCGTCCGGAGCCCGGACCGGATCGCTTCGCTCGCGAATACGCATAGCGTCCGAACGCTCCGGCCGGAGGCCGTCTCACCGGCGCCGATCAGAAATCGGCGTGCAGCCGCGAGGCGAAGAAGTGCGCCGGCCCGCGGTCGCGATTGTATCCGGGATTGTCGATGAACTGGTAGTCGAAGGTCAGGGTGACGAACTTCGTGAGGTTCAGGGCGTAGTAGGTCTCCAGCGCGCGCTCGGTGCCGTAGTTGAGACGCCCGTCGCCGATCAGCAGCCCGAGATAGCCGGCCGCGAAGGCGGCCCGGTGCGAGGGCGAGAGCCCGTTCATTGCGGCGCCGATGCCGACCGTGTCGTCGGGGCGGTCCCAGGCCTTGCCCTTCAGCGACAGGCCGCCGGAGAAGCTCCGGTCGATGTCGGTGAACGAGATGTTCTCGGTGCCCCCGTCGTTCAGGCTCGCCCGGGCGAACAGCCCGAGTTCGGGCGTCAGCGCCTGCTCCAGGTTGATGTAGCCGCCGGTCTTGCGGCGGGGACGCCGGGTCGCCGCGACGGCGTCGTTGATGTCGTCGAACAGGCCGAGCTGGGTCAGGGTGACGACGTCGCGGTTGTTGGCCGAGACGCCGACATTCGAGAACAGCCCGATGCGGATTTTGCCGGGCTGCTCCAGCCACGGGAGCACGTGCCGCTCCTCGAACTCGACGTTCAGCCCCGCGCGCCGGAACACCCGCGGGTCGAGCACGTCGCTCGACGGCTCCTTGGGCACCTGCGTGTAGGCGGCGCGGATCGCGAATTCGGGGCGGTTGTACTCGGCGTAGACGCCCTGCGTGAAGCCCGGGAGATTGGCCGGGAAGTCCCAGGCCGAGGAACCCCAGAGCGACCAGTTGAAGAAGTCCACGCGCGGGTCGTGCGCGTAGATGTTTCCGTCGAAGAAGTCGCCCAGCGCGAACTTGCCGGCGATCAGCGTGATCCGCTCGGCGTCGTAGCGGGTGGCCACTTGGTTCGGTCCGTCCGGCACCTCCACGGTCTCGCCGCCGAGCCCGAAGGTCTGCTTCACGTAGTAGCGGTTCGAGCGCAGCTTCGGGAACGGGGCGCCGGCCTTCTGCGCCTCGCCGTTGACGAAGCCGGCGACGCCGAGCGTCCGCGACAGGCCGAAGCCCTGGCTGAACTCGGGATTGTAGTAGATCTCGGTGCTGTCGGTGAGCTTGAGGCCGAGGAAGATCGTGGCCGTCGTGGTCTGCCGGGCCTGATGGGGGATCAGGCTCTGCGCGCCCTCGTAGGGCGAGCGGAAGCCGGGAACGCCCTGCGCGATCAGCGTCGTCTGGCCGTGGAGCGAGAAGCGGCCAGTATCGCCGTTGTCGGGATCGTGCGGGGCGGTCTCGTCCGGGTCCGGCGGGACCTTCAGCCCGTCCGGAAACCACATCAGCCGCGCGAACAGTTCGTTGGACGTGAAGCGCGCCCGGGTCGTGACCGGCCCGCCCGCGTCGCCGGGCACCATGCCCAGCGGGAAGCGCCGGCTGCCTCCGAGATCGATGTAGCGGTAGTCGATGCCCAGCGCGAGGCTGTCGGTGATGGCGTACTGCACGCCCGCGCCGAGGGTGAAGCCGACGTAGCCGAGGTCCCGCCGCGCGGTGGTCTGGCCGCCCGTGTCGAGGTCCGGGTAATTCGCCAGGATGCGCGCGTTCGCCCCCGCGAGGCCGAAGGTGCCGTAGATCAGGTAGCGGTCGAAGCTGTAGCCGAGCCGGGCGCGCAGGGTGCCGTAGAGATCCGTCTTGGCGCGCACGATGTTGAAGGCCGGGTCCACGTTCGCGTAGCCGAAGCCCGCGATCGTCGAAGGGACGGGCCGCTTCAGATTCGCCGCGTCGAGACTCGCCTCGACGCCGTAGACCCACGGCCCGGCCTGCCAGTTCCAGCCGCCGAACAGGCCGCCGACCGCCGTCGTGGCGTTCTTGCCCTGGTCGCTGCGGCCGGTGGAATCGCCGCTCTTGAAGGCCGGGACCGGCCGGGCGCCGATCGTCGTCGGACCGAAATTGTAGGCGCCGTAGGACCCGCCGGCACTGCCCTCGAGGCCGACATAGCCCCCCGACCAGTCGGTGTAGGACGGCGCCTCGGCGGGGCGCAGCGGGGAGATGTCGGCCGCCCGCGCGGCGGCGGGCGCGAGGAGGGGGACGGCCAGGACGAGCGCCGCGGTGCGGACCAGGGACACGGAACGGGATCTCATCCGACTCACAGAAAAGTATAGCATTTGCTAAAACGCGTCACGGGGCCGCGCAAGCCGGGTCGCGCGCTCGTGATCGCGGGCCATCATGCGATCCATGGCCTTGCCGCATCGCATCCTCGGTTCGTCGCATGGCACTGGCGTGACGATCCAGCCCGCGTTGGATTCGTCAAGATCCAGAGGGCATCGCACCGCGAATAGCTTCGTGAAAGTGCGTCGTAATCGACCTTTTTCGATGCAACGACATGCGAATACCGTAATGTCGATGCAGCTGACCGGCAGATTAGAATTGTTATTATTTGACTGTCGTGCGATTCCGGTTTGAACTTCCCGCGGCCTGGATTATGTGCGGTCGCATGCACGCCTCGCACATCCTCCCGGTTCTCCGCGGCCTCGCCGCGGCCTCGCTCCTGGCGTTCGCCGGTGCCGCGGCCGCCAAGGAGGTGCCGATCGGTCCGCACGTGACGCGCAACGGCCTGGAGGTCGCGGCCGTCTATCTGCAGCCGATCGAGATGGATCCGCCCGGCATGATGCGCGAGGCCGCCAAGTCGGACATCCACCTCGAGACCGATATCCGCGCCGCCAAGGACAACCGCAACGGCTTCGCGGAAGGGGACTGGGTGCCGGCGCTCGACGTCCGCTTCGAGGCGGTGAAGCTCGACGGCGACAAGCCCACCGACCAGACGGTGTCGGGCATGCTGATGCCTATGGTCGCCAACGACGGGCCGCATTACGGCGACAACGTCAAGCTGTTCGGCCCCGGTCGCTACCGCCTCAAGGTTACCGTCGCGCCGCCCGGCAAGGACAGCCATTTCGGCCGCCACGTCGACAAGGAGACGGGCGTCGGCCCGTGGTTCGAGCCCTTCGAGATCACCCAGGACTTCACCTTCGCCGGCGTCGGCAAGAAGGGCGCCTACTGAGAGTGCCGGAGCTGACCGTGTCCCGCCTGCCGCGCTCCCTCGTCCGAGCCATCCCGCTGCTGCTGGTCGCCGCCGCGTCGGCCTCCGCGCCCGCGCGCGCCGACGACATGCCGGTCATCAAGGTGGAGATGCGCGACGGCGTGATCATCCCGACGGTGATCGAGGTTCCGGCCAACACCCGGTTCAAGCTCGAGATCTCGAACACCGGCCAGACGCCGGTGGAGTTCGAGAGCACGGAGCTGCGCCGCGAGAAGGCGCTGGCCGCTGGCTCGACCTCGGCGATCGTGTTCCGCACCCTCGATGCCGGCACGTACCAGGTGTTCGACGATTTCCACCCGGAAGCGAAGGCGACCCTGGTGGCCAAATGAGCGCGTTCACGACAGCGCCCGGCTCCCTGGCCCTCGCCGACGTCACGCCGCGCCGCTCCGCGGTCGACGCGCGGCTCGCCCGGTTCGGCGACGCGTTGCGCCGGTACGGCTGGATCATCCGGTCCGTGCAGTGGCTGATCGTCGCCGTCTACGCGGTGCTGGTGATCGTGCCGGCCCTGCTGCCGCTGCCCGACAACGCCGCCCACATCTGGACCAACCTGACGCTCGCCGCGCAGTTCGCCTTCTGGGGGATCTGGTGGCCGTTCGTGCTGGTCAGCATGGTGCTGGTCGGCCGGGCCTGGTGCGGCGTGCTCTGCCCGGAGGGGGCCCTCAGCGAGTTCGCGAGCCGGTGGAGCCGCGGCTACGCCGTGCCGCGCTGGATCACCTGGCAGGGCTGGCCGTTCGTGGCCTTCGCGGGAACCACCGTCTACGGCCAGATGACCAGCGTCTACGGCTACCCGAAGCCGGTCCTCGCGGTGCTCGGCGGCTCGACCCTGGCGGCGATCGTGGTCGGGCTGCTGTACGGGCGCAACAAGCGCGTCTGGTGCCGCTACCTCTGCCCGGTCAACGGCGTCTTCGCGGTGCTGTCGAAGCTCGCGCCGGTGAGCTTCCAGGTCGACCGCGCCGCCTGGGCGGACTCGCCCAAACCCGTCGGCGGCACCGAGTCCTTCAACTGCGCGCCCCTCGTGCCGGTCAAGACCATGCGCGGCGCGGGCGCCTGCCACATGTGCGGCCGCTGCAGCGGCCACCGCGGCGCCGTGCGCCTCGCCCTGCGCTCGCCCAACCACGAGATCGTCCACGTGGCCGGCGCGGAGCCCAGCCTCGACCAGACCATGCTGATCCTGTTCGGCATGCTGGCGTTGGCGGTGGGCGCCTTCCAGTGGTCCTCGAGCCCCTGGTTCGTCGATGCCAAGCAATGGGCGGCCACGTGGCTCATCGAGCGCGGGACGACGTGGCCCCTGGAGCACTCGGCGCCCTGGTTCGTGCTGACGAACTACCCCGACCGCAACGACGTCATGACGCTCCTCGACGGCGGGCTGCTGCTGGCCTACATCGGCGCCGCGACGCTCGTCCTCGGGCTCGCCCTGTCGGGGATCGTGGCGCTCGCGACCCTGAGCCTCGGCGGCTGGTCGCTCCGGCGCTTCCACCACCTGACCCAGACCCTGATCCCGGTCGCGGGCTGCGGCGTGTTCCTGGGCCTGTCGGCGCTCACCGTGACGTTCCTGCGCGGCGACGGCATCGTGATCCCCTACGTGGCGGAGATCCGCGCGGGCCTGCTCGCCGGCGCCAGCCTGTGGAGCGTCTGGCTGGCCTGGCGGGTGGCGGGTCTCGCCGCCGGCGGCCTCCGCCGGGTGGCGGCCTCGGCCTGCATCGCCGGCGCGGCCGCCCTCTCGGTGGCCAACTGGGTGCTCCTGTTCTGGATCTGGTAGCGCGCGGTCCGCGCGCGCCGCGTCACACGACCTCACAAACCCTGGAGACCGCCATGATCGGCGCCTTCGTCATCGCCTTCCGCGAAGTCATCGAGGCGGGCCTCATCATCTCCATCGTGCTGGCCGCCACCCGCGGCATCCCGGGCCGGATGCGCTGGGTCCTGCTCGGCATCGCCGGCGGCCTCGCGGGCGCCGCCCTGGTGGCGCTGTTCGCCGAGAAGATCTCGGACGCGTTCGAGGGCAGCGGGCAGGACATCCTGAACGCCGCGATCCTGATCGTCGCGGTGCTGCTGCTGATCTGGCACAACACCTGGATGAGCAAGCACGGCAAGGAGCTGGCGGGCGAACTGCGCGCCGCCGGCGCGGCGGTGCGCTCGGGCGAGCGGGAGGCAGCGGCCCTGTCGATCGTGATCGGCGCCGCGATCCTGCGCGAGGGGGCCGAGCTGGTCCTGTTCCTCTACGGCCTCGTGGCCTCGGGCACCTCGGGCGCCGACATCCAGTTCGGTGCGGTCGCCGGCATCGGCGCCGGCGCGCTCCTCTCGGCGGTGACCTATCTCGGGCTCGCCTCGATTCCGAGCCGCTACGTCTTCTCGGTGACCAGCGTCCTGATCATCTTCCTCGCGGCCGGCCTCGCCGCGCAGGCGGCGCAGTTCCTGGCGAATGCCGGGGTGGTCGAGGTCCTCGGATACACCCTCTGGAACAGCTCCGGCGTGATCGCCGAGAATTCCTGGCCGGGCCGCGTCCTGCACGCCCTGGTCGGCTACACCGACCGTCCGACCGCCCTCCAGGGGCTGGTCTACGTCGCCACCATCGCGGTGATGGTCGGCCTGATGCAGTGGAGCGCCGCCGACAAGCGCCGCGCGGTGCGGGCGGCGTAGCGAACCGTCCGGCGCCGCGGGGATACATCCGACAGCTAGGCGTCGAGGCGCCGGGCTGCGTGGCGGCCCGGCTGTGCATCCTCGGCTCGACGCGACGGGTCCCGCCGCACCGTCCATCGGTGCGGTGGGTCGGTCGGCCCGCGACCCTCAGGCCAGCACGGTCCACTTCGCCCGGTCGGCCGGCTTCTCCCTGTAGATCGTGCCGGCGAAGTCGACGTGCAGTTCCGTCGCCGCGCGGTCGCTCCGACGTGCCAGCACCTCGAAATGCCTCGGCTTGCGGCGCGGCGCGTCCGCCACCGCCCACCCCGCCGCGGCCACCGCCGCCAGAGCGCGCGCGGGATCGGACGGGGCGTCCGTTGCCCCGTCCGGCCGCCCGGTGCCGGGCGCGTGATGGGGCTTCTTGTGATGGATCTCCACCGGATCCCGGCCCTCCGCCGAGATCCGCGTGACCTTGATCTCCGAGGGGCGACGCTCTCCGGTGAGGGTGACGTGCAGGCCGCTCGCGAGCGGGAACGCCTCCGCACCCTTCGGGCCGAGATCGGCGAGGTGCGTCTCGCCGCCCGCCTCGACGGTGAAGCGATGGGCGAAGACGTGTCGTATCGTGCCCGAGAGGGCGGTGGTGTCGTGATGCGGCATGATTTTCTCCGTAGGGCGCCCAACCGCAGGCGCAATCGATATATCGAAATCGATCACGGAGCTTTCAAGCGGGCGACCGGGGCGGCCCGGTCACGTCGGCGGACCTGAGGGCCGGAGAACCGCCTCTCAAGGACCCGTCGCCACCGCCCGGGCCGGGTCGGCGCCCCATTCCGACCAGGAGCCGTCGTAGAGCCCCCGCGCCGGGCGGCCCATGGTCTCCAGCGCCAGCGCGATGATCGCAGCGGTCACGCCGGAGCCGCAGGTGGTCACGATCGGCAGGTCCGGATCGACGCCGTTCTCGGCGAAGACCGTCTTCAACTCCTCGGGGCTCTTCATCCGGCCGTCGCGCTGGAGGGCCGCGTAGTGCAGGTTGCGCGCGCCGGGCATGTGCCCCGGCCGGACGCCGGGGCGGGGCTCCGGCTCCTCGCCGCGGAACCGCGTCCCCGAGCGGGCGTCGACGACCTGCGCCGAGCCGCTGTCCAGGGCGCGGGCGACGTCGTCCGCGTCCGCCACGGCGCCGTGGTCGAAGCGGGCGGTGAAGTGCCGCCGCTCGGGCTGGCGCGGGTCGCCCTCCTCGGTCGGGTAGCCCGCCGCCACCCAGGCCGGCAGGCCGCCGTCCAGCACCAGCGCGTCGCGCACGCCGAAGGCCTTGAGCATCCACCAGACCCGCGGGGCGGAGAACAGCCCCTGCCCGTCGTAGACGACGATCTGCATGCCGTCGCCGACGCCGAGCGCGCGCATCCGCGCCGCGAACACCTCGGGCCGTGGCAGCATGTGCGGCAGGTTCGACTCGGTGTCGCTCATGGCGTCGAGATCGAAGCGGCGGGCGCCGGGTATGTGGGCGGTGCGGAATTCGGCCTCGGGATCGCGGCCCGCTGCGGGCAGGTACCAGGAGGCGTCGAGCACGACGATGTCGGGGGCCGCGAGGCGGTCGTGCAGCCATTCGGGTGACACGAGGGGCGCTTGGGCCATGGTCGGCGGATCCGGCTCTGTTCGCGTTGCGGGCTGACAGAACCACAGGTCGCCCGGCGTTGCACGCCCGGGCCATCGCGGGACGGCGGCGTTCGGGCGGATTCGTCAGCCGCGCCAATGCCAATTGAGCGCGCGCCGGATCGGATGAGCTACGCATCCCGCACCGTGGTCCGATGCATCCAGCGCAGGCTGGTCTTGTTTTAAAGAGCCGTAACCCCAGTTACGACACCATGATGACGCCAATCGCGTCGGCCGTCCGGCCGGCATCGTGTTGGCCGCCCCGGACGTTCCGCTCGCGGACGCGATACGGGGACGTCGCCTGAACGAGATGCGTTCAAACCTTCCCTGTCTGCCCGGGCGCCCGACCCACCGTGCAGGATGCTTATTGAGCCGATCGACACCATGAATCAACTCGTCCGCATGTCCCAGATCGGCGACGCCGAGACCGTCGAGGAGCCGTCGGCCGACCTGCGCGTGCCCTTCGCGCAGTCCGGCGCCTTCGTGTGCAAGTACATCATCGGCGAGCCGAACGACCGCGCCGTCTGCTGCGGCGCCCCCGTGTCCGACGGCAAGAGCTGGTGCGCCTACCACCGCCGCATCGTGTTCGAGCCGACCCGCCCCGGCCGCATCCGCTGAGCCTCTCCTTGCGCCATCCCGGCCGTCACTGCGTCCGCATGATCTGGATGACCGCCGGGGTGATGATGACGACGAACAGCACGGGCAGGAAGAACAGGATCATCGGCACGGTGAGCTTCGGCGGCAGACCGGCCGCCTTCTTCTCGGCCTCGTTCATGCGCATGTCGCGGCTCTCCTGGCTCAGAACCCGCAGCGCCTGACCGACCGGCGTGCCGTACCGCTCGGCCTGGATCAGCGCCGTCGCCACGGACTTCACCGGCTCGAGGCCGGTGCGCATCACGAGGTTCTCGTAAGCCTGACGCCGGTCGGGCAGGAACGACATCTCGGCGGTCATCAGCGCGAGCTCCTCGGCCAGCACGACCGAGGACGTGGCGATCTCGGTGCTCACCTTCCGGAACGCGTTCTCGATCGCCATGCCGGATTCGACGCAGATCAGCGTGAGGTCGAGGGCGTCCGGCCACGCCTTGCGGATCTCGGTCTGGCGCTTCTTGGCGGTGTTCACCAGGAACAGCTCGGGCGCCTTGATGCCCATGTAGGCCGCGCCGATCACCAGCCCGAACCGCATGAGGTACGAGGCGTCGAGCACCTCCAGCACGAACAGGTAGAACAGGGCCGCGATCACCGCCGCGACCGGCACGACGAGGCGGAAGAACAGGAAAGCGGTCTCCGCCCCCTGGCCGCGGTACCCTGCCTGCATCAGCTTGCGCTTGGCCGTGTCCGTGCCGAGCCAGCGGCGCAGCTGGTACTTCTCGACGACCGACTTCATGTAGGCCTTCGGCTCCGTGCGCAGCGTCGCCCGGCTTCCGGTCCGCTCCGCGCTCAGCCGCTCGCGACGCCGGATCTGCTCGCGCTCGTCGCTGACGAGCTTCATCCGCTTGCCGAGGCGGTCGGTCTCCAGGAAGGGCTGCGCCACCGCGTAGGCGGTCGCGGCCGCCGCGACGGCGGTCAGCAGCGTGCCCATGAAGCGGGGATCGAACAGCTTCTCGGCGATGGCGTCGATCATCGGGCGGGATCCGGCAGACGGCGCACCGCGCCTAGAACTCGAAGGCGATCATCTTCTTGATGGTGAAGATGCCGATGGACATCCAGATCGCCGCGCCGACCAGGGCGATCTTGCCCGTGTCGGTTGTCCAGAGCAGCGAGATGTAGTCGGGGCTGGTGAGCGCGGTGATGCCCGCCACCGCGAAGGGCAGGCAGGCGATGATCGAGGCCGAGGCCTTGGCCTCCATGCTCATCGCCTGGACCTTGCCGCGCATCTTGGCGCGGTCGCGCAGCACCGTGGAGAGGTTGTTCAGCGCCTCGGAGAGGTTACCGCCCGACTGCTGCTGGATGTTGATCACGATGGCGAAGAAGTTCACCTCGGCGGTGGGCACGCGCTCGAACAGCCGCGTGCAGGCCTCGCCGAGGGACAGGCCCATCGCCTGCGTCTCCACCACGGTCCGGAACTCGCTGCGCACCGGCTCCTCTGCCTCGCGCGAGACCATGCGGAAGCAGTCGCCCACCGGGATGCCGGTGCGGATGCCGCGGACCACCACGTCGACGGCGTTGGGCAGCTCCTTGTTGAACTTCGCGATGCGCTTGAGCCGCAGGTGGCGCAGCAGGTAGGCCGGCAGGCCGAAGCCGCCCGCGAAGGCGGCGCCGAGCGCCGCCAGGGCGTTGTCGGTGATGACGAAGAGCAGGAGCCCGAAGACGACCCCGCTCAGGGCCGAGACCCCGTAGAAGGTCTGCTTCGTCCAGCCGAGGCCGGCGCGGGCGAGCTTCAATTCCACGCTGGCCTTCGAGGCGCCCTTGGCCTTCGCCTCGATCTCGCTCAGCGTCTTGGCGACCTGCTCGCGCCGGTTGACGGCGACGCCCCGGGTCGCCGCCCCCGAGGCGGAGACGCTGATCGTCTTCAGGCGCTTGGTGGCCCGGCGCTCGCCGCCGAGCAGGGGCAGGACCGCCACGTAGGCGATGGCGGCCACCGCGATGCCGGCGAGGCCGGCGGCGATCGGCAGGTTGGAGGCGTCCGCCATCGGCTCAGTTCCGGTCGACGACCTCGGCGGCGTCGAGCGCCTCACCGAGCCGCTGTTCGAGGCCGTAGTAGCGGGCGCGCTCCCAGAATTTCGGCCGGCCGACGCCGGTGGAGCGGTGACGCCCGATCAGCTTGCCGTTCGCGTCCTCGCCGACGATGTCGTAGAGGAACACGTCCTGGGTGGTGATGACGTCGCCCTCCATGCCGAGCACCTCGGTGATGTGGGTGATGCGCCGGGAGCCGTCGCGCAGACGCATCGCCTGGATCACGACGTCGATCGAGCCGCAGATCATCTCGCGCAGGGTCCGCGACGGCAGGGTGAAGCCGCCCATCGAGATCATCGATTCGATACGCGACAGGCACTCGCGCGGGCTGTTGGCGTGGAGCGTGCCCATCGAGCCGTCGTGGCCGGTGTTCATCGCCTGGAGCAGATCGAAGGCCTCCGGTCCGCGCACCTCGCCGACGATGATCCGCTCCGGGCGCATGCGCAGGCAGTTCTTCACGAGGTCGCGCATGGTGACCTGGCCCTGGCCCTCCATGTTGGGCGGCCGTGTCTCCAGGCGCACGACGTGCGGCTGCTGGAGCTGCAGCTCGGCCGCGTCCTCGCAGGTGATGACCCGCTCGTCGTGCTCGATGAAGGCGGTGAGGCAGTTGAGCAGCGTGGTCTTGCCCGAGCCCGTGCCGCCCGAGATGACCACGTTGCAGCGCGACTGGCCGATGATCTTGAGGACCTCGGCGCCCTCGGGCGAGATCGCCCCGAAGCGCACGAGCTGCTCCAGGGTGAGCTTGTCCTTCTTGAACTTGCGGATCGTGAGCGCCGGGCCGTCGATGGCGAGCGGCGGCGCGATGACGTTGACGCGGGACCCGTCCGGCAGGCGCGCGTCGCAGATCGGCGAGGCGTCGTCGACGCGCCGGCCGACCTGGCTGACGATGCGCTGGCAGATGTTCATCAGCTGCTGGTTGTCGCGGAACCGCACGCTGGTCAGCTGGATCTTGCCGTTGACCTCGATGAAGGTCCGGTGGGCGCCGTTGACCATGATGTCGGCGATGTCGTCGCGGGCGAGCAGCGGCTCCAGCGGGCCGTAGCCCAGCACGTCGTTGCAGATGTCGTCGAGCAGTTCCTCCTGCTCGGAGATCGACAGGACGATGTTCTTGAGCCCGATGATCTCCGTGACGATGTCGCGGATCTCCTCGCGCGCGGTCTCGGCGTCGAGGCGCGAGAGCTGCGTCAGGTCGATCGCCTCGATCAGGGCGCCGAAGATCAGGCTCTTGGTGCGGTAGTAATCCTCCGAGCGCGCGGTCTCGACGACGACCGGGGCCGCCGGCGCCGGGCGCTGGGCCGGCGCGGGCGCCGGCGCGTCGCGCAGCACCGGCGTGGCCGGGGCCGGGGTCCGCATCTGCGGCATCGGCGGGGGCGGCGCCGACGCGCCGCCGGACTGTCGCCTACCGAACATGGGTCAGAGCCCCGACGCTGACCCGCGGCACCGGGCGGGTGAGGGATCGCGTCCGCATCAGGATGCCTTGCGGCCGGAAAGCTTGGCGAGCAGCGGCTCCAGCAGGCTCGGACGGCCCCGCCGGCTCTCGGGACGTCCGAGGGTCATGGCCGCCAGGTCGTTGAACAGCTCCGCCACCTTCGAGCCCGCCTGGATCTCGGCGATCATCTGGCCGTTGTTGGCGGCCGTGCCGAACAGGGTCGGCTCGAACGGGATCGTCAGGGCCACCGGCGCCTCCAGGGCCTTGGCGAACTCGGCGGTGCCGATCTCGGGGCGCTTGGGCACGCCGACGCCGTTCAGCACGATGCGGGGCGGTTGGTCGTTCGGGCGACCGTGCTTCAGCGCGCTGAGGAGGTTCTTGGCGTTGCGCAGGCAGGCGAGGTCGGGCCCGGTCACGATCAGGATCTCGTCGGCCGCCGTCAGGACGCGCTTCGTCCACGCGTTCCACTGGTGGGGGATGTCGAGGACCACGCACGGGACGCTCGCCCGCATGTGCTCGATCAGGGTGTCGAAGGCCGGCTCGGACAGGTCGATGGTCCGGTCGAGGCTCGCCGGGGCCGAGAGCAGGCTCAGGTTGTCGCTGCACTTGGACAGCAGCCGCTCGACAAGGGCGGAGTCCAGCCGCTCGGGGGCGAACACCGCCTCGGCGATGCCCTGGGGCGGGTCTTGGTTGAAGTTGAGCGAGGCGGTGCCGAAGGCGATGTCGAGATCGGCGATCACCGTCTGGACGCCCTGGCCCCGGGCCACCGACCACGCGAAATTATGCGCCACGGTCGAGGCGCCGATGCCGCCCTTGACGCCGTAGACCGCCACGGTCCGGCCCACCGGCTTGACGCCCGGGGCCGTGAACAGGTCGGAGATCGCCGCGATGAGCGTCAGGGGCTCGACCGGCGCCATCAGGTAATCGGACACCCCGCGCTGGATCAACTGGCGGTAAAGCATCACGTCGTTGACGTGACCGATCACCAGGACGCGGGTCCCCTCGTCGCAGACCTCGGCCAGGGCGTCGAGGCACTCGATCGGCCGCGAGCGCGCGCCCTGGATCTCGAGGACGATGACGTTGGGCGTCGGCGCGTGCCGGTACGCCTCGATCGCCGCGGCCCCGCCGCCCATCCGGACCTTGACCTGCGCCTTCTGCATGCGCCGGTCGAGGGCCGCGCCCTCGATCATCGCCGCGGTCTCGCCGGTCTCGCAGAAGGCCTGGATGGTGATCCGGGGCACCGGGGCGATCGTGCGCTCGGTTGTCTCGGACAGCTCTGCCATGACGGCGCTTTCGGGTTCGCGTGCGGGGTGCGGCGTTGCGATCGGCGGCGGGGCTGCCCATCCCCGGCGCCGGCTGTCTCAGTTCGTGACCTGGGCCTTCACGGCGGTCTGACCATCTTGCCGCCATGTGGTTGACGGATCCTTGCCGTCCCGCAACTGGCCAATGTCCCGGATCCGCTTGACCGTGTCGATGCGGCCCTCGGGCCGGCCGCGCACGAGGTCGACCGGGTCGGCGACCTGGGCGGCGACGTTGGACTGCATGGCGCAGCCCAGGTTCCAGCTCGGCCGGTTGTTGTAGTCGGTCGCGAAGTTGCCGGCCCCGAGGTCCTGAGGCCAGAGGCCGCAGGCGTCGGCCACCTTGGCCTGCATGCGCTGGAAGCTCAGCCGGATCGGCGCGGCGAGGGTCGGCGCCGCCACCGCGTAGCCGCTGACGGCGATCTCGCGGGCGTTGACGCCGTTCTGCGTGCCGAGCCGGCCGAGAACCGAGGCCGTCCGCTGCACGGCGGCGACCTGGTCGGGCGGGACGCCCTGGGGTACCTGCATCAGAAGGGTTCCGCGGCCGTAGCGCCGGTACTCCAGCATGAAGGCGTCGACATCGGTCGCCTGGCGCGGGTCCAGATGGCCCGTGCCGGTCGGGAACACGTCGAGGCTGCGAGGCCCGTCGGTCAGCACGATCGGGTGGCGCGCGCGGTAATCCGTGACGTCGATGCCGCCGGTCGTGACGGGATCGGTCTTGCAGGCCGCCGCGAGGGCGGAGAGCGCGCAGGCGGCGAGCACGCTCGCGGCGCGGCGCGGCAGTGCGGGCGGGTGACGTCCGGTCGTGGGTCCGGTCATGGGTCCGGTCATGGGTCCGATCCTGGGAGGCGCGGCGGGGCGCTACTCGACGATGAAGCCGACGCGGCCGCGGTAGGTGCGGCCGAGCGGCGCCGCGGCGGCCGCGCCCGGCGGGGCGACCTTGCCGTAGATGCGGTTGATCTGGCCGAGCAGCACGGCTTGGCCGTCGCTGGAGTCGACGAAGTTGTCGTCGGGCCGGCTGACCTGCTTCGCCTCCATCGGCCGGGCGATGTAGGGCGTGCACATGATCATCAGCTCGGTCTCCTGGCGCTGGTAGTCGCGGGAGCGGAACAGCGCGCCGAGGATCGGGAGGTTGATCAGGCCGGGCAGGCCGGCGATCGCCTGCTTGTTGAACTGCTGGATCAGGCCGGCGGTCATCATCACACCGCCGGAGGGCAGCTCGACGGTGGTCTCGGAGCGGCGCACCCGGGTGCCCGGCACTGCGACCGAGGTGTTGCCGATCACATAGTTGAAGCTCTGCTGCGTATCGATCTCGGTCACGTCCGTGGCGACGCGGATCGAGATCCGGTTGTCGGCCAGCACCGTCGGTGTGAACGACAGGGCGACGCCGTAGGGCTTGTATGTGATGCCGGGCGAGCAGACGCCGCCGACGGCGCAGGTTGCCGAGGCCGGCACCGCGAACTCGCCGCCGGCCAGGAACTTGGCGGCCTCGCCCGAGATGGCGGTCAGCGTTGGCTCCGCCAGGATGCGCGAGACGCCGGCCTGCTCGAACGCCTTCAGGGTCGCCTGGAGCGAGAAGCCGCCCCCCTGCACGGAGGCCTGGACCAGATTCCCGGTCGGCGTGTTCGTGTTGATCGGGAAGGGCAGGTTGTTGGTGATAACATTCGGGATGTACGCCGGGACCTGCGTGGCCGCCGCGGTGCCGCCGTTCACGAGCGTCTGCCCCAGGTTTCCGACCGGGTTCAGAGCCGACCAGTTGCCGGCCATGTTGATCCCGAACTGCTTCAGGACGTTGCGGGACACCTCCACCACGGTGACGCGGAGCATCACCTGGTCCTTGTTGCGGATCGTGAGGTTGTTGATCACCGCGCCCCGCGAGCCGGCGGCGACGCCGCCGCTGGCCGCGCCCGCCGCTCCCGCGGCCCCGGCGCCGCCAAGGCCCACGAAGGCGTTGGCGATGTCGATCGCCTGCTGCGCGTCCGCCGAGGAGTTGACCGCTCCCGACAGGAGCACCGAGGCGCCCGAGGAGCGCACGTCGAAGCGTCCGCCCGGGATGCTCTGGTTGAGCAGCTCGCGCAGGGTCCCGAGGTTCAGGTCCCGCGCCACCGTCACGTCGAGGGCGGCAATCTGGCGGCCCTCGGCATCCATGATGAAGATCGAGGTCGCGCCGTCCGCCATGCCGATCACGAAGACCTTGCGGGTCGAGCGGACCACGGCGTTGGCCACCGCGGGGTTGGCCACGAACACCTCCTTGGCGTCCCGCGGCAGGTCGACGATGACGGACCGGCCCGCGGTCAGCTCGACCCGCCGGGTCGAGCTCGCTTCCGCGGCTCCGACCGTGAGGATCGGCGCCGGGCCGAAGGTCTGGCGGTCCTGGGAAGAGGCCGGCCCGGTCAGGGCGACGAGCAGCGCGAGGGCGCCGGCCGAGCAACGGCGCGGGCCGCGGTCGGGGCGCCGCGTCGGGCGCGTGAGGGACAGCGAAGCGGTCATGGCGGTCACGGCGTCTGCTGCCGCGCGACGCCGAAGCGCACCACGGTCAGGGCGGGTTCGGGCATCTGCGCGGCGGACGCGTCGGCCAGCGGTACGGCTTCCGGCGGCAGCCCGGCATCGGCGAGGCTGCGCAGGGAGAGCGTCAGGGCGCCGACCTTCTGGGCGAGCGCCAGGGTCTCGGCCTGCGCGGGCGTCACGGCCAGCGTCGCGGTCTCGCCGGTGACGACGTTGGTGCCGTTCTTCTCCTGGACCAGCTGACCGATCGCCAGGACGCGGATGTCGGTGAGGATCGTCTGGGAGAGCTGCACGTCGCTGTTGTTGGCCCGCGAATTGGACTCGTCGCGGAAGGTGCGGATCACGTCGACACGGTCGTTCGGCAGGATGAAGCCGCCGGCCGAGTTGGTTCCGCGGCTGTCGGTGACGATGGCGACCGCGCGCATGCCGGGCGGCAGGATCGCCGCCATGAACCCGCTCTCCGGGCGCACCAGCTTCTGCGCGCGGATCGGCTCGCCCGTCAGGAAGCCCGAGCGCACGGACGCACCGACGGTCTCCTCGAGGGCCTTGGGGTTGATCTTGCGGGTCATGTAGCCGTTGGCCACGGCGCCGTCCGGCCAGGGCTGCCAGCGCAGGTCCGCGGCCCGGAGCACCTGGCCCATGGGCATGTCGATGGCGGCCACGAGCACGTCGGTCGTCGGCTGCGGCGGCGCCTCGGCCGTCGGCGGCGGTGGCGGCGGTGGCGGATCGCCGCCGCTCATCAGGAAGGCCGCCCCGGTGCCCGCCGCGAGGGCGATTCCGAGGACGGCGAAACGGGCTGGGTTCATCGCATCGCCACGCGCCGGAGACGGCCGGATTGCCGTCCATGACGGGAACCTGCGCGGGGATTCGTGTAATTATGGTTAAGGTATTATAACCTCTGCCGTTGTCGCCGGTCCGGAAACGGGTCGATCGGAACCGCGTCACAATCCGCGGAATCCTTCAGCTCCCGCCCGACCCCGGCCGTGGCGCGGCGCCGGGTCGTCCCCTATCGTGCCGCCGGAACCGCCTCAGAAGCGGGCACTCGGGCGAACCGGGGGGAGACATGATCAGGACAATCGGCGGCGCGGTGATGGCGGCCGCTCTCGCAGGGACCGCGCTCGGCTCCGCTCCGGCGGCCGCGCAGGGAAGCTTCTCGGACAACGCCATACGGATCGGCGTCCTCAACGACCAGTCCGGCCTCTACGCCGAGTACGGCGGCCAGGGCTCGGTCGAGGCCGCCCGGATGGCGGTGGAGGACATGGGCGGCAAGATCGGCAGCGTGCCGATCGAGATCCTCACGGCCGACCACCAGAACAAGCCCGACATCGCCTCGGCGATCGCCCGGCAATGGTACGACCGCGACAATGTCGACGCGATCATGGAGCTGACCACCTCCTCGGTGGCGCTGGCGGTCCAGGGCCTGTCCAAGGAGAAGAAGAAGATCACCATCACCACCGGGGCCGCGACCAGCGACCTCACCGGCAAGGCGTGCTCGCCCTACGGCTACCATTGGGCGTTCGACACGCGGGCGCTGGCGGTGGGCACCGGCGGCGCGCTGACCCGGGCGGGCGGCAACACGTGGTTCTTCCTCACCGCCGACTACGCCTTCGGCTCGGCGCTGGAGGCCGACACCAGCAAGGTCGTGCTCGCCAACGGCGGCAAGGTGCTGGGCAGCGTCCGTCACCCGCTCTCGAACCAGGACTTCTCGTCGTTCCTGCTCCAGGCGCAGGGCTCGAAGGCCAAGGTGATCGGGCTCGCCAATGCCGGCCTCGACACCTCGAACGCGATCAAGCAGGCCGCCGAGTACGGCATCGTCGAGGGCGGCCAGAAGCTCGCGGCGCTGCTGTTCACCCTCTCGGAGGTGCACGGGCTCGGCCTCAAGGTCGCCCAGGGCCTGACGCTCACCGAGGGCTGGTACTGGGACGCCAACGACGAGACCCGCGCCTTCGGCCAGCGCTACATGAAGCGCACCGGCCGGATGCCCAACATGATCCAGGCCGGCACCTACTCGGCGGTCCTGTCCTACCTGAAGGCCGTCAAGGCGGCCGGCACCGACGAGACCGACGCGGTGAACGCCAAGCTCAAGGAGCTGCCGGTGGACGACGTGTTCGCCCATGGCGGGATCGTGCAGCCGAACGGACGCATGGTCCACGACATGTACCTGTTCGAGGTCAAGAAGCCGGCCGAGTCGAAGGGTCCGTGGGACCTCTACAAGCTGATCTCGACGATCCCCGGTAAGGAGGCCTTCGCCTCCCCGGCCGAGAGCGGCTGCCCGCTGACGGCGGCGAAGTAGGTCTCACCCCGTCATCGCGAGCGCAGCGCAGCGACCCGGGGCGGCGCGTCCCTGGATTGCTTCGCTCCGCTCGCACAGACGGCGGCGGGTCGAATGTCCCGTCTCAGGATGTGCTCTACTCCGAGAGGGTATCACCCCGCCCAGACGCGCCGGTACAGGGCCACGATCTCGTCGGCGCTGGGCTCCACCGGGTTGTTGGCGGGGGAGCCGGAGGCCAGCGCCTGGGCCGCCATGGTGGGCAGCAGCGCCTCCCAGCGGGCCGGGTCGATCCCGTATTCCCGCGGTCCCGGCACGTCGAGGTCGTCGTTCAGCGCCTCGAGCTCGGCCACCAGGGCCGACACCGCGGAGCGGTCGTCGGTGTCCGGGCCGGCGATCTTCATGGCGCGGGCGCAGGCGGCGTAGCGGTCGATCGCGGCCGGGGCCGAGAAGGCCGTGACCGCCGGCAGCAGCATCGCGTTCGAGAGCCCGTGGGCCACGTGGAAATGGGCGCCGATCGGCCGGCTCATGCCGTGGACGAGCGCCACGGAGGCGTTCGAGAAGGCGATGCCGGCCTGGGTCGCGCCGAGCATCATCGCCTCGCGGGCCGCCCGGTCGCCCGGATCGGTCCAGACCCGGCGCAGGTTCGGGGCGATCAACCGCATCGCCTGAAGCGCCAGCCCGTCCGAGAACAGGTTCGACTTGCGCGAGACGTAGGCCTCGATCGCGTGGGTCAGGGCGTCGATGCCGGTATCGGCGGTGAGCCGCTTCGGCTTGGTGAGCGTCAGCTCGTAATCGACCAGGGCCGCCACCGGCAGGTAGGCGAGGCCGATGCAGAGCATCTTCTCGTCCGAGGCCTCGTCGGTCACGATGGTGAAGCGGGTCGCCTCCGAGCCGGTGCCGGCGGTGGTCGGGATCGCCACGATCGGCAGGCCGGGCTCGTCCTGCTGGCGCGGCGCCTTGTAGTCGCGCATGTGGCCGCCGTGGCGGGCGAGCACCGCCACCGCCTTGGCGGTGTCCATCGGGCTGCCGCCGCCGAAGCCGACCACGCAGTCGAAATCGCCCGCCTGGAGGGCCGCCAGCGCCGCCTCCACGGAGGCGACGGTCGGGTCCGGCACAGTCTCGGAGAAGATCGTGGCCTGCGCGCCCGCCTTGGTCAGCCGCTCGAGCAGCGTGTCGGTGCGGCCGCTGCCGGCAAGGTAGGGATCGGTGACCACGAAGGGCCGCGACAGGCCGAGCTGGCCGAGCACCTCCGGCAGGAGCCGCGAGGCGCCGGCGCCGACGCGCATCAGCCGGGGCAGGGCGATCGAGGCGACCATTCTCTTGCTTCTCCCACCCGGCACCTCGCTGGTGCGCCGGAACGACGATCTTAGGACCTGCGACCGCCGGGCGAAACTGCCGGTGCTTACACTGCCGGCCCGGCGAAGAGCGCGGCGGCGGCCTCCACCTCGCCCGCGATGAAGCCCGCCACGGCGCGGATATGGGCGGCCTTCCGGTGATCCTCGTGGATGTGCATGTGGAACGAGCGGGTCAGCGACACCGCGCCGGGCAGCACCGGCACGAGACCCGGATGGGCCGACGCGATGAAGGCAGGCAGCACGCAGAGGCCGGCGCCGCCGAGCGTCGCGTGGACCTGGGCCAGGAGGTTCGTCGAGCGCAGCCGCGCCGAGACCGGCGGACCCAGGGCGCCGAGATAGTTCAGCTCGCGCGTGAACAGCATGTCCTCGATGTAGCCGACGAAGGGATGCCCCGAGAGGTCCCCGACCTCCGCGATCGGCCCGGCCCCCGCGAGGTAGGATTCGGCCCCGTAGACGAGCAGCCGGTAGTCGGTCAGCCGGCGCGCCACCACCCGGGCCTGCTGCGGGCCGGAGAGGCTGATGACGATGTCGGCCTCGCGCTTCGACAGGCTGAAGATCCGGGCGGTCGCCATGATCTCGACCTCCAGCCCCGGATGGCGCGCGGTGAGCCGGTGCATCCGGGGGGCCAGGAAGACGCTGCCGAACCCGTCCGGCGCGCCGATCCGCACCGTGCCGGAGACCGCCTGGGCGGCCTCCGTGGCGGCGCTCGCCGACAGGAACGCGCTCTCCATGGCCTCGGCGACGCCGAGCAGGTTCGCGCCGTCCTCGGTGAGGGCGTAGCCGAGGTTGCTGCGGTGGAACAGCCGGGCGCCGAGCCCTTCCTCCAGGGCGCGGATCCGGCGCCCGACGGTGGTGTGCTCGGTGCCGGTACGGGTCCCGGCGGCGCTCAGCGTTCCGGTCCGCGCCACGGCGAGGAAGAAGCGGAGGTCGTCCCAGTTGGGCCCCGTCCTGGCCATGATCGCACCCTCGCTGTGCATCGATGCACGACGGCTGTAAGCGCATCCGGCTTTATCGCTCAAGCGATCCTGATAGGGTGCGCCAAAATCGAACGCCACATCACAGGGAGGCGCGCATGCGCACGATCGGGCATTACATCGGCGGCCGGAACGTCGGCGGCGAGAGCGGGCGGTTCGCCGACGTGTTCCACCCCTCGACCGGCGAGGTGCAGGCCAAGGTCGCGCTCGCCAGCAAGGCCGAGATGCGCGCCGCGGTCGAGAACGCCGCAGCGGCCCAGCCGGCCTGGGCGGCGACCAATCCGCAGAAGCGCGCCCGCGTGATGATGCGCTTCCTCGAGCTCATCCGCGGCGAGAACGATTCGCTGGCCGAGCTGCTGGCCTCCGAGCACGGCAAGACCGTGCCGGACGCCAAGGGCGACATCCAGCGCGGCGTCGAGGTCGTGGAGTTCGCCTGCGGCATCCCGCACCTGCTCAAGGGCGAGTACACCGAAGGGGCCGGGCCCGGCATCGATGTCTACTCCCTGCGCCAGCCGCTGGGCGTCGTCGCCGGCATCACGCCGTTCAACTTCCCGGCCATGATCCCGCTGTGGAAATGCGCCCCGGCCATCGCCTGCGGCAACGCCTTCATCCTGAAGCCGTCCGAGCGCGACCCGAGCGTGCCGATCCGCATCGCCGAGATCTTCCTGGAGGCGGGCCTGCCGCCGGGCATCCTCAACGTCGTCAACGGCGACAAGGAGGCGGTCGACGCGATCCTCGACGACGAGGACATCAAGGCGGTGGGCTTCGTCGGCTCCTCGCACATCGCCGAGTACATCTACGTGCGCGCCGCCGAGACGGGCAAGCGCGCCCAGTGCTTCGGCGGCGCCAAGAACCACATGATCATCATGCCGGACGCCGACATGGGCCAGGCGGTCGACGCGCTGATCGGCGCCGGCTACGGCTCGGCCGGCGAGCGCTGCATGGCCATCTCGGTGGCGGTGCCGGTGGGCGAGCAGACCGCCGACCGCCTGATGGAGAAGCTGGTCCCGCGGGTCGAGTCGCTCAAGATCGGTCCCTCGCACGACGGCTCGGCCGATTACGGCCCGCTCGTCACCCGGGAGGCCGTGCAGAAGGTCGCGAGCTACATCGACAAGGGCGTCGCCGAGGGCGCGCAGCTCGCCGTCGACGGCCGCGGCTTCAAGCTCCAGGGCTACGAGAACGGCTTCTACATGGGCGGCTCGCTGTTCGACCGCGTGACGCCCGACATGACGATCTACAAGGAAGAGATCTTCGGCCCCGTGCTCTCGGTGGTTCGGGCCAAGGATTACGAGGAGGCGCTGGCGCTGCCCTCGACCCACCAGTACGGCAACGGCGTCGCGATCTTCACCCAGGACGGCGATGCGGCCCGCGACTTCACCGCGCGGGTCAATGTCGGCATGGTCGGCGTCAACGTGCCGATCCCGGTTCCGATCGCCTACCACACCTTCGGCGGCTGGAAGCGCTCGGGCTTCGGCGACCTGAACCAGCACGGGCCGGACTCGATCCGGTTCTACACCAAGACCAAGACCGTGACGCAGCGCTGGCCGAGCGGCATCAAGAGCGGGGCGGAGTTCTCCATCCCGACGATGCGGTAGAGCGCGACGGCTCGAGGTGGGGCCCGGGTCCCCCTCTCCCGCGCGGGGAGGGGGTACGGCCCGCCTTGGGGCGGCCGATGTGCGTACCTCGCGCGGTGGCTGACGAACATGAGGGAGTGCCCATGAGTTTCGGGCTCGACGAGGACCGGACCGCGATCCGCGAGATGGCCCTCGGCTTCGCGGCCGAGCACATCGCGCCGCACGCCCTCGACTGGGACCGCGACAAGACCTTCCCGGTCGAGACCCTGCGGGAAGCGGCCGCCCTCGGCATGGCGGGCATCTACGTCCGCGAGGATGTCGGCGGTTCCGGCCTGTCGCGCCTCGACGCGACGCTGATCTTCGAGGCGCTCAGCACCGGCTGCCCGACCGTGGCGGCGTTCCTGTCGATCCACAACATGTGCGCCTGGATGATCGACGCCTACGGCGACGACGATCAGCGCCGCCGCTGGCTGCCGTCGCTCATGGGCATGGAGCGGATCGCCAGCTACTGCCTCACCGAGCCGGGTTCGGGCTCCGACGCTGCGGCGCTCCGCACCCGCGCCGAGCGGGACGGCGACCATTACGTGCTCTCCGGCGAGAAGCAGTTCATCTCGGGCGCCGGCGCCAGCGACCTCTACGTCTGCATGGTCCGCACCGGCGAGGCCGGCCCGGCGGGGATCTCCGCGATCGTGGTCGAGAAGGGCACGCCCGGCCTGTCCTTCGGGGCCGACGAGCGCAAGATGGGCTGGAACGCCCAGCCGACCCGCGCGGTGCGCTTCGACGGCTGCCGTGTGCCGGTGGGCAACCGCCTCGGCGCCGAGGGCCAGGGCTTCAAGATCGCCATGAGCGGCCTCGACGGGGGGCGGCTCAACATCGCGGCCTGCTCGCTCGGCGGCGCGCAGGCGGCCCTCGACAAGGCGCTCGCCTACATGGGCGACCGCCGCGCCTTCGGGGCGAGGCTCACCGACTTCCAGGCGCTGCAGTTCCGCCTCGCCGACATGGCGACGAGCCTGGAGGTGTCACGCACCTTCCTGCGGCACGCGGCCGCCGCGCTCGACGCCAAGGACCCGGCCGCGACCCAGCTCTGCGCGATGGCCAAGCGCCACGTCACCGACGCGGCCTTCGAGGTCGCCAACCAGGCGCTCCAGCTTCACGGCGGCTACGGCTACCTCGCCGAGTACGGCGTGGAGAAGATCGTCCGCGATCTGCGCGTGCACCAGATCCTCGAGGGGACCAACGAGATCATGCGGCTGATCATCGCCCGCGGGCTGACCGGGGGCCGCCGATGAGCGACGTGATCGTCGAGCGTGTCGGCGCCCTGGGCCGGCTGCGGCTCAACCGGCCGAAGGCCCTCAATGCCCTGACCCACGGCATGGTCGGCGAGATCGACCGGGCGCTCGACCGGTTCTCGGCCGATCCGGGCATCGCCGCGGTGCTGCTCACCGGGGAGGGCGAGCGCGGCCTGTGCGCCGGCGGCGACCTGCGCTCCCTCTACGACAGCCCCGACACCGCCTTCGCCGAGACCTTCTGGCGGGACGAGTACAGGCTCGATGCGCGCATCGCCGCCTACGAGAAGCCCTTCGTGGCGGTCATGGACGGCATCACCATGGGCGGGGGTGTCGGGCTCGCGGGCCACGCCGCGCACCGGATCGTCACCGAGCGTTCCCGCGTCGCCATGCCGGAGACCGGCATCGGCTACCTGCCGGATGTCGGCGGAACGTGGCTGCTGCCGCGCGCGCCCGGGGAACTCGGCACCTATCTCGGCCTGACCGGCGAGCCGGTCGGCGCCGCCGACGCGATCTTCTGCCGGCTGGCCGGCGCCCTGGTGCCCTCCGCGGGTCTGCCTGACCTGATCGACGCCCTCGTGGCGGTCGACCCGGATGCCGGGCAGGCGGGCGTGCGGGACGCGATCGCACGGCTCGCCCGTGATCCGGAGCCGGCACCGCTCGCCGCGCACCGGGCGGTGATCGACCGCTGCTTCGCCTTCGACATGGTGGACGAGATCCTGTCGGCCCTGGCGGCGGACGGCTCGGACTTCGCCGCCGCGACCCGGGCGACGCTCCTGACCAAGGCGCCGTCGAGCCTCGTCCTGACGCTGTGCCTCCTGCGGCTCGGCCGCGGCGCGCCGAACCTGGAAGCCTGCCTGGAGCGCGAGTTCCACGCCTCGCTGGCCCTGCTGGCGGAGGGCGATTTCCGCGAAGGCATCCGCGCCGCGGTGATCGACAAGGACAAGAGCCCGCGCTGGAACCCGCCGACCCTCGACGCGGTCGATCCGGCGCGGATCGCCCGCTGGCTGGAGAAGCGGGCGGAGCCGGTTTTTTCGGAATCGCGCACGGGGCCGGTGTGATGACGCATCGCTCGTTCCCACCCACACCCTCATCCTGAGGTGCCGAAGCGTAGCGTAGGCCTCGAAGGAGGGCTCCAGAAGCCGCCGTGATTCCTGGAGCCCTCCTTCGAGGCCCGCGTCGCGGTCACTTCAGATGAGGACGCGGGTGGAAGACGCGAACGACAGCAATCAAGGGAGAAGCAGGATGGCGCAGACCATCGGGTTCATCGGTCTCGGCAACATGGGCGGGCCCATGGCGGCCAACCTCGTGAAGGCGGGCCACACCGTGCGCGGCTTCGACTTGGTGCCGGCCTCGCTGGAGGGGGCGCGCGCCGGAGGCGTCGCTGTCACCGGCTCGGCCCTGGAGGCGGCCCAAGGGGCGGACGTCGTCATCACCATGCTGCCCGCCGGGCGGCACGTGGTCGAGGTCTGGACGCAGCTCGCCGAGGCCCTGCCCGCCGGCACGCTCCTGATCGATTCCTCCACGGTCGACGTCGAGAGCGCCCGCAAGGCCCACGCCCTCGCCGAGGCGCGGGGCTGCCTGTCGGTGGACGCGCCGGTCTCCGGCGGCACCGGCGGCGCGAAGGCCGGGACGCTGACCTTCATGGCCGGCGGCGCCGCGGCCGCCTTCGCCAAGGCCGAGCCGCTGCTGAAGGCGATGGGCAAGAACGTGTTCCATTGCGGCGATGCCGGCGCCGGGCAGGCGGCCAAGATCTGCAACAACATGATCCTCGGCATCTCGATGATCGGCGTCAGCGAGGCCTTCGCGCTCGGCGAGAAGCTCGGCCTGTCGCACCAGGCGCTCTACGACGTGGCCTCGGTCTCCTCGGGTCAGTGCTGGTCACTGACCACCTACTGCCCGGTGCCGGGTCCGGTGCCGACCTCGCCGGCCAACAACGGCTACAAGCCGGGCTTCGCCGCCGCGCTGATGCTCAAGGACCTCCGACTCGCTCAGGCCGCCGCCATCGCCGCGGGGGCGGCGACGCCGCTGGGCGCGGAGGCCGCGCAGATCTACGGCCTGTTCGAGGGCGCGGGCCACGGGGGAGAGGACTTTTCCGCGATCATCCGTATGCTCCGCGGGCAGGGAGGCGAGTCGTGAGCGACACGTACGAGACGATCCTGACGGAGACGCGCGGGCGCGTCCTGCTGATCACCCTCAACCGGCCGAAGGCCCTGAACGCCCTCAACGCGCAGCTCACCCGCGAGGTGATCCGGGCGGCGACCGAGGCGGATGCGGATCCGGGGATCGGCTGCATCGTCCTCACCGGCTCGGCGAAGGCCTTCGCGGCCGGCGCCGACATCAAGGAGATGCAGCACGCCACCTACGCGGAGATGTATTCCGGCGACCGGTTCGCCGACTGGGACCGGTTCGTCGCCGTGCGCAAGCCGATCATCGCCGCGGTGGCGGGCTACGCGCTCGGCGGTGGCTGCGAACTCGCCATGATGTGCGACATCATCCTGGCGGCCGACACGGCGCAGTTCGGCCAGCCCGAGATCAAGCTCGGCGTGATGCCGGGGATCGGCGGCAGCCAGCGGCTGACCCGCTTCGTCGGCAAGGCCAAGGCCATGGAGATGTGCCTGACCGGGCGGATGATGGACGCCGCCGAGGCCGAGCGTGCCGGCCTCGTCTCGCGCGTGATCGCGGCCGACCAGCTCCTCGACGAGGCACTGAAGGCGGCCGAGACCATCGCGTCGATGTCGCTGCCGATCGCGATGATGACCAAGGAGGCGGTCAACCGGTCCTACGAGACCACGCTGACCGAGGGCATCCGGTTCGAGCGGCGGGTGTTCCACGCCATGTTCGCCACCAAGGACCAGAAGGAGGGTATGGCCGCCTTCGTAGAGAAGCGGCCGCCCCGGTTCGAGAACACCTGAGCGGGGACCAGGCGATGGATGTGCTGGACCACGACGAAGTCCGG
Organism: Methylobacterium sp. 190mf; assembly: GCF_900107945.1. Classification (NCBI taxonomy): domain Bacteria; kingdom Pseudomonadati; phylum Pseudomonadota; class Alphaproteobacteria; order Hyphomicrobiales; family Methylobacteriaceae; genus Methylobacterium; species Methylobacterium sp. 190mf. The sequence goes on along the minus strand of NZ_FNVI01000025.1, from coordinate 11,615 downwards.
TTCGAGATGGCCTTCCCGCGCGCAATCGTCGCCCAGAAGGCGCGCGGGCGCGAGGAGACCATCAACGAGCACCTCGTGAAGCTGCTCGCCTTCGTGCCCCAACGGACGCGGTCGGTCTGGCGGAAAGAGCTGACGCGCCATTTCCGTTTCCTGGCGGCGCTGCGGGTCAAGCCCGGCGCCAGCCTGATCCCGCTCCGCGATTGGTGGGCATGGCTCTACGCGGATCCGTTCGAACACAACGAGGCCGGCTACACGGCCGGCCTGATCGCGCTGAACGCCGACGATTTCGCCCGCAACGACCGCAGTGTTGGGGCGATTGCCGGGCAGATCCGCGACTTCCACGCCGCCATGGTTCAGCGCCTCGCGCAGGGCGAGGCCGGTGAGGATCTGATCCCGGCCTGAAGACGCCGGGTCGGGATCGGGCAACGAGGACGAGGGGGAACGACCATGCCGAGCTTCCGGGAGGCCCGCGACCTTCTGCTGGCCCATCGCACCGACTACGCCGCCGCCGTCGCGGCCTTCGCGTGGCCGGACCCGGTGCCGTTCAACTGGGCGCTCGACTGGTTCGACGCCGTCCTCGCCGGCCCCGAGAGCCGCGACCGCGCCGCCCTGCGGATCGTCGAGGCTGGCAGCGGGGCCGAGCAGAGCCTCAGCTTCGGCGAGCTCGCGGCACGGTCCAATCAGGTGGCCAACCACCTGCGTCAGCTCGGCCTGAAGCGCGGTGACCACCTGCTCCTGCTGCTCGGCAACGTGCCGGCCCTGTGGGAGACCATGCTGGCCGCGATGAAGCTCGGCGCCGTGGTCATCCCGGCGACCACGCTGCTCACCGCCGACGAGCTCGCCGACCGCCTCGCCCGCGGCCGCCCGCGGGCGATCGTGGCCGGGCCGGAGCAGATCGCACGGTTCGCCGGCCTCGACACGGGCGGTGCCGTTCGCCTCGTCACCGGGGCTCCGACGGAGGGCTGGGCGGCCTACGACGACGCCTTCACGGCCTCGGACAGCTTCGCGCCGGACGCCCCGACCGCCGCCGACGACCCGCTGCTCCTCTACTTCACCTCCGGCACCACGGCGAAGCCGAAGCTGGTGCGCCACAGCCACCGCTCCTACCCGGTGGGCGCGCTCTCGACCATGTACTGGCTCGGGCTGCAGCCGGGGGACGTGCACTGCAACGTCTCCTCGCCGGGCTGGGCGAAGCACGCGTGGTCCTCGTTTTTCGCGCCCTGGAATGCCGGCGCGACGATCCTGGTGATCAACCAGGCGCCGTTCAACGCGGCCGCGCTGCTGGCGCAGCTGGAGCGCACCGGCGCCACCACGCTCTGCGCGCCGCCGACCGTCTGGCGGATGATCATCCAGGAGGACTTGTCCGGGAAGCGGCTCGCCCTGCGCGAGGTCTGCGCGGCGGGCGAGCCCCTGAATCCCGAGGTGATCGAGCGCGTGAAGAGCGCCTGGGGCCTCACGATCCGCGACGGCTACGGCCAGACCGAGACCACCGCGCTCATGGCCAACACGCCGGGGCAGCCGGTGGTGCCGGGCGCCCTGGGCCGGCCTCTCCCGGGCTACCGGGTGCGCGTCCTCGACCTCGACGGTCAGCCGGCCACCGAGGGCGAGGTCTGCCTCGAACTCGGGGCCCACCGGCCCGCCGGCCTGATGCAGGGCTACGACGACGGCCAGGGCAACCTGTCGGGCGCGGCCGGCGACCTCTACCACACCGGCGACGTCGCCTTCGTGGACGAGCAGGGCTGCTACACCTTCGTCGGCCGCGCCGACGACGTGTTCAAGTCGTCGGGCTACCGGATCAGCCCCTTCGAGCTGGAGAGCGTGCTGATCGAGCACCCGGCCGTGGCCGAGGCGGCGGTGGTGCCGGTGCCCGACCCGATGCGCCACACCATCCCGAAGGCCTACGTGTCCCTGGTGGCCGGAGCCAGCCCCGGACCCGAGACGGCGCTCGACATCTTCCGGTTCACCAACGCCCGGCTCGCGACCTTCAAGCGCCTGCGCGGGCTCGAATTCGTCACCGATCTGCCCAAGACGATCTCGGGCAAGATCCGGCGGGTGCAGCTCCGCCGCCTGGAGCACGAGGGCATCACCGAGGACCCGCACCGGGGCCGCGCCTACACGCAGGCGGACTTCCCGGAGCTGAAGGGCGAGGCCGAGCGCAAGCTCGACCAGACGGCGGGCTGAGCGTTTCCACCCCGTGATCGCGGGCGCAGCGAGGCTACCCAGGGCAGCGCGCCATCGGTCGGCTTGGCGCAGTCTTGGTGTGCCTCTCTGCGCTCGCGATGGCGGCTGCGCGCCTGAGGACTCAGGTCCCCGGGTGACGAACCCTCAAGGTTTCCGGTTTCCGAAGCCGAAGCCGCCGATTTACAAGGGTTCTCAAGTCTCCCGTCGACGCTGTCGCGCGTGAGCGGGCCCGCGCCGGCAGATCGGTAAAATTGCGCGCATCCGCTTCAGCGCCGCGGAGGCTCTGCGGCGCAATCCTGTCCTCAACAACGGGGACGGGTTCGATGGGCGCGGCGCTTCTCAGGACGGTTCGGGGGATGCTGGTCGGAGCGGCGACGCTGCTCGGCCTCGCCGCTCCGGTTCAGGCGCAGACGCTGGCGAGCCTGCCCGCGGACGTGGGCGCCAAGATCCTGGGCGACGCCAAGCCGATCGCGGCGTGGGTGACGTTCTGTCAGAATTACGCGGCGGAGTGCGCGCTGGACCGGGGCGAGCCGGCCCGGATCAGCCTGACGCCCGCCACCTGGGCGACGATCGTGTCGGTGAACCGGCGGGTCAACAAGGCGATCGAGCCGATGACCGACCAGGACCACCTGCACGTGGCCGACCGCTGGGACCTGGCCGAGGACGGCATCGGCGACTGCGAGGACTTCCAGCTGCTCAAGCGCCACATGCTGGCCGAGGCCGGCCTGCCGCGGCGGGCGATGCGCATGACCGTGGTGATCGACGAGAAGGGCGAGGGCCACGCCGTGCTGACCCTGATCACCGACCGCGGCGACCTGGTGCTCGACAACAAGACCAGCGCGATCCTGCCCTGGCACAAGACCGGCTACGTGTTCATCAAGCGCGAGAGCCAGGACGCCGTCGCCTGGGTCTCCCTCGGCGGCGTCACCTCCCCGGTCACCACTGCAAACCGGTGACGCGGCCTCAGGCCGCCCGGCTCAGCGACGGCTGGGCGAGGCTCGCCACGTAGGACTCCACCCGGCCGATGAAGGCCGCGAGATGCGGGGCGACGCCCCGGAGACTGGCGAGATCCCGGACCAGGATGTCCCGCGACAGCGCCCTGTCGCCCTCGCTCGGCGCGTCGGCGAGGTAGGAATCGACCGCGTGCTCCGCGATATTGATCGCGCCGGCCCGACCATCTTCGGCGAGCGCTCTGATCACCTGCTGGATGGCGGGCTGCATGGCGGGTCCTTTCCTGGGGTGCGGCCCCGTCGGCGACGGGCTGGCCGGCTTCACGCGTCTCGATCGAGCCCGCCGCGAATCCCCCGTGCGAGCCGTGCTGAGAAGCCGGCAAAGCTGACCTGAATCAAGGCCTTCCGAGAAGGCGCAGAGCGGCTATTCACTCAGTGCATACGGTTTCGGCCAGCCCCGCGGATGCAACACTCTCTTAAATCGGAACCGATACGGCTCCCCGCGCGTTAGCTGCCTCGCCCTGACCCATTGTGCGTCGCACGTGGCCGTGTCACCCTTCCGTCATCATCGGGCGGCGGGGGCTTGAACCATGCGGCACGCGGATGGCGGTATCTCGTGTCAGGTCTTCGGCCCGCTCCGTTGGCGCGGGTGGACGCACGCGGCGTGCCGCGCGCGGCAGGCGGCGAGTTTCGCCCTGCTCGGCACGATCCTCGCGATGGGCGGCGCCACGACCCACGCCCACGCGCGGCTGGTCCTGCCGGATCAGGTGACCGCCGCCGAACCGACCGGGCCGGTGCGGGCGATCGCGGGCTGGACGGATTTCTGCGCCCGCACGCCTCAGGAATGCACGGTCGACACGGCCGAGCCGGCCGAGATTTCCCTGACCGTGGCGGTGTGGCGGACCCTGCAGAGCGTCAACCGCCGCGTGAACGCGCGCATCCGGCCGATCACCGATCAGGCGCATTGGGGCGTCGTCGACCGCTGGGACTTCCCCGATGACGGGTTCGGCGATTGCGAGGATTACCAGCTGCTGAAGCGGCGGATGCTGGTGGAGCGCGGCCTGCCGCGGCGCGCCCTGCTGATGACCGTGGTGATCGACGAGACCAACGAGGGCCACGCGGTGCTGACGGTCCGGACCGACCGCGGCGACTTCATCCTCGACAACAAGACCGACGCGATCCGCTCCTGGCGCCGCACCGGCTACAACTTCATCAAGCGGGCCGGCCAGGACGGCGCGGCCTGGGTGTCCCTGGAGGGCAAGGACGGGACCGCGCAGGTGGCCACCGCCGAGCCCTGAACCCGATCAGGCGCCCACCAGCATCGCGGCGAGGTCGAGGGCGACGCGGCCGGAGAGCAGGCTCCAGCCGCACGCGATGACCGTCGCCAGCATCACGAACGGGATCGGGCGCCCCTCGATCCGCCGGCCGCGCACCGTGTTGCGCAGGATGATGAACGGCGCCGAGAAGGCCAGCATCGGCAGGGCGGCGACCGCCGGCAGACCACCGCGCTCCAGCAGGCTGAAGCTCGCCCGCCGCGCCGCGAACAGCTCGAAGGCGCTGGCGATCAGGCCGGACAGCGCCAGTCCGATGCAGAGGGTCCGGATCGACTCGAGGGCGACGGGCGTGAGGACCATTATTCGCGCTCCTGATACAGGTTGCGCGCACTGTACTCACGCCGTTTACCGGTTGTTAAGCACGAGTCTTCGTTAGCGTTAATCCGTGCACAGGTGCGGCCGGCGGGACCCGATCCGGGACGCGGGTCCGGCCGGAGCGCGGGGCCTCAGGCCTCTTCCTCGAGATCGATGTCGAGGATCGCCATCCGGAAGACGAAGGAATCGTCGCCGTCCTCCTTGTCGTCGGCGATCACGCCGATCGACTCCTCGCCGATGAACACCTCGGCGGAGTCGCCGGTCTTCATCGCGGTAAGGCGGATATTGTTGTTCGCGAACTTGCGGCGCAGATAGTCCTGAAGCTTCGCGGTCTCGGCTTTGGTCACGCTGGTCGATCTCCCCTGGCGGCGCTGGCGCCGCGGATGGGCCGAGGGCTTGCCACGCCGCGGGCGGAGCGGCAAGCGCGACGGCCCCGGGTCAGATCCCGTCGCCCAGGTGGATGAACTGATCGAGGGCGACGAGCTGGTCCATCGCCCGAGCCGGATCGTCGCAGCCGGCGGTGCCGACCACGCGCGCCGGCACGCCGACGACCGTCGTGTTCGGCGGTACCGGCCGCAGCACCACCGAGCCCGCCGCCACTCGGGCGCAGGCTCCGACCTCGATGTTGCCCAGGATCTTGGCGCCGGCGCCGATCATCACGCCGCGGCGGATCTTGGGGTGGCGGTCGCCGCGCTGCTTGCCGGTGCCGCCCAGGGTCACGGCGTGGAGGATCGACACGTCGTCCTCGATCACCGCGGTCGACCCGACCACGAGGCCGGTGGCGTGGTCGAGGAAGACGCCCCGACCGATCCGCGCCGCCGGATGGATGTCGCACTGGAACACCTCCGAGACCCGGCTCTGGAGGTAGAGGGCGAGGTCGCGCCGACCGCGGTTCCAGACATGGTGGGCGAGGCGGTAGGCCTGCAGGGCGTGGAAGCCCTTGAAGTACAGGACCGGTTCGAGGGCCCGGAGCGTCGCCGGATCCCGGTCGATCACCGCGCCGATATCGGCGCGGAACGCCTGGCCGATTCCGGGATCGACCGTGATCGCCTCGTGGAAGGCGTGGGCGACGAGTTCGGCCGGGAGCGACGGGTGCCCGAGCCGCGCCGCGACCCGGTGGGAGACCGCGCCTTCCAGCGTGGTGTGGTTCAGGATGGTGGCGACGATGAAGGAGGCGAGCTGCGGCTCGGTCCGCAGGACATCCTCCGCCTCGTCCCGCAACCGCGACCAGACCGGGTCGACGACCGCGAGGTCATGCGATGGGTGAGTGAAGGCAGGACTGGCGCTCATAGTCGGATGCTCATGTCCGGGACTTCGCAGGGTCTGCCGGTCGCGCGTGGGGCGGGGCCGGTCCAGCGCCCGCTCGGCGGGGTGGTTGTCCCGCCCGGAGAGACGGCAGCGGCGGCGACGGACCGCGGGTACTGCCCTAGCGTGGTGCGCTGCACCGCGGCGATCAAGGGCCGGCGCGGCCCAGGGGTCGCATCGGTCGCATGGCTGTCAGCGAACGCGGGCGGGTCAGTCCGCCAGCGGCACGCCCTGCCCGAACCGCGCCTCGATCGCCGCCGTCAGGCGGTCCAGCATCGTCTGGACAGGGATGTTGGAGGTGTCCACCGTCGCCGGGGCCCGGGCGTAGAGCGGCTCGCGGCTCGCCAGCACGGCGCGCAGCTCCTGCATCGCGGAGGCGTGGTCGCCCGTCGTGGCGAGGTGTCCCTGCTCGCGGACGCGGCTCATATGCTCCTCCGGCCGGGCGCGCAGCCAGATGGTGTAGAACGCCTGGAGGAGCAGATCGTAGGTCAGCGGTTCCGCGACGATGCCGCCGCTCGTCGCGAGGATCAGCGGCCCGGGATGCTCGGTCAGGCGCCGCAAGGCCGCCTGCTCGAGCCGGCGGTAGCCTTCCTGGCCGTAGATCGCGAAGATCTCCTGGACCGAGAGGGCGTTCTCCCGCTCGATCTCGGCGTTGAGCTCCACGAAGGTCCAGCCGAGGCGCTCGGCCGCGAGCTTGCCGAGGGTCGACTTGCCGGCGCCGCGCAGTCCGGTCAGCGCCACGCGCGGCCGGTTGCTCGATTCGGGCCGGCTGCCGCCGGACAGGGCCTCCTTGGCGGCGACGATCTGGGCCGGGCTCGCCTGGGCGAGGAGGTCGCGCACCACGGGCCAGTCGGGCAGCGCGTCGTTGCCGGTGATCAGGTCGTCCAGCCGCACACCCATGGCGTTCGCCACCCGCCGCAGCAGGATGATCGAGACGTTGCCCTGGCCGCCCTCTAGCTGCGCGATGTAGCGCTCGGACAGGCCCGAGGTCTGCGACAGAACCTTGCGCGACAGCCCGCGCACGGTGCGCGCGTGCCTGACGCGTCGCCCGAGGTCCGTGAGAAAGAGAGATTCCTGTTCCACGCCGGTCATGGCGCCGTCCGCTTTCCTGCCAGCTCGAAAGCAGAGTCCGTGCCCTGCATGCCTGCCGCTTCGAGATCCATCGCGCTTTGGCGTTCCGCCAGACAGGAAGCTGCCTGAGAACGTGCGCGTGTAGACCGGCGTTTCCTGCCCTGAGATCCGTCGTGCGCCACCCGCGTACGGCCGCTGTCTCGCGGCGCCGGTCCGTACCGTAACGATCCAACCACGTTGCTGGCGTGGCGCCTATGTGTTGCGGATCGACCCGATGGTCAAGCCTTGGGCATGATCCTTGTGTGGGCAGAAGGCCCGGCCGGGCGGGCGATCGGCGGTCTGCGCCCGCGCCGGAGAGGGCGCGCTACTCGACCGGCAGGGCCGTGGCCTCGCGCACCGGCGCGGCGGCCGGAGCGCGCCGCGGCGTCGCGGCGGCGAGCATCTGGAGCGACGGACGGCGCGGCGGCAGCGGCACCTCGACCGCCTCGACCGCCGCCTCGGTGGCCGGTGCCGAAGCGGCCGCGGGGGTCATCGGGGTGGCGGCCGCCGCGGGCTGCGGCGAGAGCCGGAGTTCCGCCATCTGCGCCGGCGAGGCCTCCGCGCTCCCGAGGGCGGTGGGTCGGCGCGGCGGCAGCGGCACCTCTACGGCGGGAACCGAGGCGGCCTGCGGGGCGGCCGGGGTCGCGCCCGCGGCCGGGTCGATGGACAGGCTGGCGAGTTCGACCGCGGCGCCGGCCAGGGCGGCGGGCCGGCGCGGCGGCAGCGGCACCTCGACGGTCTCGGTCGGAACCTCCGCCACGGCGGCGGCCGTCGGCGCGTAGGCCAGGGCGGCCGCGGGGTTGGGTTTGGAGTCGGCGACGCCGCCGCCGAACAGGCTCGCGAGGGCGCTGGCCGACGCCGCCACGGGGGCGACCACCGAGGCGACCTCGGTGGAGATGCCCTGGCGCTTGGCGGCGTAGTAGTAGCCGCGGTTGTAGTACTGGTAGGCCTGGGCGACGTTGCCCTTGGCCGTGCGGTAGGCGCCCGCCAGATAGGCCACGCCGTAGCGCAGGTTGGTCTCCGGATCGTACAGGCCGGCGGCGTCGCCGGTGTAGCCCATGCCGCGCGCGGTCGCGTGCTTGATCTGCATGAGACCCAGGGCGCTGCCGCCCTTCGCCCGCGGATTGTAGTTGCTCTCGCGCTTGACCACGGCGTGCACGAAGCTCGCCGGAACGCCGTTCGCCTTCGCCTGCTGCTCGATCAACGCGTCGATATTGTCGCGCGCGCCCTGCCCGAAGGCGGCTGCGGGCGCGACCGCGAGGACGGCGGCCAGGATGAGGCGATGCATTCCGAGACCCGGTGCTGCTTGTTCTGTAGTCAAGCTAGGTCACGGGGAAATGAGGCCGGAAAGCGGCCCCCGTTCGGCAGCCTGTGGGCGGCCGGGGCGACGGGCGTGCTTGTGATCCGCGCGCCACAGGGCGGCGCGCGGACGCGGTCGGCCGGTCTGGGGAGCCGGTCAGGGAAGGATGAAGCGCTCGACCGCGCGGGCGAACCCGTCGGCGTCGTTGCTGTCCGTGACCGCGCTGGCGGCCGCCTGGACGCTCGCCTCGGCATTGCCCATCGCCACGGAGTAGCCGCTCTGTGCGAACATCGGGCGATCGTTCCCGGCATCGCCGAACGTGGCGATCCGCTCGCGCGGGATAGCGAGATGCGCGCTCATCCAGGCGACGAAGCGACCCTTGTCGAGATCGGGCGGGGTCACGTCGAGATAGTACTTCTGCGAGCGGTGGACGGTGGCCCGGCCGGCCAGCGCCGCCGCGATTCGCGTCTCGCAGGCCGCGAGATGGGCGTGGTCGCGGCTGACGCCGACGATCTTGGCGGCCGTACCCATGAGCGTTCCGAGATCCGGCACGACCCGGGGCTCCGCGTCGATCGTGCGGCGCTCCAGGTCGGTGTAGGGACCGTCCGGGTCGCGCAGGCACCACGCGCCGTCGGCGAAGACCCAGACGTCCAGCCCCTCGGCCAGGAGCCGGTCGAGGGCCGCCCGGGCCGCCGGCTCCGGGATGGTCCGCTCCTCGATGATCGACAGGTCCGGCCGGACGACGCTCGCGCCGTTGAAGGCCCCCATCGGCAGGTCGAGGCCGAGCTCCGCCACGAGGCTCCGCAGTCCGATCGGCGGCCGCGCCGAGGCGATGCTGAAGCCGATCCCGGCCGCGCGCAGGCCACGCACGGCCGCCACCGTCGCCGCCGTCAGGCGCTTGTCCCCGGTGACCAGGGTGCCGTCGACGTCCGAGATCACCAGGGCGATCCCCGCGGCCTTGCCGGTACCTGCTGTCATCGCGTCACTCCCCACCCGGATCCCGGCGCGCAGCGGTGGCGAGTTCCGCCACGACCCGGTCGGCAATCGCCTCGGGCGGCTCGAGGATCCCGACGGTGATCGGGTGCTCGTCGGGGCCCGGGACCTCGAGGGTGGCGAACTGGCTGTCCAGGAGATGCGGCGACATGAAGTGACCCTGGCGCTCCGCGAGGCGCCGCGCGATCAGGGCCTTGTCGCCGTCGAGGTAGACGATGCGGACCCGCCGGCTGCCCCGGGTGAGGACGTCCCGGTACGCGCGCCGGAGCGCCGAGCAGACCACCACGCCGGACTCGCCGGCGTCGAGGCGCTGCTGGATCCAGGTCGCGATCCGGGCGAGCCACGGCGCGCGGTCCGCGTCGTCGAGGGCGTGGCCCGCGTGCATCTTCGCCACGTGCTCCGGCGCGTGGAAGCTGTCGCCGTCCACGAAGATCCAGCCGAGCTTCTCGGCGATCAGCGCCGCCACGGTGCTCTTCCCGGACCCCGAGACGCCCATGACCACGAGCACCTGAGCGGCCGTCCCGGCATCGAATGGCGGGTCTGATTGGGACGTCATCCGGACCACCGTGGCTCCGAGGCGCGCCGGGGCGCCGCGCGTCACGATCATGCGGAGCGCGCGCGCGGAAGGGAAGATCGCCGCGCCCGACGTTGCCGCCGTGTGGCAGGAACCGTCGCGCCGCGGGCCGCGTTGACGACCCAGAACGCGAACATTTAGGGAACATGAGTCGCATGGCTACCACCACCGCGAAGGCGACGTCGAAGGCCGATCGGGATTCTGGAGGGCGCCAGGATGCGCGCCAGAACGCGCCGGAGAACCCCAAGACCGACCCGAAGGACGTGTCGAACCAGATCAAGGATCCGGACCAGTGGACCACCGGCGGCGAGCCGATGACCGGCGCGCAGGCCTCCTACCTGAAGACGCTCTCCGAGGAGGCGAAGGAGCCGAAGGCGTTCGATCCCGACCTCGACAAGGCCGAGGCCTCCAAGCGGATCGACGACCTGCGCCACAAGGCCGGCCACGCCTGAGCCGTCGCGGGCGCGCCCTCGCCGGGCGCGCCCGCCGCGCGGGGCGGTGCATATCCCGCCCGGAATCAGCCCGATGCCCTGTTTCGGACACTTCGTTAAGCCGGCGGCAAGCGCGGGCCGGTAACAGCCTTCCGAGCGCGTGAGGCCACGCGGACGGCGGGACGGGAAGGCGCGTTCGACCATGGATGAGCCGGGCGGCGACGGGGCGGGGCGGCGCGCGGTGCGATCCCGGGCGGCGGCCGCCCTGACGGATCGGATCCCTGTCGCGACCGCGCGCTTCGCCCGCGACGTCCGCGGATCCACCGCGACCGAGTATGCCCTGCTCGGGGGCCTGATCTTCCTCGTCGCGGTCGGCAGCATCCGCTACTACGTGTCCCGCGTCAGCGCCGTCTACGGCGACATCACCGCGGCGGTGACACAGGGTCAGTGAGCGGATCGCGCCGGGGCCGTGCGGCCCTGGAGTCGATGGGCCGACTCGTTACCGTCGACAGCGCTCGGATTTGTGTCCCGATATTTCAGCAGCGCGCGCTGCGCCCGGCATTCGTCGTCCCTGTGCCCCGAAAAAGCTGTGCTTAACGAGGATGACTTAGCAGTCTCGGTCGTGGCGGGCGGAGTGTGGCTCACCCGCTACGGACACCTGGGCCGCTATGGGCTAGGCACGGGCTCGGCAATACCGATGGGCAACATCTGGATGCGCAAACTTCCCCTCGTCCTGCTCGCCGTCACGGCGATGTCGGGCTGCACGTACCTGCCCGCGGCGGGTCCGACGGCGAGCGCGATCCAGGCCGGGGCCGAGGTCGCCACGGCCGACGGCGGGATCCTTGCCCGCTACGAGATCATCGACGTCACGCCCTCCGTGGTCGAGGCCCTGCGCGGCCGCCCCCTCGACAGCCTGCTCGCCTCCTTCGGCGACCATCGCCCCTCCTCCGAGCCGGTCATCGGCATCGGCGACATGGTCTCGGTCTCCGTCTGGGAAGCCGGATCCGGCGGCCTGTTCTCCGGACCCCTCGTCGCCGACCGCTTCTCCGCCGGATCCAAGTCCGCCCTCATCCCCGAGCAGCCCGTCGGGCGCGACGGCGCCATCTCGGTGCCCTATGCCGG